>CAYUAF010000020.1:17214-20326 GCA_964442555.1 uncultured Allobrachymonas sp.
AACAGTTGGCGTGATTGGCGTAACTGCCGCCCCACGGCTGCTTGCGCTGCGGCAAGGTGCGGTCAGCGGCGGCTACCAGTGCGGTGCGCGGGGCATGCATGGGGCGCTCATGGGACAATAGCGCCCATGTTGCTTGATGCCTCCCAACCCACCGCCATCGAACAGGCGGCCAACATTCTGGCCACCGGCAATCTGCTGGGCCTGCCGACCGAAACCGTTTACGGCCTGGCAGCCCGCGCCGATGATGACCAGGCCGTTGCCAAAATCTTTGCTGCCAAGGGCCGCCCCGTGGCGCATCCGCTCATCGTGCATGTGGCCAATATGGCTGCGGCAGAACATTTCGCTGCCGAAGGCTTTTTGCAGCAACTGCCCGACCATGCCGCTGCGCTCATGCAAACCTTCTGGCCCGGGCCGCTCACCGTCATCGTGCCGCGCAAACCCGGCGTAGCCAACGTCGCTGCCGGGCAGCACGCCACCATCGGCCTGCGCTGCCCGGCGCACCCGGCCGCGCAAGCCGTGCTGCAAGCCCTGCAACAGCGTGGCGTGCCGGGGCTGGCCGCGCCCAGCGCCAACCGCTTCGGCCACGTCAGCCCCACAACGGCGCTGCACGTGCAGCAAGAATTTGGCCCAGACCTGCCCGTGCTCGATGCAGGCGCTTGCCCCGTGGGCATTGAATCCACCATCATCGATTGCAGCCGCGGCACGCCCGTGCTGCTGCGCCCCGGCGCCATCACCCCGCAAGCCATCTTCGACAAACTGCATGTGCGCGTGCAGCCTGCCGCCACGACAACATCCGCCACAGCTGCGCCGCAAGCGCCCGGCACTTTGCTGGCGCACTACGCGCCGCGCGCCAAACTGCGCATCATGGAAGCCAAAGACATGCAGGCCGCGCTCGACCTGCTGGGCAACGATGCGCCCGCCATCGGCATCTGGAGCCGCACCCCCCTGCGCAGCAACGCCAGCAAAGTGCGGCTGGCCACCATGCCCGGCAGCGCCGAAGAAGCCGCGCGCGAACTGTTCGCCCGCCTGCGCGCGTTTGACGAACAAGGCATGACCCTGATCTGGGTAGAACCCGTATCCACCGCGCCCGAGTGGGAAGCCGTGGCCGACCGCCTGCGCCGCGCCGCTGCTGCGTGACGGGCGCTTGCACGCGCAGGATTGGCGATCTTCTCTAAGCATGCGCCTGTGCGGCAGGCCATGCGTGGTGCAGCATGCAAGCGCCGCACGGGCGCAATGTGGCTCCAATCGGTCATAGCCGTCATCCGTGGTTGGCGTGGCGGGCTGATCAAAAAGAAAAATGTCCAACCATTCCAAGATGCCGCACAACTGCGCGTTGTGCCTATCTGCTCGCGCACGGCTCGCTGGATGCGGACTGCTGGAAAGACATGGCGCAGGGCATTTGCGCAGTGCCCGTTGTTAGCGTTGGTGCTTGCCTTTGCTCTTGTCCTTGCGCGGCTTGCTCGGGTCGCCGCTGAACCGGGTTCACCGCGAGTCCGCAGGCATCAAAAAAACAGCTTGCATGTACTTCTTTCTGCATTTAATAAGATTGGTTCGCATTTAGAATATCTGCCCCTGCATCCTTTTATCTATCTGATGTGCGTATCTTCGGCATGCGCCAAAGCGTAGAGGGATGCAGCGCGTTCTATCCCGCAGTCAGGAGGAAAAAACCATGCAAGTCCTTTCATCCCTGAAAGAAGCCAAAAACCGCAGCCGCGACTGCCAAGTCGTGCGCCGCCGCGGCCGCATCTACGTCATCTGCAAATCCAACCCGCGCCTCAAAGCCCGCCAGGGTGGCGCGAGAAACAAGCACAAGGCGTAAAGGTGCAGGGCTGGCGTTTGCGCTTCCTTCCATCAAGCGCAACACGTTTGACACAAGCAACAAAAAGCCCCGGCCTGACGGCAGGGGCTTTTTTGTCGCGTGCAGCTTTATCGTGCAGCCCTTGGCAGTTCAAGCGCTGCACTACACCAAGGGCGTTGAGTCATCCGCAACGCGCAAGTTACGGATGCTGTTCCAGCGCGTTGCTCTGGCCTTCGGCCACTTCCGCATACTCGGGAATCTGGTCGAAGTTCATGTAGCGGTAGACGCTGGCCTTGTCGGCATCGATCACATCCATTTCCTTCAGATACTCCTCGGGGGTGGGCAGCTTGCCCAGGCGCGAGGCAATGGCCGCCAGTTCTGCGCTGCCCAAGAAGACGTTGGTGTTCTTGCCCAGACGGTTGGGGAAGTTGCGGGTGCTGGTGGAGATCACCGTGGCGCCTTCGCGCACCTGTGCCTGGTTGCCCATGCACAGCGAGCAGCCCGGCATTTCGGTGCGCGCACCGGCGGTGCCGAAGGCGGCGTAGTGGCCTTCCTTGATCAGCTCGTTCTGGTCCATCTTGGTGGGCGGCGCCACCCACAGCTTGACCGGAATGTCGCGCTGGCCGCCCAGCAGCTTGGCGGCTGCACGGAAGTGGCCGATGTTGGTCATGCACGAACCGATGAAGGCTTCGTCGATCTTGGTGCCGGCGACTTCGGACAGGAACTTGGCGTCGTCCGGGTCGTTCGGGCAGCAGACGATCGGCTCCTTGATCTCGTTCATGTCGATCTCGATCACGGCCGCGTACTCGGCATCGGCATCGGCTTCCAGCAGCTGCGGATCGGCCAGCCACTGCTCGACCTTCTCGATGCGGCGTGCCAGCGCCTTCGCGTCCTGATAGCCATCGGCGATCATGTTCTTCATCAGCACGATGTTGGACTTCAGGTACTCGATGATCGGTTCCTTATCCAGCTTGATGGTACAGCCCGCCGCCGAGCGCTCGGCCGATGCATCGGACAGCTCGAATGCCTGCTCGACCTTCAGATTGGGCAGACCTTCGATTTCGAGGATGCGGCCGGAGAAGATGTTCTTCTTGCCGGCCTTGGCCACGGTCAGCAGACCGGCCTTGATGGCGTACAGCGGAATGGCATGCACCAGATCGCGCAGGGTGACGCCGGGCTGCATCTCACCCTTGAAGCGCACCAGCACGCTTTCGGGCATGTCCAGCGGCATGACGCCGGTGGCTGCGCCAAAGGCGACCAGGCCCGAGCCTGCGGGGAAGGAGATGCCGATGGGGAAGCGGGTGTGCGAGTCAC
>CAYUAF010000021.1:0-4143 GCA_964442555.1 uncultured Allobrachymonas sp.
TCCACTACGATGGATTCTCGCTGTCAAATTCCACACGAAACGACGAGGAACCCTCCAATCGGTATCAGCCGGCACGATTTTTACATCGGCAAAGCCTTCTTCGGTGCTGGGGAGTTGGTACAGGGCAAAGGCGTGGCGCACGGTGGATGCGGGCTGGCGCTGGTCTGGCGACAGTTGCAGCTTGCGTTGCAGGGCCAGATACCAATCCACGCGGCGGTGGCGGGCAACATGATCCAAGTTCCAAGTCAAAGGCCACGCGCCCAAGGCTGCATCGCCCAAATTTCGCATATCCCTTCGTACCCTTAGCGCAAGCCGCAGAGCGTGCGGGCATAATTCCGCCTGGACTTGGTTTTGTCTGTTCTCGTTTTTTTCCGTTCAACACACGTCATGAGCACCATTCTTCAATCTCTGCCCGTGGGGCAAAAAGTAGGTATCGCCTTTTCGGGCGGTTTGGATACATCAGCCGCCTTGTTGTGGATGCGCAAAAAGGGCGCTATTCCTTACGCCTATACGGCCAACCTGGGCCAGCCTGATGAGGCGGATTACGACGCCATTCCGCGCAAGGCGATGGAGTACGGCGCAGAAAAGGCACGCCTGATCGACTGCCGCGCCCAGCTGGCACACGAGGGGATTGCCGCGATTCAATGCGGCGCGTTTCACGTGCATACGGGCGGCATTGCCTATTTCAACACCACGCCGCTGGGCCGCGCCGTAACCGGCACGATGCTGGTGGCGGCCATGAAGGAAGATGATGTGCACATCTGGGGCGATGGCAGCACGTACAAGGGCAACGATATCGAGCGTTTTTACCGCTACGGTTTGCTGACCAATCCGAAGTTGCGCATTTACAAACCCTGGCTGGATCAGACTTTTATTGACGAGCTGGGCGGGCGCGCGGAGATGTCCCAGTTCTTGCTCGACCACGAGTTTGAATACAAGATGAGCGCCGAGAAGGCCTATAGCACTGACAGCAATATGCTGGGCGCTACGCACGAGGCCAAAGATCTGGAGGAGCTAAGCAGCGGCATTCGCATCGTCAATCCGATCATGGGTGTGGCGTTTTGGAAGCCCGAGGTTGAAGTCAAGCCCGAAGAGGTGCGCGTGCGCTTTGAAGAAGGCGTGCCCGTGGCGCTGAATGGCAAGACGATTGCCGACCCGGTGGAGATGTTTCTTGAGGCCAACCGCATTGGCGGCCGCCACGGCCTGGGCATGAGCGATCAGATTGAGAACCGCATTATCGAAGCCAAGTCGCGCGGCATTTACGAAGCGCCCGGCATGGCGCTGCTGCACATTGCCTACGAGCGGCTGGTGACCGGCATCCACAACGAAGACACGATTGAGCAGTACCGCATCAACGGCTTGCGCCTGGGCCGCCTGCTGTATCAGGGCCGCTGGTTTGATCCGCAGGCGCTGATGTTGCGCGAGACCGCACAGCGCTGGGTGGCCAAGGCGGTGACTGGCGAGGTAACGCTGGAGCTGCGCCGCGGCAATGACTACAGCATTCTCAATACCGAGTCGCCCAATTTGACTTACCACCCCGAGCGCCTTTCGATGGAAAAGGTGGAAGACGCCCCCTTTACCCCGTTGGATCGCATCGGCCAGCTCACCATGCGCAATCTGGATATTGCAGATACCCGCGACAAGCTGGGCGTGTACAGCAGCGCAGGTTTGCTTTCGCACGACCATGCATCGGTACTGCCGCAGCTTGAAGACAAGTAAATAAAAAAGCCTGGGGCGCGGCGCCAGTTGCTGCCCCCAAGGCTTGCAGCGTGCGCACGCCGCACACCCCATCTTGTTTTTCAGACGGCCTCTTGATTCTTAGTTCAAGAGGCCGTTTGCGATCTGAACCCTCTCAAACTCACACGCAAGAAAAAGCCATGCGCCCTCTCAAAATCCTGCCAGCCATCGCCGTGCTCCTGATCGGCGGCGGCATTTATTACCATACCGCGCTTCGCCCGCAGCCTTATGCTTTGGGTTCGACCTTTGTCACAAAAGAAGACTCGTTCACTCTCAACGGTCAAAAAGTCAAAGGCGGCATCACCACGGAATCGCGCGCGCTGACTTTCGAACTGAATGGTAAGCCTTACACCATTCCTAGCGGAAAGTCTTTTATCCCGCTGGACATTGGCGCAGGCAGCTACACCGTTACCCGCGACGGCAAAGAGCTGGGCAAAATAGAAATCGGCTGATTTGACGGCAAATCCATCATCAACCTGGATCAGGTGCCTTTTGTAGAAGTGCAAGTCGTTTACGCAGCAAACGAAGAAAAATACAAAGCCAAGTACGAGAGCCTGAGCAAGAACACCATCACCGTAGAAGGCAAACAGTACAACGGCCCCTTTCGCTACATTGAGCCTACGCTTTACCTGAAGCAGACATGGGACTACAGCCCGATCGAGCCGTCTCCCGATGAAATCAAAATCAAAGGCAGCACCGCCGTAAGAGCCGAGTTGATGCGCACCCATGCATTCATCCGCTCGGAATACGTAGACGACGCCAGCAACTGACGGCAAAGCAGGCGCACCTGATATGGCAGATAGCCGCGACGGGCTAGGAGCTGTTTTCTCACGGGCATGCGCTGGTCTTGCCGTTGCTGGAAAATACATGCAGTTGCTTACACAACCTCAACCGGCAGGCAGCGCCCTACCTGCCGATTAGCACTACGCACTGCAAAAAACCATGGAAGTTCGCTACACCATCCAAGACAGCCCACAGCACAAAGCGCTGCTGAAAGACATTGCCAAACAGGTGTACCGGGGCAAGCCCTTGGCGCGCCTGATCAAGCTGTGCGATGTGCTCTTGCTGCTGCCTTTTGCCGGGATAGCCGCCTTTGTCTTTTTCCAGATCGGGGGGCTCATCGATACAGGGCTGCTCGACTGGTGCATGGAAGAGGGGCATCCGCAGTTTCGCGCATTGGTTTGGACGCGCTGGGCCTTGCTGATCGGCACGTATCTGGCAGTGCAATACGCCGTGGCCATACGGCCAGCCATGAACAGCCGGCTCATCCGGCAAGCCTTGTCCTCATTCATCTACGGAGAAAACCTGCTGGCCGTGCATGATGATGGCCTCTACCACGCAGGCCATTACGGCCACACCTTGCTGCACTACCACGAAGTGCGCCGTATTGCGGATATGCGCGGCTTTTTGGTGATTTTTGTGGGCAACGGACATTTTCATGCCGTGCCTTATAGCGCCTTTGCCAGCGACAAAGAGCGCCAGCAATTTGCCGATTTGTTGCAAAGCAAACTGGCGGCAGCAGGCAAAACGCAACACGCCCCAAGCCCGGAACCGAACTCGTAAACGCATCGGCAAACTGGCGTAATTTCACATGCGCACGCCATCAAAAAGCCTCCCTTACAGGAGGCTTTTTGTTGCAACAGCCATTTGGCCTTGGCAAGGCCCAATGCGCATGGTCTGCCGCAAAAGCAGCTGCGGCGGCACCCGCCCCACGCGCTTGGGCGGCCTTATTGGCTGCCAGCCGGTGCAGGAATCACCGCGGCAGGAACGGGCGGCATGCCTGTAGCGGGCGCCGGTTTTGCGTACCCGGGCAGCAAGTCGCCGCGGATTTCGCTTTCGCGCACAATGCCGCCGCCTTCCACGCTGCCGGTAGCGGTGCCCGCGCCGCGCATGCGCTCTTCACATGCCTGTTTGTAACCTGCGGGCAGGCGCTCGCACCGTGCCAAGGCGTTTTGCTGGTAGCGTTGCTCGCTTTGTTGGCTGAATTTGCTGCCGCGTGCTGCGGCGGCTTCGTGCTGGGCAGCGGTTTGATAGCCCTTGCGCGCGCCGCTTTTGCTGGGTGCAGCCGTGTTTTGCGCAAAAGCGGCAGCGGCTGCGCACAATGTGCCCAAAACCAATGCCGTGCGGAAAGTTGTGCGTGCGTTCATGCCATGTCCCCCTTGAATCTTTCATCAACCAAGGCCGCATTGCCACGGCCCCATGCCACGCAGGGTTTGCAGCCGCAATCCCTGCACCGGATGTTTACAGGTCAAGCCAGACCATGCCAAACACCTTGCTGGGCATTATGCAAAGCAAGGGGGATTTTGTGGGTCGATATTCGCAAGCAAGCGTAAGCCCAGGTAACAGCGCCGCCGGCTGCCGCACCGGCCCTTTGCAAAGCCGCATGGCCTTGACTGTTGCGCCGCC
>CAYUAF010000021.1:4243-19842 GCA_964442555.1 uncultured Allobrachymonas sp.
ACCTGCCACCTGCCACCTGCCACCTGCCACCTGCCACCTGCCACCTGCCACCTGCCACCTGCTTGGGGCTTGGGGCTTGGGGCTTGGGGCTTGGGGCTTGGGGCTTGGGGCTTGGGAGCTGGGAGCTGGGAGCTGGGAGCTGGGAGCTGGGAGCTGGGAGCTGGGAGCTGGAAACTGGGCAGGCCGGGGCATGACCGCCCCTGCCCCAATCACCCGCGCCAGCGCAGCAGGCGCAAGCCGTTGAACACGACCAGCAGGCTTGCGCCTACATCGGCAAAAACCGCCATCCACATGGTGGCGTTGCCCAACAGCGCCAGCAACAAAAAGACGGTTTTGATGCCCAGCGCCAGCACGATGTTTTGCCACAGCACGCCGTGCGCATGTTTGGAGAGGCGCACCGTTTCTGCTACGCGGCGCAAATCGTCGTTCATGATGACAACATCTGCCGCCTCGGCCGCAATGTGGGAACCGCCCTGCCCCATGGCAAAGCCCACGCGGGCGGCGGCCAACGCAGGCGCATCGTTGATGCCATCGCCCACCATGCCGGTGGCGTTGCCGTTTTGCGCGTTCAACGCCTGTATGGCTTGCAGCTTCTGTTCGGGCAACAGTTCGGCCTGTACGTTGGCAATGCCTGCTTCGCGCGCAATGGCTTGCGCGCTGGCCAGGTTGTCGCCCGTCAGCATCACCGGTGTAATGCCTTGCGCATGCATTTCTTGCACGGCTTGCCGCGAGCTGGGTTTGATGGCATCTGCCACGATCAGCAAGGCCAGCACGCCTTGCTCGTCTGCCAGGATGCTGATGCTGCGGCCCAGGCGCTCATGCTCGGCCATGCGCGCTTCCAGCGCGGGGGAGCAGTGCCCGCGCTCGTGCACCCAGCGGTGGTTGCCCAATATCAGCGCCTGGCCGTTGATGTTGCCGCGCGTGCCGCGCCCGGCCTCGACGGCAAAGTCGTCCACCTCCAGCCGCTGGCCCGCCATATCGGCCAGCCCCTGCGCAATGGCTTTGGATACGGGGTGATCGGACCGTGCGGCAATGCCGGTTGCCAGCTGCCATACGCGCATTTCGTCCGCACCGGCGCGCACAATTTCGTAGGCGACCAGGCGCGGCTTGCCTTCGGTGATGGTGCCGGTTTTATCCAGCGCCAGGTGGGTGAGCTTGCGCGCCTCTTCCAGATACACGCCGCCTTTGATCAGAATGCCGCGCCGCGCCGCTGCGGCCAAGCCGCTTACAACGGTTACGGGCGTGGAGATAACCAACGCGCAAGGGCAGGCAATGACCAAGATCGCCAGCGCCTTGTAAATGGCGGCCAGCCACGTCCAGCCCGCCAGCCAAGGGCCCAGCAGCGCCACTGCCAGCGAAAAAGCAAAAACCGCCGGTGTGTAAATGGCCGCAAACCGATCCACAAACCGCTGAATGGGCGCACGCGTGCCCTGCGCCTGTTCTACCGCGTGGATGATGCGCGCCAGCACCGTGTCGCTGGCTGGGGCGGTCACTTCAAATTCCAGCGCACCGTGCTGGTTGATGGTGCCGGCAAACACCTCATCCCCCGGGCTTTTTTCCACCGGCACGCTCTCACCAGTAACGGAGGCTTGATCCACGGCGCTGTGGCCCGCTACCACGCGCCCATCCAGCGCCAAACGCTCGCCAGGCTTGACGCGCACAATCGCGCCCGGGGCAATGCCTTGCGCGGGCATGTTGCGCCAGCTACCGTCAGCCTGGCGCACCTCGGCTGTGGCGGGGGCCAAATCCAGCAAGCCTTTGATGGCATTGCGCGCACGGTCTACCGCACGCGCTTCAATCCATTCGGCCAGTGAATACAGCGCCATTACCATGGCGGCCTCGGCCCACTGGCCGATCACGAATGCGCCGGTTACGGCTACCGTCATGAGTGTGGTAATGCTCAACTGCCCGCGCAGCAACAAGGCCAGGCCCTTGCGGTATACCCCAAAGCCCGACAGCCCAATGGCTACCGCCGCCAAGCCCATGCTGAATACTTTCCACGGCGTGGTCTCGGGCGTTACAAAATGCACCAGCTCCGCACCCAGCGCAAAGCCCAACGCAGCGCCCAGCTTCCACACCTCGCGCCGCTGGCGGCGTTGTGTTTCTTCAGCCGAAACGGGCTGGCTCAGGCGCTCGGTCTTCAGGCCCTCGCGCGCAATGGCCTGCTCGATGGAGGGCCAGTCTTGCTCGGGCGCATCAATCGCCACCGTGCGCGCGCCCAAATCAAATCGCAGGCTTTTGATGGCCGTGTGGCTTTCCAGCGCCCGGCGGATTTGCGCCTCTTCGCCGGGACAGTCCATATCCGGTACGCGCAGATTCAACATGCCTGCCACGTGCACAGGCTCGCTCAGGCTTGCGCTTGCGCCGCAGCCCCCACTGCAACCACAGCCGCCGTGGCGATGGCCGTGATCGTGCGACTGCTGCTCATGCCCGTGCGCATGGCCATGCTGGCAGCCGTGATCGTGATCGTGATCGTGATCGTGATCGTGATCGTGGGCTTGGGCTTGGGCTTGGGCTTGGGCTTGGGCTTGGGCTGGGGCTGGGGCCTGGTCTGGCCGGCCATGATGATCATGCGGATGGGCTACGCCATGCCCACAGCACCCGCCGTGTTTGTGCGAATGCCCCGCGCAAGAAGATGTGCTTTCTTTCATACTCGCCTGCAAATTAATCGGATTTGATATATTGAAAACCCTGAAGCTGCTTCAGGGTCAAGCCCCGGCCAGCAAAATCCCTTCCCAGACGATGGCTTTCAAGGAACGCAAGCATGAAAATCGGTGAACTCGCCGCCGCGTCAGACACTTCGGTCGAGACCATTCGCTACTACGAGCGCGAACAACTGCTGCCCGAACCCGCCCGCAGCGCCAGCAATTACCGCTTGTACACGCAAGCTCATGTGGAGCGGCTGGCCTTTATCCGCCACTGCCGGGCGCTGGATATGCCTTTGAACGATATCCGCCAGCTGATTGCGCTCTTGGGCAACCCCTTGTCAGACGGCGCGCAGGTCGATCAATTGGTGCAAGCACAACTTGCGCGCGTGCAAAGCCGCCTGCAAAGCCTGCAAGCCCTTGAGCGGCAATTGCGCAGCCTGCAAAGCCGCTGCGCGGCCAGCGGCCAGCATTTGAGCGGCGAATGCCCCGTGCTGCATGAACTGGTGGTGGCCGCCCGGGGCGAGGGCTGCATCTGCCATCAACAAGCCGCTTGCCCACCACCAAACATCGGCAATAACTCCCACGACAATACCCACAATACCGCCGCGTGCGAACAACACAAAAACGGCTCGCACGCACACTGATGCTGGAGCCGGTTCACCCTTATTTTTAGAAGGGCGAACATATTCACAAAGCCGCCAATTGAGGCGTGCGACGATGCGCAGACAAAGAATGGTGCCTCGGCCAGTAACCTTTTTGATCGCAACGCATCCTTCGAAAATAGGGTGAACAGACCCTAACTACGGCGGCCTATGTGCAACCTGCCCTCACACGCGTCGCACCTACCTGCAACCCGCCACTGCCATTTGGCACAGCCCATAAAAAACGGGCACTCTTGTCAGCAAGAGCGCCCGTGGCTTATGTAAATCAATCGCAGATGAATGTTGGCGTGCATGCAGTCGGCGCACCATCTGCCGCAAAGGTGATGCGGCGCTTGCCAAAACCACAGCCACAACGATTGGCACAGGACATGGCCCCTGTCAGTTACTTTCGTCAGTTGCTTTCGCCAGTTACTTCTGTCAGTTGCTCCTGTTTGTTGCAGCCGCCCTATGCGATCACAGCAAAAGGCAAAGAGTCTGCCTTTTGCACGGCAACACGCCGTTCAAGCCGACAACACGGCCTTTACGGCAGCTGATACAGCGCCCATATCCGCTTTGCCTGCCAGCTGTGCCTTGGCGCTGGCCATTAGCTTGCCCATGTCTGCGGCGGCGGGCTTGCGGGCATGCTCCGACTCAAACGCTGCGGCAATGCCTTGCACGGCAGCGGCAATTTCGGCCTCGCTCATGCGGGCAGGCAAATACGTTTGCAACACGGCCATTTCCGCTTTTTCTTTCTCGGCCAGGTCTTGGCGGGCGGCCTGTTCGTAAGCGGCAATGCTGTCTTTGCGTTGCTTGACCAGCTTGTCCACCACGGCAACAACGGCCGCATCATCCAGGGTGATGCGCTCATCCACCTCGCGCTGCTTGATGGCAGCCTGCAACAGGCGAATCGTGCCCAGGCGATCGCCGTCTTTGGCGCGCATGGCCGCTTTCATGTCTTCGGTAATCTGCTCTTTCAGACCCATGTCTTTATCCTTTTGATGCGTTAAGAAAGGTTTATTTTTTCACCACCTCAATCTGGATGTGCAAGGCTACATTCTTCGTCATGCCCGCGTTTACCAGATAGTTCATGCCCCATTGGCTGCGGTCGATCACGGCCTCAAAGTCGCCGCCGCACACTTCGGCCTTTTTCATGGGGCTTTGGTAGCAGTTGAATTTGCTTGCTTTCAGCGTAACCGGATGGGTTTGCCCCAGCAAGGTCAGCCGGCCTGTGACTTCGACCACTTTGTCGCCTTTGAAAACAAAGCGATCAGACACAAAGCGCATTTCCGGGAATTTTTCTGCATTGAACAAGTCGGCAGATTTCAAATGCTTGGTAAACGGCTCGCTGCTGCTTTGCAGGCTGCTGATGGGGATGCGCACATCCACCGCGCCGGTGCGTTTGGCTTGATCGAACTGCACCGTGCCAGTCAGCTCGTAAAAACCGCCCACATTGGTGCTGGTGCCGAAGTGGTCAATGGCAAAGCGGGCGTTGGCATGAAAAGGGTCGATTTGGTATTCGGCAGCTTGCGCACCCAAAGAGGGCTAAGCAACTATGCCAATGTGCCGCAGGTCGATTTGGTATTCGGCAGCTTGCGCACCCAAAGCAGCAGTTGCCAAAACGGCAGATACGAACAGTTTTTTCATCTTTATTCTCCTCAAACATGTACAAAAACACCCGCGCAGCATAAGGGAAATGCAATATCCCCGCTCGCACACGCCCATGCGCCTTGTCGCGCCCAAAACAAAAGGCTCGCGACTGAACATCGGCGAGCCTTGAAAGATACGGGAGCCTAACACCCAGCGGCTTGGCTCCGGTAACGCAAAAGCTTAGTACAGCTTTTTGGGCAATTGCATGCTGCGCACGCGCTTGTAGTGGCGCTTGACGGCAGCTGCTTTTTTGCGCTTGCGCTCAGCTGTGGGTTTTTCGTAAAACTCGCGGGCACGCAGATCGGTCAGCAGGCCGAGTTTTTCAATGGTACGTTTGAAGCGACGCAGGGCAACTTCAAAAGGCTCGTTTTCTTTTACACGAATGGTGGTCATTGGCGAAAATGTTCCAAAATGCGCAGCTGTTTCACACAGCAAGATCGATACCTGTGAGATGCGGCTGCAATATTTTCCCCGCCATACAACAAACAGATTAGGCCGACGGGGGTCTGCCAGTAAATGAATGCGCGATTATAAAACGATATCGGCGCATGTTCGCGGTTTTCTCCTCACATACAGCCCTGTTGCACGTTGCAAAGCGGCAACAGGCCTGCTTCACTTGCGCTGCTGCCGCTGCCCGTACCGCCTCGGGGCCAGAACGAAACTTCACGCCTCAATGTGCGCTATCCAAACTCAAGCCGGCATGCTCGCGCAGCGGGTGGAAGTGGATTTTTGGAAAGCGCTCCTGCGCCAGCCGCACGTCGTAAGGCGAAGTGCACAAATACGCCAGCGCGCCCGCCGCATCATGCGCCATGCGCATGGGGTAGGCATTTTCAAACTCGCGCAGGGCTTGCTGCTCATCTGCCGTGATCCAGCGCGCGCCGGTGTACTGGCAGCTTTCCAACCGCACTTCGCAGTCGTATTCGGTTTTGAGGCGATGTTGCACCACTTCAAACTGCAATTGCCCAATGGCGCCCAGCAGCATATTGCCGCCCGCATCGGGTTTGAAGACCTGGATGGCGCCTTCCTCCCCCAGTTGCAGCAAGCCCTGTTGCAGCTGTTTGGTGCGCAGCGGGTTTTTGAGCACCACAGTCATGAACATTTCGGGCGCAAAGAACGGCAAGCCGGTAAATTGCAGATTGGCTCCGTCGGTAATGGTGTCGCCCAGCTGTACGCCGCCGTGGGTGGTAAAGCCGATGATGTCGCCCGCATAGGCTTCGTCCACCGCTTCGCGGCGCTGGCTCATGAAAGTAACGACGCTGGTGGGGCGCAATTCCTTGCCTGTGCGCTGCACTTTCATCTTCATGCCGGGCGTGTATTTGCCGCTGGCTACGCGCACAAAGGCGATGCGGTCGCGGTGGTTGGCGTCCATATTGGCCTGCACTTTAAAGACGACGCCCGCAAAGCCCGCGCCATCGGGCTGGATGGTGGTTTCGCTCACGTCGCCGTTTTTGGCAATCAAACGGCTGGTGCGCGGCCCAGGTGGGGGCGACATGTCTACAACGGCATCCAGCACTTCCATCACGCCAAAGTTGTTCACGCCCGAGCCGAAAAATACCGGGGTGAGTTTGCCGGCCAGAAAGGCTTCGTGGTCCCATTCGGCTGACGCGCCTTGTGCCAGCTCCATGCTTTCGAGCGCATCGTCAAAGGTTTTGCCAAAGCGCGCACGCAGGGTATCGGCATCGCTCAGCGGAATCACCTCAAAGTCTTGCGGGCGCTTTTCCGTACCGGCCTGAAACACGGTCATGCTTTGCGTGCGCAGATTGATGATGCCGCCAAAGTTCTTGCCCTGCCCCACGGGCCAGGTGATGGGGCAGCAAGGCATGCCCAACTCGCGCTCTACTTCGTCCAGAATGTCCAGCGGGTCGCGCACTTCGCGGTCCATTTTGTTCACAAAAGTGATGATGGGTGTGTCGCGCTGGCGGCAGACCTCGATCAGGCGGCGGGTTTGCGATTCCACACCGTTGGCGGCATCAATCACCATCAGCGCCGAATCCACGGCGGTGAGCACGCGGTAGGTATCTTCCGAAAAGTCTTTGTGGCCGGGCGTATCCAGCAGGTTGATGACGTGGTCGCGATAGCTCATCTGCATCACGCTGGAAGCCACCGAAATGCCGCGCTGCTTTTCAATCTCCATCCAGTCGGACGTGGCATGGCGGCTGGCCTTGCGCCCTTTGACGGCACCTGCAATCTGAATCGCGCCGGAGAACAGCAGCAGCTTCTCGGTCAGCGTGGTTTTACCCGCATCGGGGTGCGAGATGATGGCAAAGGTGCGGCGGCGGCGGGTTTCAGAAGCGTAAGTCACAACAATATTCCACAAAAGCCTGGCGGGCGGTTCAAGCCCGCCTGCCAGCAATTCAACTAGCAATTAGAACAATGCAGATAAAACGGCAAAGCCCGCCATTATCCCCGCCTGGCGCAAACCAAGCCCGTTAGGCACGCTTGGCGCGTTGGGCGCTGCGCCCCTTGCTCACAAACGCTGCAAGGTTTGCTGATAGCGTTGCGCGTTGGCGATATAGCGCTCGGCGCTTTGCCGCAAAGCCTGCATTTGCTGCGGTGTGAGCTGGCGCACAACCCGCGCGGGGCTGCCCACAATCAGGCTGCCGTCGGGGAAGACTTTGCCCTCCGTCACCAAAGCGCCCGCGCCTACCAGGCAATGCTTGCCAATCACTGCGCCATTAAGCACCACGGCCCCCATGCCGATCAGGCTCTCATCCCCCACCGTGCAGCCGTGCAAGATGGCCTTGTGCCCCACCGTGACCCATTTGCCCAGGGTTAAAGGCATGCCGGGGTCGGTGTGCAGCACGCAGCCGTCTTGCACATTGCAGCCTTCACCCAAAACGATAGGTTCGTTATCGCCACGCAACACGGCCTGGAACCAAACGCTCGCACGCTCGCCCAAATGTACATTGCCAATCAGCTGGGCGCTATCTGCTACCCAGGCGCTAGCCGCTATTTGCGGGCACATGTTTTCCAGTTGATAAAGGGACACGGCAACTCCTAAAAAAACAAAGCATTTCCAGCGTTGCAGTGTATCGGCTGATGCAGCAACACCTGCCGTAGCACCCGCTTCCATGCAACCTGCAAATGCTGGCGCATGCTCGGAAAAGGCCAGCTAGCAATTGCGCGGATGGTGCTGGGCGTGCAGCACTTTCAACCGTTCGCGCGCAATATGGGTATAGATGGTGGTGGTGCTGATATCCGCATGCCCCAGCAGCAGCTGCACCACGCGCAAATCCGCGCCGTGATTGAGCAAATGGGTGGCAAACGCATGCCGTAAGGTATGGGGCGACAGCGGCACTTGAATATCGGCCTGTGCCGCATATTTTTTGATGAGCTGCCAGAACATGGCGCGCGTCATGGCCTCGCCCGCACGGGCGCCCCGCGCAGTAATAAACACGGCATCGGCCTGCCGCCCGCCCAGCAAAGCCGGGCGCGCCTGCGTTAAATAACGCTCCAGCCAATCGTGCGCTTGCGCGCCAAAGGGCACCAGCCGCTCTTTATTGCCCTTGCCCGTAATCCGCAAAACTTGCTCCGCCAGGCTGACATGCAACAGTTTGAGTTGCACCAATTCACTCACCCGCAATCCGCTGGCATACAGCAGCTCCAGCATGGCGCGGTCACGCAATCCCAGCGGCGTTTGCACATCAGGCGCAGCCAGCAGGCTTTCTACCTGTGCTTCGCTAATCAATTTGGGCACGCGCAGCGGCGTTCGCGCGGCGGCCAAGCGCATGGTCGGATCTTGCGCGATATGCCGTTCGCGCAAAGCCCAGCGGTAAAAACGCTTGAGCACTGTTAAGCGCCGGTTGGCCGAAGTGGCTTTATAGCCTTGCGCGAACAAATGCCCTTGGTACAGCTGCAAATCGGTTTCTGTCGCTTGAAGCACATCCACCGGCGGCTGTTGCGCTTGCAGCCATTGCGCAAAAAGCTGCATATCCCGCCGGTAAGCCGCCAAGGTGTTGGCTGAAAGGCCTTCTTCCAGCCACAGCGCATCCGCAAAGCTGTCGATGACGGGCGCAAAAGACGCAACGGGGTGCGTTGCCGTACGCATACCCAACCAATGCGCTTAGCGCGCCATCATCCATTTGACGATGGCGCGTGCATCGGCGTCAGATAGCTGCGGCTGCGCCGGCATGGGCATGGCGCCCCATTCGCCGGAACCGCCTTTCTTGATGCGCTCAACCATCAGCGCCTCCACATTTTTGCCCTTGTAGCGGTTGGCGATTTCCTTGAAAGAAGGCCCCATCATCTTTCGGGCATCCACACCATGGCAGGTCATGCAATTATTCGCTTTGGCAATAGCTGCGCCATCCGCCGCGTACGCCAGCGGCGCTGCCAGCAACAGCACGCCTGCACAGAAACCACGCCACTTCATTGCACCCATTGTTTATCCTCCAAGTGCGCTCATCATAAATCTTTTGCCATATTCAAAACAGAGCATGCCGGTAGAAATCCCATTTGCCTTTGCATCATATGTTTTAATGCGCGCAAATCATAATATTTTTCGAAACAATAATACGAATCGGATTCCGTCAAAAATACTAGGATTAGCACTTGTCATATCTGCATACATGGTGTTACGATTCGCAGCGAGGCTTCAGCCTCCTTTAATTATTCTCAAAAACGGAGTAGTGGTCATCATGGCTACCGGTACGGTCAAATGGTTTAGTGATGCCAAAGGTTTCGGGTTTATCGCGCCCGACGAAACAGGCGCCGATGTTTTTGCGCATTTTTCCGCTATCCAGATGGAAGGCTTCAAAACCCTCAAACAGGGCAGCCGCGTCAGCTACGAATTGCAGGACGGCCCCAAAGGCCCGCACGCTTGCAACATCATGCTAGTGTCTGCTGCTGAAAAAACGCCTTCCCCATCTTCCGTAAGCACGGCACATGCCGATGCGCCGCAAGAAGAGCCCGGGCAAGACACGGCTACCGCATAAGCCATTACCCATTACGGCTCGTTTGTCTAACTTAAAAGGATGCCCTAAAAGGGCATAGGCGTACGAGCCACTGAATACCGGCAGCCTTTTGCTGCTTGCGTGGTTCTTTCGCCCGAAAATCAATCGCGCCGGGCTATTTCTGCTCTAATGGCAACATCATGGGACGCAAACTTTGCCCTTTGCGCCAGCAAGTAAGATAGAGCACATTCAAACAAGCAAGCGAGGCTTGGCTTCGGTTCTTGCAACAGCAAATGCTGGCTATTTTTTCATCATGGAGTTTTTGCATGCGCGCCATCAAAGAAGCACGTAAACTGATTGAGAAAAATCCGGAAAGCGACGCAGCAAAAATACTGTCTCAGCTGGTGCTGGCCTTGGAGGCAGAAGGCGACTTCCACATCGCCAACATCTATCAACTCAACTACCACCACTTCAAGCTGGCGCTGGAGATATTGGAAGAGTGGCGCATTGACCGGCACTTTGCCAGCAAAACCAAACTGTTTGATGCTTCACGCCTGCTGGCGGAGTCCCCGCCAGCTACCGCCAAGAAACAGAAAAAAGCCAGCAAAAAAGCTGGCGACAAATCGTAATAATGCTTGGCAATCCTTGGTTTGATAACCCATCAAACGCAGACCTCACGCGCTTGTTCTTTGATACTTGTTTGCGCTAAAAAACTGCCCTGTCGACAAAAGCAGACGCTATCGCGCTAACTCAGCACACAAGGATTGAGGCTATTCGTTATTCGATTTCTGCCTTGGCCGTTGATATCGCCAGCAAAACATCCAAGCCATACAACGCGGCCAAGTCAAGCAAACGCTCTGGCGGGTTGGTCACCTTCCACGCACATTGCTTTTGTTGAACAGCCCGCAACAACGCCAGCAATAGCGCCAAAGCAGATGAATCAAACTGCCGCAATGCAGCGGCATCTACCTCGACTTGCTCGCACTCGCCCGCAGAAAGCTGCTCCTGCAGCTGTTGTTGCAATTGCTGCAACAACAGTTCTGCATTCTGGTGCCCAATGGACTCTGG
Source organism: uncultured Allobrachymonas sp. (assembly GCA_964442555.1). Lineage (GTDB taxonomy): Bacteria > Pseudomonadota > Gammaproteobacteria > Burkholderiales > Burkholderiaceae_C > Brachymonas. The sequence continues at coordinate 15,140 of CAYUAF010000021.1, forward strand.
CAGTGCCAGTCGGCAAACAGGCATGATCGAAAAGCCTTGCGCTTATTTAATGCCGGCGTTGCGCTTGTTTTGCGCTTCCAGGCTGCTGATCAGCCCGTCTATGCCGCCGGTGCTGATGATTTTGGCAAACTGTTGTCTGTAGCTCTGAATCATCCAAACATTGCTGACCGACAGGTTGTAAGCCTTCCACCCCAGGCCTTGGCCGGGCGTTCTTTCCAGACGGTAGTCCATGGGCACAGGCTCGCCGCCGCCCACCAGCTGCGTTTGCACGAGCACATCATTGCTGCCCGCAACATTGCCACGCAGAGGCAGCACTTTCAGCTCTTTGTCGTTTGCCAGCTTGAAGGCGCCTGCATACGTGCGTGCCAGCAGTGTTTTGAATTCTTGCTCCAGGCGTTTTTTCTGCTCGGGCGTGGCTGTGCGCCATGCGGGGCCTACTGCGGTGCCTGTCAGGCGGGTGAAGTTGACATGCGGCATGACGTTGCGGTCGATCAGCGCCACGATGCGCGAAGGGTCGCCAGTTTGCAAAGAGGCATCGGCCTTGATTTGCGCCAATGTTTCTCCTGCCACTTTCTGCACCATGGCATCAGGCCCGATATCGGCAGCCCATGCCTGCCCTGCCACAGCAAAACAGCCTAAAACCACACCGCCCAACCAGGTTTTGGTAGCAGTCGCGAAGTTTTTGTTCATGAGTCGGTTTCCTTGCAATTGAGAAACAAAATGGCATCTACCGCGTGCAGCAGATGCAAGGGGGATGCGATCATACTGCGGAACCATATTTTTTGCCGGATGCGTTTGCATCAAGCCGTAATACGCCAAGCTGTCCGGTCAATCGACACAGCCGCTTGCGCACAATTGACGCTCCCCACAGACGCGTACTGGTTAGCGCCGCCAAAAATTGCCACCCCAGCCTGCGGGCGATACATCGTCCACCAGCTTCGGCACGGCAGGCCAGTAGTGCGGCGTTTGCCCAGACACAGTAGGCACTGCGGATGGCGACGGCTGCGACGCCGCTTGTTGCGCGGGCTGCGAAGCAGCAGCGGCTGGTGCTGGTGCTGCTTCCACCGCAGCGGATGCGCCGCTGGCACCTACTGCCGGCGGCTGTGCGGCCGGCGTGGGCAGCGCATCGTCCAAAGGCGGTTCATAGCCCGCTTGGCTGCCTGCAGCAGCCGGGGCGGCAGATGCCCCAGATTGAGCAGCTTCTGCGGTTTCTGCACGGGATGCCGTAGCGGGCCTTTGCTGTTCAGTGCCGGTAGCGGCACCTTCGTCTTGCAGCGGTGGCTCATAGCCATCTTCAGCAGGGTTGGCTTCAGCGCCATCGTGAACTGCCCCCTGGCCCGCGCGCGCATCGCGTTGCTGCAAATAGGCGTCGCGCATCAAGACATAAGGATCCAACGCAGCTTGATCCAGCAAGTCGGTCGCCTGCAGCATTTGGGCGCGGAAGTTCACCACACTCAAGGCAGACAAGGCATTGCGCACTGCAACAGGACTTACCGCGCCGACAGGATTGCCTTTCATGTCAATGGGCAAGGCAGCCGCATCACGCACAGTTGACGGCCCCAGCAAAGGCAGCACCACGTAAGGCCCCGAGGGCATGCCCCAACGCCCCAAGGTCAGGCCAAAGTCTTGCTTCGACTGCGGGATTTGCGCCTCGGTTGCCACATCAAAAATACCGCCCAAGCCGAATAGCGTGTTGATCGTGACACGCGAGAAGCTGTTGGCCGCATCCTGCCCTTTGAGCTGCAAAATGCTGTTGACGGTAGACCAGGCATCGCCCAGGTTGTTGAAAAAGTTGCGCACGCCTTTTTGCATGAAGGTGGGCGTAACCTTGGTATAGGCCGTGGCGACTGGTTTCAGCACGGCTTTGTCTACCGCATCGTTGAAGCGGTAAACGCCCCGGTTCCACGGCTCCATCGGGTCGCGCGGATGCGCGCCAGGCCCAGTGGCACAGCCTGTAAACAAGAAGCTGGCCAGCAATAACGCCAAGCCCGTATAAACGTTTCTGCCCTGCGGGGCAAATGACAACTTCACTGGCCACTTCATTTCTTAACCTCTGGTTGTGCGGCAGATGCAGCCGGCTCCGCCGCATCGGCCATTGCGCCGTCTGCCGGATTGTCTGCCTTCGTGCCAGGTTGCTCTGATTCGTTGGTGCTACCCACTTCCAGCGCCTTGCTGTTCATGAACTGCCCGATCAGGTTTTCGAGCACCACGGCCGACTGCGTGTTGGTAACCTTTTCGTTTTTCGCCCAGGCTTCCTCGCTAAAGCCAGCCTCAATGCCTACGTACTGGTCGCCCAGCAGGCCGCTGGTCATGATCTTGAGCATGCTGTCTTTGGGAAATTGGTATTTGCTATCCATATCCAGCACGGCAACTGCCTGGTAGCTTGTGTTGTCGAACTCGATCGCCTTGACGCGCCCCACCACCACGCCCGCGCTTTTCACGGCAGCCTTGGGTTTTAAGCCGCCAATATCCTGAAACACCGCGCGAATCTGATACCCCTGCCGCGGGGCAATAGAGAGCAGATTGCCTGCTTGCAGTGCCAAAAACAGTAAAGCCACTGCGCCAGCCAGCACAAACAGCCCGACCCAAATATCCACTTTTGAACGTTGCATGCGTTCGTCCTTTTTCTATCGAATGTGTACAAGTTGGCGTTAAACGCTAAACATCATGGCCGTGAGGAGAAAGTCCAGCCCCAACACGCTCAGCGACGCAACCACCACCGTGCGTGTGGTCGCGTGCGAAACGCCTTCAGGCGTTGGCCGGCAGGCATAGCCTTGCAGCACGGCGATAAAAGTCACGGCCACGCCAAATACCAGGCTTTTGATCACGCCGTTGGCCACATCGTTCCAGACATCCACGCCCGATTGCATTTGCCCCCAAAAAGCGCCTGCATCCAGCCCGATGAGTTGCACGGCCACCAGCCAGCCGCCCACAATGCCCACGGCACTGAAAATGGCCGCCAGCACCGGCATGGCAATCACCCCGCCCCAAAAGCGCGGCGCGAGGATGCGCTGCACAGGATCAACGGCCATCATCTCCATGGCTGCCAGCTGCTCGCCCGCTTTCATCAGGCCGATTTCTGCTGTAAGCGATGTGCCCGCCCGCCCGGCAAACAGCAAGCCGGTAACCACCGGCCCCAGCTCGCGCAACAAGCTCAGCGCAACCAACAGCCCCACCGATTCGGCTGAACCAAAACTCTTCAGGGTGTAATACCCCTGCAGGCCCAGCACAAACCCCACAAACAGCCCCGAAACGGCAATGATGGAGAGCGAATAGTTGCCAAGAAAAAACACTTGGTCGCGAATCAGCCCAAAACGCGCCCAGCTGGCAAACGATGTGATCAGGCGCGCGAACAGGCGTGCGCCCGTTCCCAGCCGCAGCACTTGTTGCCGGGCCGCGTAGCCAATGTCTGCCGGATGGAAAATGCTCATGCGCCCCCTCCTTCGCGCAGACCCAGATCTGCCGCCAGGCTCGCGCCGGGGTAGTGGAAATGCACCGGCCCCTCAGGCTGCGCCTGCACGAACTGCTGCACCAGCGGATCGGTGCTGTGGCGCACCTCGTCGGGCGTGCCTTGCGCCGCCACGCGCCCATTGCCCAAAATGACGACCTGGTCAGCAATGCGGAAGGTTTCTTCCAGATCGTGCGAGACGATGATACTGGTCAGCCCCATGGCGTCATTCAAATCGCGCACCAAACTGGCAATAGTGCCTAACGAGATAGGATCCAGGCCCGCAAACGGCTCGTCGTACATGATCAATTCGGGATCCAGCGCAATGGCGCGCGCCAGCGCCACGCGCCGCGCCATGCCGCCGGAGATTTCATTGGGCATCAAATCGCGCGCGCCGCGCAGCCCTACGGCGTGAAGCTTCATCAATACGATGTCGCGAATCATGTCTGGCGCCAGGCGGGTGTGTTCACGCAGCGGAAAAGCCACGTTATCAAACACGCTCATATCGGTAAACAGCGCGCCGAACTGAAACAGCATGCCCATGCGCCGCCGTGCGGCGTAAATTTGCTCTTGGGTAGCCGCGCCCATGTCCTGCCCGTCAAACAGCACCTGGCCTTGTGTGGCTTTTTGTTGCGCGCCCACCAAGCGCAGCACCGTGGTTTTGCCGCCGCCCGATGCGCCCATGATGGCCGTGACTTTGCCGCGCGGCACCGTGAGCGAGAAATTGTCCAAAATGGCCCGCCCGCCCGCGCTGTAGCTGAACTGCACATTACGCAGTTCAACCAAAGGCGCTTGCGCGCCGGACGCCGAAGAAGAGACTATTGCCACTGCACTCATAAAAGCCGAGCATCATATCAAGATACGCAAAACCTGGCTGCCGGATGGGCGTGCGCCAAGCATGCGTTGCCATGCATCAAAAACACGGAAAATGGCCAAAACAAAATCAACAAAACCGCCAACATTCCGCGCTTTTTACAAAGGCTTTTCCATCCAGGTTTTTAATGGATGGAAACCGGTTTTTTCATAAAACCGCATGGCGCCTTCATTAAAGTTCCAAACCTGCAACGTCATGCTGTGGCAATGGTTGGTTTTTGCTTCTTTTTCCACAAACTGATAAAGCGCCAAGCCGACGTTTTGGCCCCGGCAGGCGGAATCCACGCACAAGTCGTCGATAAAAAGTACTTTTCTATCCTGCAAGGCAGCGGTTCCTCGTCGTTTCGTGTGGAATTTGACAGCGAGAATCCATCGTAGTGGA
>CAYUAF010000022.1:0-19219 GCA_964442555.1 uncultured Allobrachymonas sp.
CTCCACTACGATGGATTCTCGCTGTCAAATTCCACACGAAACGACGAGGAACCGATCAAGAAGATTCGTGAGGTAAAAAACTTTGCTTTCCACATACCGCTGGATCAGCCGACGATTTTGTTCCTGCTTTTTTGCGGCTGTTGCCCGCCATTCTTTTCGCTGCTTGCCGGTTTTGCCCAATTCGTTCCAGCCGGGTTTGATCTTGCCAGCTTCAGGCTTTCTGGTATTGCCTGGGGTCATATTCGGTGGGGCCTCATGCTTTTACTCTCGCTAATCGGCGTGGCATCGGGGGCCGTCGTCTTGGTGTGTGACTATCATGCTCCCCGGAGTGTCAAAAATGTGAAACAGGCGTTTGACCAAAATGACAGAAACCAATTTTTCTAAATCACAAGACATGGCCACCTGGCGCAAGCCCGAGCTGGTCTGCCCCGCAGGCAGCCTGCCTGCGCTCAAGGCGGCGGTCGATCACGGGGCCGATTGCGTGTACCTGGGCTTTCGCGATGCGACCAATGCCCGCAACTTTGCCGGGCTGAACTTTGATGCGGCTGCCATTGCCAACGGCCTGCAATACGCACATGCCAAGGGCTGCAAAGTGCTGCTGGCGCTTAACACCTACCCGCAGGCGGGGCGCGAAGAGGTGTGGCAAAACGCCATCGACCGTGCAGCCGCTTTGGGCATAGATGCCGTCATTCTGGCCGACCCCGGCCTGATGGCCTATGCCAAGCAGCAGCACCCCGATTTGCGCCTGCATTTGTCGGTGCAGGCATCGGCCACGCATGCCGCCGCCATCAATCTGTACCACAGCCAGTTCCATATCGCGCGCGCCGTGCTGCCGCGCGTGCTCTCGCTGGAACAAGTGCGCCAGCTGGCAGGCAAAACGGCGGTAGAGCTGGAAGTGTTCGGCTTTGGCAGCCTGTGCGTCATGGCAGAAGGGCGCTGCGCCCTCTCGTCTTACGCCACGGGTGAGTCGCCCAACACGCACGGCGTGTGCTCGCCCGCCAAAGCCGTGCGCTGGCTTGAAACCCCCAAGGGGCTGGAAGCCCGCCTGGGCGGCGTACTCATCGACCGCTATCGCCCCGACGAAAATGCCGGCTACCCCACCCTGTGCAAAGGGCGTTTTGACGTGGGCGAGGTGTGCGGCCAAGACGGCTACTACCCCATTGAAGAGCCTACCAGCCTCAATACGCTCGAAATACTGCCGGAGCTGATGCGCATGGGCATCAGCGCCATCAAGATAGAAGGCCGCCAGCGCAGCCCCGCCTACGTCACGCAAGTCACCAAAGTGTGGCGGCAGGCCATTGACGCCTGCTACGCCCAGCCCGACCGCTACCAGCCGCGCGCAGACTGGATGCAAGCGCTCAGCCAGCTGTCCGAAGGGCAGCAGCAAACGCTGGGGGCTTACCACCGCCCTTGGAAGTAAGGGCTTTTTCAAGAAGGCGAACTGCAAGAAAGGAGCTTTGCCATGGCTGCAATCACCAACCCCAGCATTCTTTCGCATGTGTCTTTGGGCACCAACCGCTTTGCCGAAGCAGTGGCGTTTTACGACAAGGTGCTGGCGACGCTGGACATTCGCCGCGTGTACGATTTGAGCGCGCACCAGGCCATTGCCTATGGCCGCGCTTATCCCGAGTTTTGGATTCAGGCACCGCACGACGGCCAGCCTGCGCAAACGGCCAACGGTGTGCACATTGCTTTTTTTGCCGCCACGCCCGAGCAGGTGCATGCTTTTTACGAAGCGGCGCTAGCCGCCGGCGGCCAAGATGACGGCGCGCCCGGCCCGCGCCCGCACTATGGCAAGGAGTATTACGGCTGCTTTGTGCGCGATCTGGACGGCCACAAGATCGAAGCGATGGCTTGGGTAGAGGCATAACAGGCCCGTTTCAAGCCGCCTGCCGCCTGGCGTTGAAAGCCGCATCCCGTACAGGAGCATGCCTTGGGGCGTTACCGGGGCATGCTCTTTTTGTTGGGGTGCGATGGCGTGTGTGCGGCGGGCATGCGCGTTTGCATTTGCCCCCATTGCATCAGCGCCATGCCGGTTACGGCAACCAGCCCGCCAACCGCCAGGGTGGCAGGTAGCGGCTCGTTCAGCCACAGCGCCGAAATCGCGATGCCAAAAACAGGCACCAGCGTGATGTAGGCTGCGGCATTGCCTGCTCCCAGTGCCTTTACGCCGTCAAAATACCAAGCGTACGCCACGGTAGTGGCGGCAAAGGCCAGGGCGGCCAGCGATAGCCAGGCCGATGCCGGCGCTTGCGTTGTTTGCCGCCAGGCGTGCGGGCCTTCAAACAGCAGGCTGCCTGCAACCAGCATGATGCCGCCGAGGGCTGCGGTCATGGTGGTGGCGGTCAAGGCGTCAATGCCTTGCAGCAAGGCGCGGCTAATCAGGGTGTAGGCGGCCCAACAAATCACACAGCCAAAAATCAGCGCCTCGCCGCCTTGGATGCCGCCCGCAAAAAACTGCCACACCTGCCCTTGCGTAATGGCCATAAGCGCACCGCCCAGCGCCAGCGCCATGCCGAGCATGATGGCGGCGTTCAACCGCTCTTTAAACAGCCACGCCGCCAGCAGCAGGGTGAGCGCGGGATTCATGGTGATAACAACCGCTGCCTTGCCCGCCGCCACGTATTGCAGCCCGAGCATGAAGAACAGGGCATAGCCAAATACGCCGCAGGCCGCGGCGATAGCCAGGCCCAGCCACTGCCGCGCCGTGAGCGCGCGCACGGTGTGCCAGCCCTTGGTGCAGCCTAGCCAAACGGCAAGCCCCAGGGCGGCACAGACAAAACGCAAGGCGGCTGCCGTAAGTGGAGGCATGGATTGGGCCACGACTCTGCCCCACGGCCACGATGCGCCCCATAACACGGCTACGCCCAGTAGTTTGAGATGAATGTTGATGGGGTGCATGGTGATGCTTGCAAGAAAAGCTGCCGCAGCAGTGGCGAGCGGGTATAGGGCTGCATGCCAGGCAAACGGAATGGCCGCGCCGCTTCGCCCTCGCTTTTTGTGGGGATTGCGGGCCGCTGGCCCGAGCAATGCCGCAGTGTAAAGGAAGGCAGGCGGGAAACAGTCCACCCGCGCCGGGCAATGCGCGTGCCTTGATCGCCGATGCGGTTTGCTGCTCCGGCGCGTAGCCAAGAGGCGAGATGAGCCAGTACAAATCACTGGTAAACAGCAAACGGCAAATGCGGGTGCCATGTGGCCGCAGTGCAAGGGGGCAAGGGTCTTAAGGGGTGAAAGGATGACGATGGCGTGATAATCGACATCGACGCCACGCCGCTTTGTGGCACCGTTTAACCCGACTGAACTCGAATCGCTGAAGAATATGAAACTAGCCTTGGGCCCTTCTTTGTATTACTGGCCGCGTGCGGACATTTTGCGCTTTTACGAACAAATCGCCACGTCTGCGGTAGACATGGTCTATGTGGGCGAAGTGGTTTGTTCGCGCAGGCATGAACTGCGCTTGCCCGACTGGCTGGCGCTGGCGCAAGAGTTGCGCCAGGCGGGCAAGGAGGTATTGCTGTCCACGCAGGTGCTGGTGGAGTCGGGGCCAGACGCCACCACCATGCGCCGCATGGTGGGCAATGGCGACTTCATGGTCGAGGCCAACGACATGGGCGCGGTGCAGGCGCTGATTGAAAGCGGCCTGCCTTTTGTTGCCGGGCCGCATTTGAACCTGTACAACCGCCCCGCCTTGCAGTGGATGGCCGGGCAGGGCGCTGCACGCTGGGTAGCGCCGCTGGAAATGAATCAGAGCGACTTGGCACTGCTGCACAACAGCCGCCCGGCAGGTTTGCAGACGGAAGTATTTGCGCTGGGGCGCATGCCGCTGGCGTTTTCTGCGCGCTGCTTTACCGCGCGGCACCTCAATCTGCGCAAGGATGAATGCGGCTTTCGTTGCATTGACCACCCCGACGGCCTGCTGCTCAAAACCCGCGAGGGCGAAGACTTTTTGGTGCTCAACGGCATTCAGACGCAATCGGCGCGTACGTACAATCTCATTCACGCCTTGCCCGCCTTGCAGCAAATGGGGGTAGAAGTGGTGCGCTTAAGCCCGCAATCGCTGCACATGCCGGAGATCATTGGCATCTGGCGCGATGCGATGCAAGGCAACATCACCCCTGCCGAGGCTGCCAGCCGCATGCAGCCGTTGCTGGTGGCGACAACGTGCAACGGCTACTGGCACGGCACGGCGGGCATGAAATACGTGCAAGCATGACGGAGCGGACAACACCATGGAACATTACGCAGCAATTCCCCCCAAAGCCGATTCCCCAAAAGCCGATGGCAAAGCCGCTTTTGCCATTCCTGCGCCGGTGGCTGGCGTGCTGGCTGTGCTGCCCAAATGGCCGGGTTCAGTTGCTTTTGCCAGCGGCTTGAATTTGCTGCTGGCGCCGCATTTGCCTGCCGATGTGGCTGAAGCCATGCGCAACCGCCATGTGCGTGTGCAGGTGCGCGATGCGCGCATCACATTCGATTTTTGCTGGACGGGGCAAGCCTTTACCGTGCTGGCCGACCGTGCAGGGCAACTGCCCGATCTCACCATATCCGCCACGGCGGCAGACTTTTTGGCGTTGGCGCGGCGCGAGCAAGACCCCGACACGCTGTTCTTTGCCCGCAGGTTGGTCATGGAAGGCGACACCGAGCTGGGGCTGATGCTCAAAAACATGCTCGACGCGATGGATTTGTCCGTATTCGACCCGCGCCACTGGCAACTGCCGCACCCGCGCGCCGTAGCGGGCAGCCTGTGGTCGGCTTTGCCGCCTTTGTCTGCCTTGCCGTCTGCCTTGTCGTCTACCTTGCCCGCGTTGTGGGGCAAGCGACCATACTGAACGCAGGGTAGGCGCAAGCATGAACAATGCCCTGCATACGCCGCCAGCCATGCAGCCCCGCCGCGTGGTGGTAGGCATTACTGGCGCAAGCGGCGCTGCTTTGGGCGTGCAATTGCTGCGCCAACTGCGCGCCTGGCCGGGAGTGGAAAGTCATTTGGTCGTATCCGACGCAGGCTGGCTCACCCTGCGGCATGAAATGGGGTTGGCCCCGCAAGAGGTAGCCGCCCTGGCGCATCGGCATTACGACTGCGCCGAGGTAGGCGCAGCCATAGCCAGCGGCTCGTTTGCCAGCTGCGGCATGGTGATTGCGCCGTGCTCCATGCACACGCTGGCGGCTGTAGCGCACGGCATGGCCGACAGCCTGCTGACCCGCGCGGCCGATGTGGCCTTGAAAGAGCGCCGCAAGCTGGTGCTGCTGGTGCGCGAAGCGCCGTTAAACCTGGCGCATTTGCGCAATATGGTGGCGGTAACGGAAATGGGCGGCATCGTCTTTCCGCCTGTGCCGGCCTACTACCACAAGCCGCAATCGCTGGATGAGGCCACGCACCACACCGTGCTGCGGGTGCTGGGACTGCTTGGCCTGGGGGGCGATGCGGCTGGCGGGCCGGCGCAGCCGCTGCAATGGCAGGGCTTGCCCGCCGCAACGGGCCAATAAGGCGCGTGGCAAAGGGGCGGGGCAGCATCGTTTGGCAATCGTTTAACAATCGCTTAGCAGCAAGTTTTGCCAGCCAAGGCGCTGCAAGCGCCCCACTCAGGCAATAGGCAACAGGCAATAGGCAGCAGGCAAGCGCATACAGCCCGCCCGCACGACAGAAACAACCGGCGCAACAAGCAGCGCAATCACAACTGCAATAGCAAGTGCAACACGATCATGGCTTATCAGGACTTACGCGACTTCATCACCCAACTCGAGGCACAAGGCCAATTGCGCCGCGTGCCGCAGGCCGTATCCCCCGTGCTGGAGATGACGGCCATTTGCGACAGCGTGCTGCGCCGGCAAGGCCCGGCCTTGCTGTTCGAGCAGGTTAGCGGCCACACCTTGCCGGTGCTGGGCAACCTGTTTGGCACCACGCAGCGCGTGGCGCAGGCCATGGGCATGTCTGGCCTGCAAGACTTGCGTGCGCTGGGGCAAACGCTGGCCGCACTCAAAGCCCCGCCTGCGCCAGGCGGCATGCGCGACGTGCTGGACATGGGCGGCATGCTCAAAAAACTTTGGCACATGACGCCGCACACCGTGCGCAGCGCCCCTTGCCAACAGCAAGTGTGGGAAGGGGCCGATGTAGACCTGCACCGCCTGCCCATACAGCACTGCTGGCCGGGCGATGTGGCGCCGCTGCTGACCTGGGGCCTCACCATTACGCGCGGCCCGCGCAAAAAGCGGCAAAACCTGGGCATCTACCGGCAGCAATTGCTGTCGCGCAACCAGCTCATCATGCGCTGGCTGCCGCATCGCGGCGGCGCGCTGGACTTTCGCGACCATGCCTTGGCGCACAAAGGGCAGCCTTTTCCCGTTGCAGTGGCTATTGGCGCAGACCCCGCCACCATGCTGGGCGCTGTTACGCCCGTGCCGGATACCTTGAGCGAATACCAGTTTGCCGGCCTGCTGCGCGGCAACCGCACCGACATTGCGCCCGCCTTGGGCGTGCCGCTGCAAGTGCCCGCCTATGCCGAAATGGTGCTTGAAGGCCATATCCAGCCCGACGCCGGCCACCCCAGCGGCTATGCGCACGCCATGGAAGGGCCGTATGGCGACCACACCGGCTACTACAACGAGCAAGCCGAGTTTCCCGTATTCACGGTAGAGCGCATTACCCTGCGCAACAACCCCATCTACCATTCCACCTACACCGGCAAGCCGCTGGACGAGCCGGCCGTGCTCGGCGTAGCCATGAACGAGCTGTTCGTGCCGCTGTTGCAGCAGCAGTTTCCGGAAATTACCGACTTCTACCTGCCGCCCGAAGCATGCAGCTACCGCATGGCCGTGGTGCAAATCCGCAAGGAATATGCGGGCCATGCCCGCCGCGTGATGATGGGCGTGTGGAGCTTTTTGCGCCAGTTCATGTACACCAAATTCATCGTAGTGGTCGATGAAGATGTAGACGTGCGCAACTGGGGCGATGTGGTCTGGGCCATGAGCACGCGCATGGATCCCGCGCGCGACACCGTCATCATGGAACACACGCCCATTGACTACCTGGACTTTGCCTCGCCTGTAAGCGGGCTGGGCAGCAAAATGGGGCTGGACGCCACCAACAAATGGCCGGGCGAAACGCAACGCGAATGGGGCCGCCCCATCGTGATGGATGCAGCAGTGCAAGCCCGCGCCCAAGCCTTGTGCGAAGAGTTGGGCCTATAAGCGCCCTTTGTCAGCCTAGGAGCTGCAAGCGCAGGCGCTGTAAACATCGGGGCATGCACGCGGGTTTGCGCAAGTACGCCGTGGCGTGCAGCAGGGCGACCGGATTGGGTTAAGCCGCCGCCAAGGCCTTGCGCCAGCCGTTTGGGGCGGCAGATATTTTGAAAGACAGATTTTGAAAGACAGCCCTTGCCCGATACGGGCAAGGAGCGGGACGCCAGCAGGCAAGCGGTATAGGGCATGGGGCATGGGGCATGGGGCAGCCGTGCTGCGGCAGCAGTCAGCGCAAGCCATGCATCTGACACCGCCTTTAGGATCAGTTACCTGCACCTTCTTCAAAACTGCATCCGTTTTGCTTGAATATTCTCTCGGCTTGCTTTGCATGCTTGCAGAGTACCCGTTCATGCGTTGGCATGGCCGGGGCCGGAAAAATTGTTTGTCAGGAGATCAAACCATGCAATGGAACAAAAAGAAAGTATGCGCCGCCGCCGCAGTGTGTGCCGCCATGTGCGGCCTGTCTGCCCCCGTGTTGGCAAAAGGCGGGGCTAAAAGCACTGCCAGAAACACTGCCAAAAGCGCAGCGAAAAGCGGCACGGTGGACTACACCTGCCAGAACGACCGTTCATTGCGCGTGCGCTATCAGTTCAACTCGGCTGGCGTGCCCACTGTGGCGCAGGCATCCGTTGGCGGGGCCAAGCGTGTGATGCGTTACGACATGGCGCATTCCGACCATGTCAGCACCCTGTTCAAAGACCGCGCAGGCTATCGCTTGAGCGCGGGCTATCTGGATAGCGGCAACTACAGCCGCAGCAACGGCATCATGATTACTGCGCCTGACGACCGGATTCTGTTCAAGGAATGCGAACCCAAGCGCCGCGCGCCCGCAGAGCAGCCGCAGGCGCGCCAGCCGGGTCTGGGCGACGGCAGCGTGGCGTACGTTTGCCAAAACAACCGCCGCCTGAATGTGCGCTACCGCTTCAACTCGGCTGGCATTCCTACCCATGCAACAGCCACTATCCGTGGCCGCAACTACACGCTGAGCTACGATCAAAACACGTCCGACCATGTTTCTACCCGTTTTACGGAACGTTCCGGCTATCGCTTAAGCGCAGGCTACTTGGATAGCAACAACTTCCGCTCCGAAGGCGGCTTGATGGTGACCGCGCCCGACAACCAGCTGATCTACAAAGGCTGCAACCCCGTGCGCTAACAGGGCGGGGCGGATGGCCCAAGGCAGCCCCGCGCACCTTGGCCACCGGCTTGCTGCAAAGGCTGCTTGCGTTACAGCAGGCAGCCTTTTTGTTTGCGGAGTGGGCGCAGCGCTTGCGCAAGGCAGCCGGTGTGGCATCCCGTGCTTTGCATGGACTTTGCACGGGAATTGCCCGGATTTTTATTGGCTGCCAACTTCTACGCGCGCAGCAATGTTCTTGAGGTTGGAGTAGCTTTCTACCAGGCGGGGCACGTCATCCAGACTCATGGCAAACATCCACAAATAAGTGGTGATTGCATAGATATGCCCGGCGCTGCCGTAGCCGTTGATGGTTATCCAGACGAAGGTAAAGCCGAACAGAATGCTCATGGCCAGGCCAATGCACAGGTAGCCAAAGGCTTCGCGGTTGGAAATCCAGATGCGCAGTTGCGCCACCAGGCCGTAGTGTTTGCGCAGCGCGGCTTCGGCGGCGTGTTCGATCATGTTCACATCGTGTTCCAGCCGGTTGTTCAGGGCCAGATACAGCCTGCTGCTGGCGCGAGTAAAGCGCGGCAGCAACAGGGCAAAGGCCAGCAAAATCAGCACGCTGAGTACGCCGGGCCAAAATTCCAGAATCAGCAACATCACGCAGGCGCCCGCAATGGAAATGAGCGAAGTCACCGCTGTTGGCAAGTGCATTTCGAAAAAGTCCACAAATTCGCGCGACAAGGCCACACGCGCCGAAATGGCCGATGCGCTTTGCCCCTGCACGCGCTGCTGCACAATCACCGGCACCACCATTTCGCTGTAAATCCGCGCAAAGGTGCGTGTATCGACACTGCGCCGTGCCGCGCCGACCAGCCACACGACCAGCACCACCAGCGCATAAGTCAGCGCGTGCCACGCCTTGCCCTGCATGACGGCATTGACCGCAAAGCTGCCAAATACGGGGTAGGCCAGAAACAGCATGTTTTCCAGCGCAACGATGCTGAATGTCAGCAACAGTTTTTTGCGATGGGCGGAGCCAATCGATCGGAGTGTGCGCCACATGGTTCAAGCTCCGGCATCCGCATCAGGCGGCGTGCGTTCGATTTCTTGCCCGCACACTTGGCAAAAACCGGCCAGCAGGGCAAACAGTTGCGCCGATTGTTCTTCGCCAAATGCCTGGAATATGCGCGCGCTCAAGGCGCGTGTGGCCTGCCATACCGGCAGGGCTTTGGCCTGGCCGGCTGGCGTGAGCCGCATGATGCGCTCGCGCTTGTCATGCGGGCTTTCGTGCAATTCGATCAGGCCGGCTTCTTTGTATTCTTTGCAAACGTTGAACACAGTTTGCTTTGGCAGCAGCCATTCGTCGCAGATGTGTTTTTGCGTGCATTGTCCGTTTTCGGCAGCGGCCAGCGCGTACAGCACGGCAAAGCTGTTGTAGCTCAAACCGAGCTTTTTGATCCAAAGGTCAAGCTGGTGTTCAATAGCGTTGATTTGCTTGCCGAGTTGGTCGAGTTGATGCATGGTGACTAGTCCTAAAATTTATCAATTGCGTGATTCTAATAAATTTTGGGACTAATTATTGGCGTAGGTGCATGCTTGGAATACGTTGCGCATAGCTGCCGTGTTGCCGGAGGCCGGATGCGCATCCATTCTTTCAAGAAGTCTTCAAAGACGTGTGCCAACTGCCACGGTGGGCGGTTCGTTCTGTTTGAAGCTTTTTGCGCAGCAGCAATAGGCCATGTTGTGTTCGCACTGTTTTTTGCATGTGTGCGGGGGGCGCGGTCTTGGGAGCGTCCGTCGGGCGTTGCTTCAGCCTGGCCAGGCGAATTTTGTCTATAGAATCTTTCGGACAAGCTGTTCGCCAAAGGTTTTGGCATTCAAACGGAGCGCATATACATGTACCAACACATCCAGATTCCCGCCCAAGGGCAAAAAATCACGGTCAATGCCGATGCCAGCCTGAACGTGCCAGACCAGCCCATCATCCCGTTTATCGAGGGCGATGGCACAGGGGCGGACATTACGCCCGTGATGATCAAGGTGGTCGATGCCGCCGTAGCCAAGGCCTATGGCGGGCAGCGCAAAATCCACTGGATGGAGGTGTATGCGGGCGAAAAATCCACCAGGGTATACGGCCCCGATGTGTGGCTGCCCGAAGAAACCCTGCACGCCGTGCGCGACTATGTGGTGTCCATCAAAGGCCCGCTGACGACGCCGGTTGGCGGCGGCATTCGCAGCCTGAACGTGGCGCTGCGGCAGGAGCTGGATTTGTACGTGTGCCTGCGTCCCATCCAGTACTTCCAAGGCGTGCCTTCGCCAGTCAAAGCGCCCGAGAAGACGAATATGGTCATCTTCCGCGAAAACAGCGAAGACATTTACGCAGGCATCGAGTTCGAGGCCGAAAGCGACAAGGCGCAAAAACTCATCCGGATTTTGCAGGACGAGTTCGGCGTGAAGAAAATCCGCTTTCCCGCCACATCGGGCATCGGCATCAAGCCCGTTTCGCGCGAAGGCACAGAGCGCCTGGTGCGCAAGGCCATTCAGTACGCGATTGATAACGACAAGCCCAGCGTAACCCTGGTGCACAAGGGCAATATCATGAAGTTCACCGAAGGTGCCTTCCGCGACTGGGGCTATGCCTTGGCCAAAAAAGAATTTGGCGCGATCGAGGTGGATGGCGGCCCGTGGTGCGCCTTTAAAAACCCCAAAACCGGCAAAGAAATCACCATCAAAGACAGCATTGCCGATGCCTTTTTGCAGCAGATTTTGCTGCGCCCGGCCGAATACAGCGTGATTGCCACGCTCAACCTCAACGGCGACTACATCAGCGACGCCTTGGCCGCGCAAGTGGGCGGCATTGGCATTGCGCCCGGCGCCAATTTGTCTGACAGCGTAGCCATGTTCGAGGCCACCCACGGCACCGCGCCCAAATATGCGGGCAAAGACTATGTAAACCCCGGCTCCGAAATCCTGAGCGCCGAGATGATGCTGCGCCATATGGGCTGGACGGAAGCGGCCGACCTCATCATCAGCAGCATGGAAAAAGCCATCCTCAGCAAGCAAGTCACTTACGACTTTGCCCGCCTGATGGAAGGCGCCACGCAAGTGAGCTGCTCGGGCTTTGGCCAGGTGATGATTGACCATATGTAAGCCTTCCCCGCCAACAGGCATCCGCCCGCAGCCCGCATGGGGCGTGCGCTGCGGGCTATTGCCGGGCCGCACGCGGTGCGCCTTGTGCGGCAGATGCTTGCTGATAGACCCAAAAAAAGCGGGGCGGCGGCAGGTGCTGTGCGTGCGCAGTATTTATTGTGCATGTGCAGCATTTTTTGCACGGCCTCCTTCTCATCGTTTTTATCTTTATTTGTTGATTGATTTGCAAGATTGCGCACCATGAATCTGCTTTTTATTGCCGACCCGCTGGAGTCTTTTGCCGTTTACAAAGACAGCACCTTTGCCATGATGCAAGAAGCGCAGGCGCGGGGCTGGCGCATCAGCAGCTGCGAGCCGCAGCATCTGTTCTGGCAGCGGGGCGGGCAGGTCAGTGCCGATGTGCGCGACATTCGCCTAACGGGCCACGGCAGCAACGGCAACAAGGGCGATACCGCCTGGTTTGAGCAAACCGGCACCCGCTGCGCGGCCTTGCGTAGCTTTGATGCGGTGCTGATGCGCAAAGACCCGCCGTTTGACAGCGAGTACTTCTACGCCACCCATTTGCTCACGCAGGCCGAGCGCGAAGGCGCGCGCGTATTCAACTCGCCGCAGGCGCTGCGCAACCAGCCCGAGAAACTCTCGATTCTGGAATTTCCCGAATACATCGCCCCCACGCTGGTAACGCGCAGGCCGCAGCAGGTGCGCGACTTTCATGCGCAGTATCGCGACATCATCTGCAAACCGCTGGATGGCATGGGCGGCATGGGCATTTTCCGCGTGAAAGAAGACGGCCTGAATTTGGGCAGCATTGTCGAATCGCTCAATGAACACGGCAGCCGCACCCTGATGGTGCAGCAGTTTTTGCCCGAGATCGAGCAAGGCGACAAGCGCGTGCTCATCATCGGCGGGCAGCCCGTGCCGTACTGCCTGGCGCGCATCCCGCAAGGGGGCGAGGTACGCGGCAACCTGGCCGCAGGTGGCCGAGGCGTGGCACAGCCTTTGACGGATGCTGACCGCGCCGTGGCGCAAGCCATTGGCAGCGTGCTGGCGCCGCGCGGCCTGCTTTTGATCGGGCTGGACATCATCGGCACCAAGGTAACGGAAATCAACGTGACCAGCCCTACCTGCTTCCGCGAAATTCACGACCAAGCCGGCTGCAACGTGGCCGCCTTGTTTATGGATGCGCTGGAGCGTGCGCTGGCCTGACGCCCGCCAAGCGGTAGCGCAGGCGGGCCGCAGATCGTAGGCTGTGGTTGTGGCTCTGGCTGTTGCGCGGCGGTTTCTATCGCTGTTGCAGCGCTGTGCCGTTGCGCTTTCTCCCGCGCCTGCATGTGAGTTGCATGCGAGCTGTATGCGTACCCGTACGCATATCCGTATCCGTTCGCGGCAGAGCCAGTTGCCCCGGCTGTTTTTTTGCTGCTAACTTGTCTTTTACCGGCCCGTTTGCCTTTTGCTCGGATACCCCTTCATAATGCCGCATGGCCTCTACACCTGAAAAACCCAAATTGTTTTCCATGATCCGCAGCTTCCATCTGGCGGACTGGTTCACGCTGGGCAATGCCATCTGTGGCGTGGGGGCCTTGTTTGCCATGATCTCGTTCATTCAAGATGGCAACGTGGCCCATGTGTACTACGCTTGCGCGCTGGTGCTGGCCGCATTCGTGTTTGATGCGCTGGATGGCCGTGTGGCACGCTGGCGGCATATGTCATCGCCCTTGGGGCGCGAGCTGGATTCGCTCGCCGATGTGATCTCGTTCGGCGTGGCGCCCGCCGTCATTGCCTACGGCTGCGGCATGCAGGGCTTGTGGGATCGCATTGTGCTGGGCTATTTCGTGGCCTGCGGCGTGTCGCGCCTGGCGCGCTTTAACGTCACGGCGGAGGAGCTTTCGGCAGGCTCCGACAAGGTCAAATACTTTGAAGGCACCCCCATTCCCACTTCGTTGCTGCTGGTTTTTTTGCTGTGGGCGGCAGCGGCCAAGGGGCTAATCGGCACAGAGCTGCTGGGCGGTAGTTGGCATTTTTGCGGCTACACCTTGCACCCGCTGGTGCTGTTGTTTGCGCTGTCCGGCTCGCTCATGATCAGCCGCATTCGCATCCCCAAAATCTGAAAATCTTGAAGCCCCCCGCCTGTCGGATTGCAATCGGGCAGGCAAGCCAGCCGCCCGAAAATAGCCTGAAAAGGCGCTGAAATCGCGCGGAAAAAGTCGCTTAAGCGCGTTGGGGTTGCGATCTTTTACACACCGCCGTTACCCGCAATGGCCAATCGCGGCGGCTAATGGGCGCAGAATCACGCACTATGTCTACACATCCTTTTTCTCGCCCCGTGTTGGCGGCATCTGTACCCATTCCCTTTTGGCGTCTGGCTTGGCGTACGCTGTGGCGCGATGTGCGAGCCGGCGAGCTGCGGCTGTTGCTGGTGGCGCTGACACTGGCGGTGGCAGCCCTCTCGGCGGTGGCTTTTTTCTCCAGCCGGCTAGACGCCGTTTTGCGCCGCGATGCCGCGCAATTGCTGGGCGGCGATCTGGTCGTGAGTAGCGACAACCCTTTGCCCGCTGCTTTTGCCGCCAAAGCAGCCGGGCTGGGCTTGCACACGGCGCAAACGCAAACCTTTCCTACCATGGCGCGCGCGCCAGAAGCCAAGGGTGGGGCCGGGCGTTTGATTACGCTCAAAGCCGTGAATGATGCCTACCCCTTGCGCGGCGCTTTGCGTGTGGGGGCCAGCCATGCGGGGCAAGCCAGCGGGGCGGCGCCCCCGGCATCCGACGCGCAGGTGTCTAGCGAAGCGGCGCCGGCAGGCGCGGCAGAAATGACCACCCAGCAGCCGCCCCAGCCCGGCCGCGTGTGGGTAGAAGCCCCTTTGCTCGAAGCACTGAACCTGCATGTGGGCGATACCTTGCTGCTGGGCAATGCGGCCCTGCAAATCGAGCGGGTGCTGCTGCAAGAGCCGGATCGTGGCGGCGGCTTTATCAGCTTTGCGCCTAAGGTGCTGATGCATATGGCCGATCTGCCCGCAACCGAGCTGATACAGCCCGCCAGCCGCGTGAACTACCGCCTGGCGCTGGTGGGGCCGGCAAACGCCGTGCGCGCCTATTCCGATTGGGCGCAGGCCGAGGCGAAGCGCGTGCCGGGTATTCGCGTGCAATCGCTGCAAGACGACAACCCCCGCCTGCAAGAAACGCTGGGCCGCGCCAGCAACTTTCTCAACCTTGTGGCGTTGCTAACGGCCTTGTTAAGCGCAGTCGCCATTGTGCTGGGCACGCGCAGCTTTGCCGCCCGCCATCTGGACGGCTGCGCCATGCTGCGGGTGCTGGGTCTGCCCCAGCGCACCATTGCCTTGGCGTATGGCACGGAGTTTTTCCTCGTCGGGCTGGCGGGTAGCTTGTGCGGTGTGGCCTTGGGCTACGGGGTGCACTATGCATTTGTGGCCTTGCTGGCCAATGTGCTGCGCGTGGCCGATCTGCCTTTGCCCGGCGTGCAACCGGCGCTATTGGGGCTGGGCGTGGGCATGACCTTGCTATTGGCCTTTGGCTTGCCGCCCGTGCTGCAAATGGCCGATACGCCGGCGCTGCGCGTGATTCGGCGCGAGCTGGGGCGGCTCAAGCCCGCATCGGCCTTGGTGGTTTTGACGGGCGTGGCCGGTTTTGTGGTGCTGCTGCTGGCAGCCAGTGCCGATTTGAAAATGGGCGGCATCGCCGTAGGCGGCTTTAGCGCAGCCGTTGTGCTGTTTGTGCTGCTGGGCTGGCTGGCCGTGTGGCTGCTGCAAAAGCTGGTGCAATCCGGCCTGGCGCAGCGCATACCGCAGGGCATGCGCATGGCCATGCGGCAACTGGGCGCGCGCCCGGCGTCTGTGGTGGTGCAAATCAGCAGCCTGTGCCTGGGCCTGATGGCATTGGCGCTGCTGGTGCTGCTGCGCACCGATTTGGTGCAAAGCTGGCGCGATGCCACGCCGCCCGACGCGCACAACCGCTACATCATCAACATCATGCCCGATCAGGCGCAAGGCTTTCAGCAAGCCTTGCGCGCTGGCAGCGTCAGCCAGTACGACTGGTACCCCATGGTGCGCGGGCGGCTTGTCGCCGTAAACGGCAAGCCGGTGCAGGCCGATCAATATGCCGACGAGCAAGCGCAGCGGCTGGTGCAGCGCGAATTCAACCTCAGCTACAGCGCCGCGTTGCCCGCCTGGAACCCGCTTGCGCAAGGCCAATGGCGCGCGGGCGATGCCAACGCCATCAGCATGGAAGAAGGCATCATGCAAACACTGGGGCTGCGCCTGGGCGACCGGCTGCTGTTCGATATGGCCGGCGTGCAGCGCGAAAGCACCATCACATCGGTGCGCAAGGTCAATTGGGCATCCATGCATGTGAACTTTTTTGCCATGTACCCGGTCTCCAGCCTGGGTGATGAACTGGCCGTAACCTACATCACCGCCTACCGCTCACCTGCACGCGTGCCGGGCCAGCCCAGCCTGGACTACCGCCTGCTGCAAAGCTACCCCAACATCACGCAAATCGACACCGAAAGCACCTTGCAACAAGTGCAATCGGTGCTGAACAAAGTCATCCGCGCCGTGGAACTGCTGTTTGCCTTTGGACTGGCCGCCGGTGTGTTGGTGCTGTTTGCTACCGTTGCCAGCACGCGCGAAGAGCGTGCGCGTGAATTTGCCATCATGCGTGCGCTGGGCGCGCGCAGCGCCCTGTTGCAGCGGGTGCAGAACGCCGAACTGCTTTTAACCGGCGCTTTGGCGGGCGGACTGGCAGGTGGCGTAGCGCTGGGCATCAGCTGGGCACTGACGCATTATGTATTTGAATTTGACTGGTCACCCGCCTGGTGGATCGTGCCTGCCACCGCCCTTGCCGGTGCGCTGCTGGCTTGGTCTGCGGGTTGGTGGAGCCTGCGCAACGTATTGCGCCAACCTGTTACCCAAACCCTGCGGTCTGCAATGTAAGTGCTTGGACGCATGGCAAAAAGCCTGACTGCTTGCCGCGGATAGCTATTTGTCGTTTTGTTGCGTAGGGGTGGATAGATGCTGCCGGTTTTTCAATGGAAACCGGCTGTTTATTTGGCGCACGCAAAAAAGCAAGCCCAAGAAAAAAGCCAAACAAAAGCCTGCTGAATGTAAAAGCCCGCCGAAGGGGCGGGCTTGGGGAAGGGCACTGACTGGTCGTATGCGCTTTATGCTGCGCGTGCCATGTGTGCCATTTTCAGCAATTCGCGCACCAGCGCCTGTGCGCCGTCGTGTATCTGGCTGATGCGGGAGTCCAGCATGTAGCAAGGCGTGGTTACCAGGCGGTTGTCGGTATCCACGGTTACTTCTCCGTGCCCGGTGTTGCTGTGCTGTGCGCCCATGGTTTGGCAGGCGGCGGCGGTGTCGGCGTCGCTGCCAATGGTGATGCGGGCGTTGGGTACCAGCTTGGCCAATATGACGGGTGCGATGCATAGCGCGCCAATGGGTTTGCCTGCCTGGTGCATGCTGCTCACGGCACGCGCCACATCGGCTTGTACGGTGCATTGCGCGCCAGCGGTGGCAAAGTTGCTGAGGTTTAGCGCAGCGCCAAAGCCGCCGGGCATGACCAAGGCATCGAATTGTTCGGCCTGGAAGTTGGCCAAGGGCTGGATGTTGCCGCGTGCGATGCGGGCCGACTCAACCAGCACATTGCGTGTTTCGGCAGGGGCTTCGGCTTGGGCGTAATGGTTCATGACGCGGGCTTGCGCCATATCGGGCGCAAAGCATTGGTAGTGTGCGCCTTGCTGATCCAGCGCCAGCAGGGTGCAGACGGCTTCGTGGATTTCGCTGCCGTCCTGAAAGCCGCAGCCCGAAAGGATGACGGCGACAGAGAGAGGTTTGTTCATGGTCATGGTCTCCCAAAAAAAGTAGGGCGCGTAAGGCGCATGTGCATGCCGGGATGTGGATGGCCGGCTTACTCGCTGACGGTTTTGCGAATCAATGTTTCGGCATTGGCAAGCGAGTTGGCTACATCCGCGTAATCGATTTTGCTGCCGCTGATTAGTGCGCGGGTGTCGTTAAAGACGACTTGCACTTGGCCATTGACTTCGGTGACCAATACGCGCAGCGGCAGTTGCAGGGCAAAGGAAGGATCTTTGACCATCAAGGGCGTGCCGGCCTTGGGCGTGCCAAATACCACGACAGTGGCCGGCTGCATGTGCAAGCCGTTGGCTTGCGCGGCGGCTTGGTGGTCGATAACGGCAAACACGGTCATGCCTTTGGCGCGCACTGCGTCTTGCAGGCGTTGCAGGGTTTCGGCAAAGGCGTAGCGGCTGCTTACGGTATGGGTGTTGGCGTGCATGGTGGGTGGGACTTTGGGTGTCTGGCCGGGTGGCTGCTGGGCAGGCATGGCGCCTGCCGCTTGGGCATGCAGGGCGGCCACAGCGGCTAAAGCAAAAGCGGCGATTTTTGCGTGCATGACAAATCCTTTTTGAAATGCTCGGGGAGCTGAAATGATCAGGTAGCGTTAGTGGCTAAAAGGGAATGATGCCGGGGTTGATATCAACGTGCGGATCGTTCGACCTGGCTCACATCGCGCACGGCGCCGGTGTCTGCGGAAGTGGTCATCGCGGCATAGGCGCGCAGGGCGGCGGAAACGTGGCGGTCGCGGTTTTCGGGTTTCCATGCTTTTGTGCCGCGCGCTTCCATTTCGGCGCGGCGGCCAGCCAGTTCTTCGTCGGATACGGCCAGGCGGATGCTGCGGTTGGGGATGTCGATTTCAACGGTATCGCCCTCGCGCACCAAACCGATGGCGCCGCCTTCGGCCGCTTCGGGGGAAACGTGGCCGATGCTCAAACCGGAAGTGCCGCCTGAAAAACGGCCGTCGGTAAGCAAAGCGCAGGCTTTGCCCAAGCCTTTCGATTTCAGGTAGCTCGTGGGATAGAGCATTTCCTGCATGCCGGGGCCGCCTTTGGGGCCTTCGTAACGGATAATCACGATGTCGCCGGCCACGATTTGGTTGTCCAAAATGCCGGCCACGGCGCTGTCTTGGCTTTCAAACACGCGGGCGCGGCCGGTAAATTTCAAAATGCTGTCGTCCACGCCGGCGGTTTTCACCACGCAGCCGCGCTCGGCGATGTTGCCGAACAGCACAGCCAAGCCGCCGTCTTGCGAATAGGCAAATTCTTTACTGCGGATACAGCCGTTTTCGCGGTCTAAATCCAAGCTCGGCCACTGGCGGCTTTGCGAAAATGCCTGAGTGGTGCGCACGCCGCCGGGTGCGGCTTTGTAACGCGCATGCGCCGCTTCGTTGGCGGGATTCATCACGTCCCATTGTGCCAGCGCGTGTTTCAGCGTGGGCGCGTGCACGGTGGAAACATCGGTTTGCAGGCAGCCGGCGCGGTCGAGTTCGGCCAAAATGCCCATCACGCCGCCGGCACGGTGGACATCTTCCATATGGTATTTCTGGGTGGCAGGTGCGACTTTGCACAGGCACGGCACTTGGCGGCTGATACGGTCGATATCGGCCATTTTGAAATCCACTTCTGCTTCGTTGGCGGCGGCCAGCAAGTGCAGCACGGTGTTGGTGGAGCCGCCCATCGCCACATCGAGGCTCATGGCGTTTTCAAACGCGGCTTTGGTGGCAATGCTGCGCGGCAGCACGCTCGCATCGTCTTGTTCGTAATAGCGTTTGGTGATTTCCACAATCAGGCGACCCGCTTCGAGAAACAGCTCTTTGCGGCCGGCGTGGGTGGCCAGCAGCGAACCGT
>CAYUAF010000023.1:0-18985 GCA_964442555.1 uncultured Allobrachymonas sp.
TGATGCCCATCATGGAAGACGAGCACGGCACCTACATCATGAACAGCAAGGATTTGCGTGCGGTGGAATATGTGGAGCGCCTGGCGAAGATCGGCGTGGACTCCCTCAAGATCGAGGGCCGTACCAAAAGCCTGTACTACGTCAGCCGCACGGCGCAAATTTACCGCCGCGCCATTGACGATGCCGTAGCTGGCCGCCCATTCAACCCCGAGCTGATTACCGAGCTGGAAGGTTTGAGTAACCGCGGCTACACCGCAGGCTTTTTGGAGCGCCGCCCGGCCAACACCTACCAAAACTACGAAACCGGCAGCTCGCAAACGCAGCGCAGCCAATTTGTGGGCGAAGTCAGCAAAACCGAAGCGCGCGACGGCTGGTTGCAGGTAGAAGTCAAAAACCGTTTTGCCGTGGGCGACCGCATCGAAATCATCCACCCAAGCGGCAACCAGATCATCACCTTGCAGGCCATGCAAAATATCGACGGCCAGGCGCTACAAGTAGCCAATGGCAGCCCGCTGAAAGTGTGGCTGCCGCTGGAAGCACGCTATGCCGGCGCCTTGCTGGCGCGCATGGTGTAAACATGGCGCTTGTTGTTTGACAACACCCGGAAACAGGCTGAAAGCGCCGCCGTTTCACCTTGCCAGAGCGCCACTCTTTGGCCACTCTTTGTTGTGCTTTTTGTGCAGACACCCGGTCTGCGCTGCGGCGCACGCCTCGATTGGCACTCTGGCAGGCAGCTTCGCATGATCAAAAGTAGCGTAAACAGACCCTAATCAGGCAACCTGGCCGGGAAGCCCGATCTGCCTGCGCTACAGTAATATCGGGCACAGCAGCAGGCGCTGCTTGCATGCAGATGGCTTCCGTGCCGTAGCCGCGGCAGCCATTCGCATACTGCCGTTCGTATTTGTTCAACCACAGGGCGCGGCGCTTGGCCGTTGCCGTGTTTCATCCATTGTTTGTAGAACCATGCCAGTTTTTCACCACAACACCAGTGCTCAAGAAATCGCCGCTCCCAAACGGGGTTTGTATCCGGAAATAGAACCCTTCAAAACAGGAGTCATGGACACCGGCGACGGGCACCAAATCTACTGGGAACTGGTAGGCAATCCGGCAGGCAAGCCCGCCGTGTTTTTGCACGGCGGCCCGGGCGGTGGCTGCTCGCCCGCGCATCGCCGCCTGTTTGACCCGCAAAAATACTGCGTGCTGCTGTTTGACCAGCGCGGCTGCGGCCGCTCGCAACCGCATGCCAGCCTGGAGAACAACACCACCTGGCACTTGGTAGAAGACATGGAACGCCTGCGCAGCATGTTGGGCGCGGACAAGTGGCTGGTGTTTGGCGGATCGTGGGGCAGCACGCTGGCATTGGCCTACGCACAGCAGCATCCGCAGCATGTGAGCGAGCTGGTGCTGCGCGGCATTTTCACCATTCGCAAACATGAAATCGACTGGTTCTACCAAGGCAACAACGGCGCAGCCATGATCTACCCCGAATTCTGGGAAGAATACCTGGCCCCCATTCCTGCCGATGAGCGCCACGACATGGCGGCCGCCTACCATCGGCGCTTGATGGGGAATGATGAGGCCGTGCAACTGCAAGCCGCCAAGGCTTGGGCGCAGTGGGAGGGCAGAACCATTACCTTGCTGCCTTCGCAAGACGCAGCTAGCTTTGCAGACCCGCACTTTGCGCTGGCCTTTGCGCGGATTGAAAACCACTACTTCACCCACGGCGGCTTTATGGAAGAAGGGCAGTTGATTCGCAATGCCCATCGTCTCAAAGGCATTCCGGCCGTTATCGTGCAGGGGCGCTACGACATGTGCACGCCGCCTGCTACAGCGTGGGAGCTGTACCGTTCCTGGCAGGAGGCCGACCCTGCGGTAGAACTACATTGGGTAAGCGACGCCGGCCATGCGTTTAACGAGCCTGGCATTCTGGATCAGCTCATCAAGGCGACCGACCGCTTTGCGAATTAATCCACCGGGCACTCCAGGCGTTGTTCGCGCTATTTTTGATGGCGCGAACATCCCCGGCACGGAAAAAGCCATCCATCCAGGCGTTTCTTTGGGGCTTTTGCTTTTTTATATGAGGCCCACGGCCTGCAATTCTTTTTTCAGGTAAGCGTAAAACAGCGGGGCTGCTACCAGCCCTGCGGGGCCGAAAATGGCCTCGGCCACAAACATCACGGCCAACAGCTCCCAAATATGGATGTGGGTGCTGTGCCCCACCACTTTGGCGTTGATGGCGTACTCGGCCTTGTGGATCAGAATCAAAAAGCCCAAACAGGCCGCGCCCGCTATGGGCGATACGGAAAGCCCCACCACGGTCGTTACCACATTGCTGACCAGATTGCCCACAATGGGCACCAGCCCCGCCATCATGGTGAGGGTAATCAGCGCAGGCGTGTAGGGGATTTGCACACCGAACAAAGGCAGCACAAATACCAGGAAGATGGCCAGCATCACCGTGTTGAACAGCGCAATCCACAGCTGGGCCGCCATGATCTGCCGAAAGGTTGCGCCGAACAAATGGGCGCGTATCAGCAAGTGTTTAACCAGTACGCCCGGCTGGGTCACTTTGTCGCCCACTGCGGCCAAAGCGCCAATAATCAGCCCCACATAGGCATGCGTAATGCCCAGCAGCCAGATACGGCCCGTTTGCGCCAAACTGCTGGCCTGGGCTGCCAGGTAGCGGGCAACGGCGCGTTCAATGCTGCCGGATTCTGCCGGCAGCAGGCTGGCCAATGGCTTGGGTAGCTTCTTGCGCAATTCCAGCACGGTGCTGGCCATGTAATTGAGCAAATCGCCATATTGCCGCGGCGTGGTAATCATGTAGTCCAGAGAATGCGCAATCACCAGCCCCAGCAAGCCCAGGGGCGCAATGATCATGATGCCTGCGGCGATGTTTTTGGTCCAACGCGGCACGTTTTGCCAAGCTTGGGCCGAATTGATTTTTTGCAGCGCCAATAAACGCGCCAGCCAACGCGTGAGAAAAAAGCCCAGTCATACGCACAGCAAGCCCGGCAGCAGGCGAAAAACCATCACGCTCAGCAAAAACAGCCACATCAAAACATGGCTGGCAATGCGAATGGTGCGCGGCGAAAGAATCGTGCCGGGCGGGCTAGGGTTGCTGGGCGGTGTAGACATGGGCGTTGGAGCAATCTCCTGCTAACGGGCGCGATTCTGATTCTGTGCGGGCTGGCTGCATTCGGCGCGGTTGTTGCGCCGTATTAGCGCCATATCAGTCCAGCAACACGCAGGCCTGTTGCTGGCGCGGGGCAATGCGCCCAATGCGGTAAACCGTTTCGCCTTGCGCCTGCAAGGTTGCAGCTACGGCGTCTGCCTGGTCGGCAGCTACGACCACTACCATGCCGATGCCGTTGTTGAAGGTGCGGTTCATTTCCACATCGTCAATGCCTGCCGTGGCTTGCAGCCAGGCAAACAGCTCGCTTTGGGGCCAACTGCCTTTTTGCAGCTGGGCAGCCAGCGTTTGCGGCAGTACGCGCGGAATGTTTTCCAGCAGGCCTCCGCCCGTGATGTGCGCCAGGGCATGAATAGCCTGCGGGTGCGCAGCCAGCGCGGCCAGCACGGGCTTGACGTACAGGCGGGTAGGGCGCATCACGGCTTCTTGGAAGGGCATGCCGTCCAGCGTAGCGGGCAGGCCGCCTTGCGCTTGGGCGCGTTCGATACATTTGCGCACCAGGCTGAAGCCGTTGCTGTGCACGCCGTGACTGGCCAGACCCAGCACGACATCGCCTTCGGCCACGTTTTGGCCGGTAAGGATTTTGGATTTTTCAACAGCGCCCACGGCAAAGCCTGCCAGATCGTATTCGCCGGGCGGGTACATGCCGGGCATTTCGGCGGTTTCGCCGCCAATCAAGGCGCAGCCGCTGAGTTCGCAGCCTTTGGCAATGCCGCCTACCACGGCGGCAGCGGTGTCCACGTCCAGCTTGCCGCAGGCGAAGTAGTCCAGAAAGACCAGGGGTTCTGCGCCTTGCACCAGCACGTCGTTTACGCTCATGGCGACCAGGTCGATGCCAACCGTGTCGTGCATATTCCATTCAAACGCGAGTTTGAGCTTGGTGCCCACGCCGTCTGTGCCGCTCACAAGCACCGGCTCTTGGTAGCGTTTGGGCACTTCAAACAGGGCGCCAAAGCCGCCGATGCCCCCCAGCACGCCTTCGCGCAGGGTTTTTTTGGCAAGCGGCTTGATGCGTTCCACCAGCGCGTCGCCTGCATCGATGTTTACGCCGGAGTCTTTGTAAGAAATGGGTGTTTGCATGTCGTGATTCAATCCGTGTGTGCGGGGCCGATGGCGCGCGAAAATTAAACGTGCTTTTACAGCGAAAGTGAAAATGTTGCTTAGACTACAGGGCACAATGCGCGGTTGATGACCCAGTCAGTCAAAACCGACCCGGCGCTTGTACGCCACGGTTGGTCTGCATGGGGCGTATTGTAAAGACTCCCTTGTTCTTCTCTCCTGTTTTTTTCAAGCTTTCAGGCACTTGTTTATGCATTTCACCAGATATCAGAAACGGATAGCCGCATGGCTATTGATCGGCTTTGCGTGCGGGGTGACCGTGTGGCTGCTGGCGCCAGTGTGGTTCCCTTTTGCCGTGGCAGGCGTGCTGGCGTATGCGCTCAATCCCGTGGTGGATAGGGTGGATGCCTGGTTCAAGGGGCGCATGCCGCGCTGGCTGGCGGTGTTGCTGGTTGAAGTGATGTTTTTGTTGATGGTGGTCGGCGTGTTCATGCTGGTCGTGCCCTTGTTCATCAAACAAGCGCCGGAATTCATGCGCCAGTTGCCCGCTTTGTTCATGAAGGCCAAAACATGGGTGGAAGTGACCTTGGCCCGTTATGGCTTCAAAGTGCATCTCGATATTGATTTGCACACAATCGGCGAGTGGATTATCGCGCAGTTCCAGTCGGCCGATGCGGTCGCCAAGGGCAGGGAGGCTGCCAGTTCCGTGCTGTCTTCGCTGGTGATTGGGGGCAATGCGGCCTTGTCTTTGCTGGGCAACCTCACGCTGATTCCGCTGGCGCTGTATTACCTGCTGCTGGATTGGGATCGTTTCATTGGCAAGCTGTACGCCTTGGTGCCCCTGCGCTCGCGTGAACTGGTGGGCGGCTTCTTTAAAGAAGCGGATGCCGTGCTGGGGCAGTATCTGCGCGGGCAGTTGCTGGTTATGGGCATTATGGCGTTGTTCTACAGCATTGGGCTGATGCTGTTCGGCCTTGATCTGGCCTGGCCTATCGGCATTTTCACGGGGCTGGCCATGTTTGTGCCCTATGTGGGCTTTGCCATTGGTCTGGTTATGGCTTTGGTGGTCGGCATCATGCAACTGGGGCTGGCCAAGGCGTCAGTCATGGTATTGGTGATCTACGGCGCCGGGCAAATGCTGGAAAGCTTCTTCCTCACCCCGCGCCTGGTGGGCGAGCGCATTGGCTTGCACCCGCTGGCGGTGATTTTTGCCTTGCTGGCATTTGGGCAGCTGTTCGGCTTTGTCGGCGTTTTGCTGGCTTTGCCAACCAGCGCCGTGCTGCTGGTAGCTATTCGGCGCTTGCGCACCAGCTATTTCCAAAGCCATCTCTACAAAGGCTAATTACAAAAAGCGTGCACCGGGCTTGCGCACCGGTTGCCGTATTGCCTGTCTGCCATTCGTGTTTCTGCTGTTTTCATGAAGCAAATCCCGCTTGTCATGCCTTTGAACATCCAGCCCAGTCTGGAAAGCTTTGTAGCAGGCTCCAGCAACGCGCTGGTGCTTGCGCATTTGCAACAAGCGGTGGGTAGCCGGCCTTTGCCTGCAACGCCGACCTATTTATGGGGCGCAAGCGGCAGTGGCAAAACGCATTTGCTGCATGCCGTGCGCCACGCCTTGCAGCAGCAGGGCTTGCGCGTGGGCTGGCTGGACGCTACCACTCCATGCAGCGACCAGCCCGTAGAGTTTGACGGCAGCTGGCAAGCTGTTTTGATGGACGATGTGGAACGTTTCGATGCCGCGCAACAGCACACGGCCTTCAACTGGTTTGTGCATGCCCTGGCACCTGCCGATGGTTCCATTCGCTGGGTGCTGGCAGCAGGCGCCATGCCTGTGGCCGATATGCCCGTGCGTGAAGATTTGCGCACCCGCCTGGGTTGGGGGCAGGCGTTTGCCCTGCATCCCTTGTCTGATGCAGAAGTCAAGCAAGCCTTGCAGCAGGCGGCGCAGCAGCGGGGCCTGCACCTGGGCGACGACGTAGTGGCCTATATGCAAACCCGCTTTGCCCGCAACACCGGCAGCCTGATGGCGCTTTTGCGCATGCTGGACAATTACACCCTGCAAACCCAGCGCGCCGTTACCATTCCCCTCATCAAGCAAATGCTTGAAGAACAAGAAAACTGATCACCGATATGTCATCCCCCCAGCGCATCGCCTTGTTTGATCTGGATCACACGCTGCTGCCGATTGATTCGGACTTTACCTGGACCCGCTTTACCAACGCCATGGGTTGGACGCAGCCCGAAGCCGTCGAAAAGCAAAACGAAATCTTTTACGCCGACTACTGCGCAGGCAAGCTCGACATGCATGCCTACGTGCACTTTGTTACACACACCCTGCACGGCCTGTCGCCACAACAGTTGCAGGCCGTGCAACAGCAGTATGTGCGGGAATACATCCAGCCGCACATACTGGAGCCTGCGCTGGCCCTGTTGCAGCAGCACCGCCAGGCGGGCGACATCATGCTCATGACCACGGCCACCAACCGCTTCATTGCGGCGGGCGTGGGGCGGCAACTGGGCTTTGCACAAGACCATATTCTGGCTACCGAGCTGCAATACACGGCAGACGGCCGCATTACGGGCGCCATTGCCGGCCAGCCCAATCTGCGCGAGGGCAAGGTGCACAATTTCGGCCTGTGGCTGGCCGCGCGCAATCTGCATTGGGATGATGTGCGCCTGGCCTTTTATTCCGATTCGGTTAATGACCTGCCTTTGCTTGAAAAAGCGCACGAACCCGTGGCCACCAACCCCGATGCGCGGCTGCGCCAACTGGCGCAAGAGCGCAACTGGCGCATTCTTGACCTCTTTCCTACCCACTAAGCCATGATCAAACGCATCATCAACAAACTGCTGGGCAAATCGCCAGATGGCAGCGCGCGCCCCTCGTTCGGCAAACGGGTAGAGGTACCCGCCAGCGAACACCGCATCGACCCCAAACTGGTAGACGAACGCGCAGCCGAAGTCGTGCGGGAGCTTAAACGCGCAGGCTACGAGGCCTACATCGTGGGTGGTGCCGTGCGCGACCTGCTGGTAGGCCTGCGCCCCAAAGACTTTGACGTAGCTACCAATGCCACGCCCGAACAAGTCAAACGCCTGTTTCGGCGCGCCTTTATCATCGGGCGGCGTTTTCGCATCGTGCACGTGGTGTACGGGCGCGGGCGCGAGCACGAAGTGATCGAGGTATCCACCTTCCGCGCCTATCTGGACGCATCTGCCGCCGAAAAAGTGCAGGGCAATGAAAAAAGCAGCCGCACCGCGCTTGAAGGCGTGCGCCATGCCGTAGATGCTTCTGGTCGCGTGCTGCGCGACAACGTTTGGGGCACGCAGGAAGAAGACGCCGCGCGGCGCGACTTCACCGTCAATGCCATGTATTACGACCCCGAGCGGCAAATCGTGGTGGACTACCACAAAGGCATGGCCGATACGCAAAAGCGCACCATCCGCATGATCGGGCACGCCGCCACACGCTACCGCGAAGACCCGGTGCGCATCATCCGCGCCGTGCGCTTTGCCGCCAAACTCTCGGCCCTGGGCTTCAAGCTTGACAAAGCCTCCGCCGCCCCGCTGAAAGACAGCCTGCCGCTGCTGAAAGAAATGCCGCCCAGCCGCCTGTTTGACGAAATGCTCAAACTGCTGCAAACCGGCCACGCACTGGCAACCATCGAGCAGTTGAAAAAACTCGGCCTGCAAAGCGGCATTTACCCTTTGCTGACCTTGGCCGTGCAGCGGGCGGATATGCCGTTGATTCATGCCGCCTTGAAAGATACCGATCGCCGCGTGGGCGAAGGCAAGCCCGTAGCCCCCAGCTTTTTGCTGGCCTGCCTGCTGTGGCAAGACGTGCGCGAAGCCTGGCAACGCAACACTGCCCAGCGCAAACCGTTGTTTTTGGCCCTGCAAGAAGCCATTGACGAAGTGTTTGACGCGCGCATAGGCGACGTATCTGGCCGGGGCAAGCTCGCTGCCGACATGCGCGAAATCTGGATGATGCAGCCGCGCTTTGACAAGCGCACGGGCAATGCGCCCTTCAACCTGGTGGCGCAACTGCGTTTTCGCGCGGGTTTTGACTTTTTGCGCCTGCGTGCCGCCAACGGCGAGGCAACGGAAGAACTGGCCGACTGGTGGCAAACCTTTAGCATGGCCAATGACGCCGTGCGTGAAGACCTGATCGCCGCCGTGCGCGAGGAACAGCGCCAGCAGCAACGCGCACAGCACAAACAGGCCAAAACCAAAGGGCAGCCGGCGCGTGCCGCTGGGCAGGCAGGCGATGTCGACACCGAAATAGATACCCCGCACGGCGACAACGGCACAGCAAAAAAACGCCGCAGACGCCGCAAAAAGCCCGCCGGCGCTGCCGCAACTGGCTTGCATGAAGCCACAACACCATCTGCATTCAGCGCAGCGCCTTCATCAACCCAACCCGAGCAGCCGCCGGTTACAGACCAGCCTGCGGCAGAGGGCGAGCGCGCAGCAGCCCCCAAGCGCCGCCGTTCAAGCCGCCGCAAACCGGCTGATGATGCGGGGCATGCGGCATCGTCCGACATGGCTTGAGGCAGGCGAAAAAAGAATGCGCAACATGTGCAACCGTAACGCAGTCATGGCTTATTTGGCGTTGGGGGCCAATCTGGGCGATGCGCAGCAGGCCGTGCGCCAAGCCATGCAGGATATTGCGCAACTACCTGAAACGCGGCTGCTGGCTTGCTCATCTCTGTACCGCACAGCGCCTGTTGATGCCAGCGGGCCGGACTACATCAATGCCGTGGTGCAAATCGAAACGGCCTTGCAACCCTTGGCCTTGCTGCACGCCATCCACGCGCTGGAGCATGCAGCAGGCCGCGAGCGCCCTTGGCGCAACGCGCCGCGCACGCTGGATATCGACATTCTTTTATACGGCGACCTGTTGCTGAACACACCGGAGCTGACCATTCCTCACCCCCGCATGGGCCAACGCGCTTTTGTGCTGGTGCCGCTGGCAGAAATCGCACCCGAAAAAGTCGATGCACGGCACTTGCAGGCGGTTGCCGATCAAAGGATTGAACGACTCCGGACGGATGAAGCTGCAACAGCCGCAATAGCTGCAAAAACCGGCGCGGCATAATGCCCGCTTCTTGTGCTTTTTGTGTTTGTAAGCCCTGCCATGTCTGCCCCATCTGCACCCGCTCAAGGCCCACAACACGCCGCTGCCATCGCGGCGTTTTTCTTGCCGCTGGCGGTCATCCCTTGGCTCAACCCGTTTGCAGGCGGCGCCATGACGCCGGCCATCCCTCTGCTAGTTGGCTGGATGTGTACCGCACTGCTGTTTGCCATGCTGCCGGCCAAGCGTCTGTCGGCATCGGCCGCAACCCTGTTGGCGGGGCTGGCCGCGGCATCGCTTGGCGGCATGGCGCTTAACAGAAACTGGCAATTGCTGGCAGTGGGCTTGCTCATGATCGGCGTGGCAGCCGTGGTAGGCGCCCGTTTGGTGCAGGAATTTGCCGGCACGCCAAACAAGCAGCCCGAGCAGGGCAGGGCGGCCATGCAAACGGGCATTGCCCTGATCGCCTGGAGCTGGCTGCTGGCGGGGCTTCTCAACGCGGTAATCGGCTTGCTGCAATACCGCCAGCATACGGCGTGGCTGGGGCAATGGGTAAACCATGCGCCAGTGGGGCAGGTATACGGCAATTTGCGCCAGCGCAACCATTTGGCCACGCTGCTATGCATGGCCTGGTGGGCCTTGTGGTATTTGTGGCGGCAGGGACATTTGGCCCGCTTGCTGCGGCGCATAGGCCCAACCCCGCAGTGGCTGCCCGCCATGCTGGCCTGGGCGCTGATGCTGCCTTTGAGCGGTGTCATGACGCTCACCTTATCGCGCACGGGCTTGGTGCAACTGGGCATCAGCATCGTCATATTGGCGTTTTGGTTGCTGCGCAGGCGGCCTGAAGCGCCGTCCGGCATATCGCGCAAGCAAGAAATGGCTTGGCTACTGGGCACAGCGGTTGCTTATCTGGCGACAACCTATCTATTGCCTTATCTGTACGGGGGCGTGGATATGCTGGCCCGGCTGGAAGGCACGGATAGCCGCGCCTGCATCAGCCGCAAAGTGCTTTGGAGCAACGTGCTGCAACTGATTGCACAAAAGCCCTGGTGGGGCTGGGGCTGGGGCGAGCTGGATTACGCGCACTACTACGCCAGCTATCCGGGGCTGCGCTTTTGCAGCATGCTGGATCATGCGCACAACTTGCCGTTGCATATGGCGGTAGAACTGGGCGTGCCCGTGGCGCTGGCGCTGTGCGGCTTGTGCCTGTGGTGGGTGTTGCGCAACCGCCCATGGTTGGAAACAAACCCGGCACGCCAACTGATGTGGGGCGTGCTGCTCATGATGGCGGTGCACAGCATGTTGGAATATCCGTTGTGGTACGCGCATTTTCAGCTGGCGTGCGGCTTGGCGCTTGGCGTGCTATGGGCAACGGCACAGGGCGGTGCTGCACAATCATCATCCAGCGAACATGCCCTCCATGCAGGAGCAAAAGTGCGGCTTTTGCAAAACGCGCTGGCGGTGTGCCTGCTGCTGGGCATCAGCTATGCCGGCTTTGATTTTGCGCGTGTTACGCAGCTCTACATGGCGGCTGAAAACCGTGTTTGGCCCTTTCGCGAGCACACCAGAGCGTATGCCGAGCGCAGCTTCTTGTATCGCAATGCCGTGCAATTTGCGGCGGTCAGCACCGATCCCGTCACGCTTGACCAAGCCGAACAGCAACTGGCCGAGGCCCGTATGCTGATGCACTACAGCCCCGAATCGCGGGTCGTCATCCGCATCATCGAATGTTTGCAAGTGTTGGGTCGCCACGCCGAGGCAGAAGCCGAAGCGGCACATTTCAAACAGGTATACCCTGGTGAATACGCCCGCTGGCGTGAGGGTGCGAAGCCATAGCCAAATATGGCGCACGGCGCAATCGCGCTGCGTTCAGCGTGCATATTGCGGCTTGGCACGGTTTGCTGCGTGCCGCGCGTAAGCTGTTGCCCAAATTGGCTTTTTGGCAAATCCATGTGTTTTGAAGCTTAGCGCTTAGAATAAGCGGTTTGCTTACAGCTCGCTCAAACCCATCCTTGCGTGGGATGAGAAGCTGCGGGGCGTTTCAGTAAGGCCAAGTGCCTGTTTTTGTTTGTTTTTCTTCTTTAAGGGAGTTTCCGTGCTACTTTTTATCAGCAATGCCTATGCGCAAACTGCGCCTGCCAGTTCGGGTGCCGGCGGTTTCATGTCTACCCTCACGCAAGTGGCTCCCATGCTGCTGGTTTTTATCGTGGGTTTTTTCTTCATGGTGCGCCCGCAAATGAAAAAGCAGAAAGAGCTGCGCAATTTGCTGGATAACCTGTCTTCCGGCGACGAAGTGATTACGGCAGGCGGCCTGATGGGCAAAGTCAGCCGCATCAAAGACGGCAATGTCGAACTGCAAGTTGCCAAAGATGTGGAAATCCTGATTCAAAAAGCGGCTGTGACACAAGTGCTGCCCAAAGGCACCATTCGCTTCTAATCTTTGTCGTTTGCGCACGTTTCTTGCGCTCTGCATAGCAGGCAAGGGGCGTGTGCGGCAAAAACCGCTTCCGGCGTGCGTGTATACCGATGATCCATCTGCGTTACGCGCATTTTTCTGTTCCTTTTTAAAAGTTTCACCATGAATCGTTATCCGCTCTGGAAATACATCACCATGTTCGTGGTCGTGTTGATTGCGGCGATTTATGCCTTGCCCAACTATTTTGGCGAAGCGCCTGCCGTGCAAGTATCGCCGGCACAGGCCATGGCAACCATTGACGAACCGTTGAAGCAGCGCACGCTCGAAGCATTGGCTGCGGCGCAGTTGCAGCCGGCCTTGGTTGAGCAGCAGGGCAATTCTCTATTACTGCGCTTTGACAGCACAGACAACCAGATCAAAGCGCGCGATGTGGTGGATAGAACCGTAAATCCGAATGCGGAAGAACCCGGCTATTCGGTCGCACTCAATCTGGTATCGCGCTCGCCCCAGTGGCTCAGGGCGCTGGGCGCTTCGCCCATGTTCCTGGGGCTGGATTTGCGTGGCGGCGTGCACTTTACCTTGCAGGTGGATATCCAGTCTGCCTTGAGTAAACGGCTGGACGCTTTGGCGCTGGACGCCCGCAATTTGCTGGCACAGAAAAATATTGCCGTAGTCGATGTGCAGCGCGCGAATGATGCTTTTGTTATCAGCTTTGCAGATGCCGCAACGGCAGACAAGGCGCAAGACGCGCTGCAAAACGCAGCGCCCGAGCTGCAATGGGTGCGTGGCGATGCGGCAGGCAAGCCAATTTTGACTGCGACTTTCAAACCGGCAGAAGCTACCAAATTCCAGGAAGCGGCCGTTAAACAAAACATTCTGACGCTGAACAACCGCATTAACGAACTGGGTGTGGCCGAGCCGGTGATCCAACAACAAGGCTCTGACCGCGTAGTGGTGCAACTGCCCGGCGTGCAAGATACGGCCAAGGCCAAAGAGATTCTGGGCCGCACCGCCACGCTGGAAATCCGCCTGGTGGACGAAAGCCCAGAGGCGCAAGCCGCCGAGCGTGATCGCAACGCTGCCATCCTGACAGGCGAAGCCGCCAAGTCTGAAAGCGAAATGGCGCCCGTGCCGTTTGGCTCCGAAGTCTTTATGGGGCGCGCAGATGAACAAGGCCGTCGCTACAGCTATATCCTCAAAAAAGACGTGCTTCTGACCGGCAACAACCTCACCAACGCCTACACAGGCTTTGACGAGCAGAACCGGCCCACGGTCAATCTGGAGCTGGATAGCAGCGGCGCGCGTGATTTTCAGACCATTACGCGCGAAAACGTGAATAAACGGCTAGCCATTTTGCTGTTTGAAAAAGGCAAGGGCGAAGTGGTGACAGCACCCTATATCAACAACGAAATTCCCGGTGGGCGCGTGCAAATCACCGGCAGTCGCAATACGCAAGAAGCAACCGATACGGCCTTGCTGTTGCGCTCTGGCTCGCTGGCTGCGCCCATGGATATTGTGGAAGAGCGCACCATTGGCCCGGGTCTGGGCGCTGCCAATATCGAAAAAGGCTTCAAGAGCGTGATCTATGGGTTTATCGCCATCGTGGTCTTTATGTGTGTGTATTACATGCTGTTTGGCGTGATCTCTTCCATCGCCCTGGGCGTTAATTTGCTGTTGCTGGTTGCAGCCTTGTCGATGCTGCAAGCAACACTTACTTTGCCGGGCATTGCCGCCATGGCGCTGGCGCTGGGCATGGCGATTGACTCCAACGTACTGATCAACGAACGTATCCGCGAGGAGCTGCGGGCAGGCGCTTCGCCGCAGGCGGCCATTCATGCCGGTTACGAACATGCCTGGGCCACGATTCTGGATTCCAACATCACATCGCTGATTGCCGGCATCGCCTTGCTGGCCTTTGGCTCCGGCCCTGTGCGCGGCTTTGCCGTTGTGCACTGTTTGGGTATTTTGACGTCAATGTTCTCGGCCGTGTTTTTCTCGCGCGGACTGGTCAATCTGTGGTACGGCTATCGCCGCAAAGTTCAGAGTTTGTCGATCGGCTCCGTTTGGCGCCCTGAAGGCGGCAATGCGCAATTAACCAATAGCTCCGGCAAGGATTAAGCCATGGAATTTTTCAAAATCCGCAAGGTTATTCCGTTCATGCGCTATGCGCGCGTGTTCAATATCATTTCTGCCGTGACATTTGCACTGGCCGTGTTCTTTCTGGTCACGCGTGGTCTGCATTTATCGGTTGAGTTTACGGGCGGCACACTCATGGAAGTGTCTTACTCCCAGCCCGCTCAATTGGATGGCGTGCGCAGCACCATCGAAAAAATGGGTTACAAAGATGTTGTGGTGCAAAATTACGGCTCTTCCAAAGACGTGTTGATCCGCTTGCCGCTGCAAGCCAATGTCACCTCGGTGCAGCAAAGCGCGCAGGTGATGGAGGCGCTCAAGGCACAAGACAACTCCGTATCACTTAACCGCGTGGAATTCATCGGGCCACAGGTGGGTAAAGAGCTGTTCAGCAGCGGCGTGAAGGCGCTTCTTTTTGTGGTGTTGGGCATCATCATTTATCTGGCCGTGCGCTTTGAATGGAAATATGCCGTTTCTGCAATTGTGGCCAACATGCACGATGTGGTCATTATTCTGGGCTTTTTCGCATTTTTTCAGTGGGAGGTTTCTCTTTCCGTACTGGCAGCGGTATTGGCGGTACTCGGCTATTCGGTGAATGAATCGGTGGTGGTATTTGACCGTGTACGCGAAAACTTCCGACACTTCCGCAAAATGGAAACGGTTGAAGTCGTCAATCATGCCATTACCAGCACTATCAGCCGCACCGTAATTACACACGGCAGTACGTTGGCCATGGTGCTGTCCATGCAGTTTTTTGGCGGTGAAACCCTGTATTACTTTGCAGTAGCCTTGAATATCGGTATTCTGTTTGGTGTTTATTCCTCCGTGTTTGTGGCTACATCCATGGCATTGTGGTTAGGCATCAAGCGCGAAGATTTGATTAAAAAAGACGGCGGCCCTAACAAACGCTTGGGT
Source organism: uncultured Allobrachymonas sp. (assembly GCA_964442555.1). GTDB lineage: Bacteria > Pseudomonadota > Gammaproteobacteria > Burkholderiales > Burkholderiaceae_C > Brachymonas. The sequence goes on from CAYUAF010000023.1 coordinate 14,788, forward strand.
GCTAGCAAGAACGACCCCAATGCAGGCGCTGTTGTATAAAGGCACTTGTTGATAAAACATAAAGCGGTACAAGCCTGGCCTGTACCGCTTTTTATTTTGTGATGCGCGTACCAAGAAAGGCAGGACGTTCATGGAATGGATATTGTTGGCATTGGCTTCTGCTTTTGCCGGATTTGTGGATGCCATTGTGGGCGGCGGCGGTCTGATTTTGTTGCCTGCCTTGTTCAGTACCTTTCCTGCCGCATTGCCTGCCACTTTGCTCGGTACCAATAAATCGGCTTCCGTATGGGGTACCAGTTTTGCAACCTGGCAATTTGCCCGGCGTGTGCCCATGCGCTGGTCCAGCATGCTGCCTGCAGCCATATGCGGCTTGCTAGGTTCATTGATTGGTGCCTGGGCTGTTACGCAAATAGCGCCTACTTATTTGCGCAAGGCTTTGCCGTTGATTTTGTTGCTGATTTTGTTGTATACGCTGCTGAAAAAGAATTTGGGGCAGCACTATCAACCTCGCTGGAGCGGCTGGAAAGAAACTTTTATAGCGTGCCTGATCGGTGTATGCATTGGGGTATATGACGGGTTTTTCGGCCCTGGAACCGGCAGTTTTCTGGTATTTTTGTTTGTGCGGGTGCTAGGGTATGATTTTCTAGCCGCTTCGGCTGGCGCCAAACTGGTGAATGTGTTTACAAACCTGGCCGCTATCGCACTGTTTGCCAGCAAGGGATATGTTTGGTGGCAATTGGGTTTGACGATGGCGGTGGCCAATGTAATCGGTAGCGTTTTGGGGTCGCGCATGGCCTTGAAATATGGCGCGGGCTTTGTGCGCGTGGCTTTTATGATCGTTGTGAGTCTGCTGATCGTAAAAACAGGTTATGACGCTTTTGTTCGGAGTTAACGGAAATATGGCAAATACGATCAATCCGTTTTTGGCAGATTGCTTTCGTTAGCAAATGCTTATATGCTGTTAAAGCGCAAAAAACAGGAATAGATTTTAATTGCTCTTATTGTTGTTTCCAGAGCGTTTTCAACAATTCCAACTCGGCATCATAGCGTTTGTGCACATTCACCAGTTCTTGCCGCTGGTTGGCTATATATTTTTGTGCCGCTTGCTCGCCATCCATGCTGGCTTGCAATTGCATGCGCAGTTTGGCGGGCATGTTTTCAGGCCTTTTTTTGTAAAAAGCTAATTCTTCATTCAGCTTGGCACGATCTTGCTTGATTTTTTCAATCCGCGCATGCCCTTCGCGGATGCGGGCAATGACCGGATCGGTTTCAGCCTTGCGCGCTGCAAGGTGTGCTTCAGGGCTGGGGTAGCGTTGCAGCAAAGCCGCCATGTTTTTGGCTTTGGCGCGTTCTTGCTGTTGCAGTTCTTCTTGCTGCTTGGCACGTGCGGCAATAGCGGCTTTTTCTTCCGCCGTGTAGCTGGGGGGAAGAACGCGTTGCACGATGCCGCTTTTTGAGAGTTGGCGTTGCTCACGATCAAGGCAGGCGGCAATCGGGCGATCAGACGTATGCCGTCTGCCATTGGCGTCCACACAGGTGTAGATGCCCTGCGCGGCAGCAGAAACAGCGGTGAGAAGAAAAGGTAATGCAGTAAGTGAAAGCCAATGCTTTTTCATGGCGTAACCCTGGCAAGAAGAATTCAGAGTAAAAAGTAGCAAAGTTCATGCCAAAAATTGGCTGCTAGCTTTTTTACTTTAAAACATTGCCTTTTTGTTTGCAAAACAGTGAACTATTTCACGCTATTGTTTTGCGCGAAGAGCAACGACCATGCAAGCAGTTGCTCGGCCTTTTCTGCCGCACCGCAAAAGCAGGGGGATTCACCCCCATGCTTTTTAATGCACCCCGTATTTGGCGCGATAAGACAAAACTTGCTGGTAATAGTTGGCAAGCTCGCCTTCGCTGGATGCGGACAGATAACCGAGCAAATCATCCAATGTGGCAATGGCGCAAACCTGCATGCCCAGTTGCGTGCGCACGTATTGCACGGCACTGTACGGAACGTCTTGGCCGTTTTCTGTTGCTTTTTCCTGGCGATCCAGCGCTACGGCAACAGCGGCAGGCGTGGCATTGGCTGCGCGAATCAGGGCAATGGATTCACGCACGGCCGTGCCGGCAGACATGACATCATCCACGATCAGCACCCGGCCTTTCAGCGGTGCGCCGACAAGGCTGCCGCCTTCGCCGTGATCTTTGGCCTCTTTGCGGTTGTAGGCAAAGGGCAGGTTGCGCCCCATGCGCGCCAATTCAATGGCAACTGCGGCAACCAGCGGAATCCCTTTGTAGGCGGGGCCAAACAGCATGTCGCACTCCATGTCGCTGGCAACGATGCGCTGTGCGTAAAACCGGGCAAGTTGGCCCAGCATAGCACCGTCGTTGAACAAGCCAGCATTGAAAAAATAGGGTGATTGCCGACCGGCCTTGGTTGTGAATTCACCAAAGCGCAATACGCCGCATTGCACGGCAAATGCCACAAATTGCTGGGCCAAATCGTCACGATCGGGGGAAGAAGTAGTTGAAGCAGTCAAGATCAAGTTCCTTGCAGGAGACAAAACAAATACACCAAAAATGACACAAGCAGAATTGTAGGGCGTGCGCTTGTCTGTCCAAGCTTGGGGGATAAGGAGCAGTCTTTCAGCTTTTTTCGGTACGTGCAAAAACCACAACATGTACCTGCGCAACGTTTGCATGTCGCAAAGCCTGTGCCGCAGCCAATACCGAAGCACCGCTCGTCATCACATCATCCACCAACACCACCCGCTTGCCTGCAAGCGCAGTGGCTTTTTGGGGCGCAACGGCAAAGGCCTTATGCATATTGCGCAACCGTGCTGCCAAGGGCAGCTGGCTTTGTACCTTTGTATGCCGAATGCGCAGCAAACCGTCATGACATAGTGTTGCCTGTTCCGGCCTGAGTTTTTGCGCACGATGCAGCAATGCGCGCAGCGCCTTGGCCAATAACCAGGATTGGTTAAACCCACGCTCTGCCAACCGCAGTGGATGCAAAGGCATGGGCAATACATAGTCTGATGCGCGCAGCGTGTGTGCGAGAGGCGGGCTTTGCAGCATCAGTTCGGCAAAAGTATCGACCCAACCGGTTTGCGCACCGAATTTAAAGCCATCTATGCATTGTTGCCACGGCCAGGCGTAAGAAACAGCGGCGTGGCAACCATCAATTCCCGCCAAAGGTTGCCGCAAACAGTCTGCACACAGCAGGGAAGGGGGCTTGGCTGGCGGGTCGCCGAATGGTTCCAATGGATCACTTTGCCTCTCATCCGTGCAGATAGAAATTGCCGGCAACAAAAGCGCACATCCTGCGCAGCGCAGCTGTATCGATGCATACGCGCGGCGGCAATCCTGACAAATATTGTCAACAAGCCACGCATGGCAAATATGGCATTGGCTGGGTATTTTCCATAATGGCCGATGCGGATTGTGCGTAGAGCAGGGCATAAACAAACGGCTTGAAATATTTTCAGAATTAAATGCAGCAAACGTTAAAACGATATACCCAACATTGGTAATACTTGCCTTACTATACTGCTTGCTTTTCTCGCGGCCTTGTATGCATGATTCTTTCCCCCCTTTGGACATAGACCCCATTGCAGCCCAACGGTGGCAGCAACAACATCCGCAGCAAAGCCCGTGGCTGCACGAAGAAGTGGCGCAACGCATGCTGCAACGGCTAGACGCCATCAAGCTGCAACCCAAGCAGTGGGTGCATTGGCAAGCCGCACAGGGGGGGCTGCAAGCGCATCAAAACCTGCTGCAACGCTATCCGCAAGCGCAAGCCTGGCACATGCCATCGCCAACGCACATCCCGCATAACAGTGTGGATTTGCTATGGGCCAATATGGTGCTGGACAAAACCCCCGATCCATATGCAGTGCTAAACCAATGGCGCCAACTGCTGGCACCGGAAGGTTTTGTCATGTTTTCCGTGCTAGGCGCTGCCAGCCTGCCGCAGCTGCGCACCTTGTACCGGCAAAAAGGCTGGGCGCCACCTTGCCACACATTCATCGACCTGCACGATTGGGGCGACATCGTGCAACGGGCTGGCTTCACGGATGTAGTGATCGATAGCGAATACATCACCTTGAGCTTTGCCACGCCACAGCGCCTGCTGCAAGAACTGCGCGAACTCGGCCGCAACCTCTCATCCGCACGCAGCCGCATCACACGCTCGCGCGGCTGGCTGCAAGCA
>CAYUAF010000024.1:0-8826 GCA_964442555.1 uncultured Allobrachymonas sp.
ACGTTAAACAGAAAGTTCATTACATCGCCATCTTTAACAACGTAGTCTTTGCCTTCGGCGCGCATTTTGCCGGCTTCTTTGGCGCCTTGTTCGCCTTTGTATTGGATGAAGTCGTCAAACGCTATGGTTTGGGCGCGGATAAAGCCGCGTTCAAAGTCGCCGTGAATGACGCCTGCCGCTTGCGGAGCGGTGTCGCCTTGGTGGATGGTCCAGGCACGCACTTCTTTGACGCCGGCGGTGAAGTAGGTTTGCAGGCCCAGCAGTTGGTAGCCTGCGCGGATGAGGCGGTTGAGGCCGGGTTCTTCCTGCCCTAGTTCTTGCAGGAATTCGGCGCGGTCTTCGTCCGTCATTTCTGCGAGTTCGGCTTCGATTTTGGCGCAGATGGCAACAACGGGCGCATTGCCGTTCTTTTGGGCAAATTCTTTCAGGCGGTCCAGCAAGGGGTTGTTGTCAAAGCCGTCTTCGGCCACGTTGCCGACAAACATGGCGGGTTTGGATGTGATGAGGCACAGGGGTTTAAGCAGCGCTTTTTGCTCGGGCGACAGGTCCAGCAGGCGCACGGATTTGCCTTCAAGCAGGCCGGCTTGCACGACTTCAAGCACTTTGAGCATGGCGGCTGCTTCTTTGTCGTGCCCGGATTTGGCGGCTTTGGTGTAGCGTTGCACGGCTTTTTCAACGGTGCCTAGGTCGGCCAGGCACAGTTCGGTCTGGATGACTTCGATATCGGCAATGGGGTCTACGGTGCCGGCCACGTGCACGACGTTGGGGTCTTCAAAGCAGCGCACAACGTTGACGATGGCGTCTGTTTCGCGGATGTGCGCCAGAAATTGGTTGCCCAGCCCTTCGCCTTTGCTGGCGCCGGCTACCAGGCCGGCAATGTCCACAAACTCGACGATGGCGGGCAAGATGCGTTCTGGCTTGACGATTTCGGCCAGTTTGGCCAGGCGCGGATCGGGCACTTCGACTACGCCCACATTGGGTTCGATGGTGCAGAAGGGGTAGTTTTCGGCAGCGATGCCGGCTTTGGTCAGGGCGTTGAACAAGGTGGATTTGCCCACGTTGGGCAGGCCCACGATTCCGCATTTCAGGCTCATGGCGTATTCCTCTTTCGTTTATTGAGTGTGTTTATTGGGTATGTTTGTTGTGCAGGGGTGCCGCGCAAACGGCATGCAAACCGGTAAGTGTATGCGATGGGCGTGCCATCAGGCCCCGTGCAGCCGTGCGGCTGACTGTAAGCGGCTAGCCGGCTAGGCTACAAGGGCGCGGCGCGTGTGGCACGCGTGTTGGTATCGCATTTTTTGAAAAAACGATGGCAATACAGCGGCGGATTGGCCTGGGTTAAAGAGATAAAGAAAGCCGCGCGGCGCACCAACGCACAAGTGCACAAACACACAGGCGCATAACACTCAGGTGCAAAACACACCGGAGCATAGCCCGCAAGCGCGCCGTTTAGCGGGCTTGCGCAAATACGGCTTGCCACAGAGCGCGTATGGCCGATGCTTGCTCTTGCACGCTGTTTGCGGGGCATTGCATTGGCTCTTCATTGAGGCGGAAGCGATGCTGCAAGCGTCGCAGCTCGCGGTAGGCGCGTGCGGCGGCATGCCCCAGTTGCTGGTTGGCAGGCAGTATGCCCAGGTCGTCTGCTCGTTCTAGCAAGGCGATGTTGCCGCGATTTTCCAGCATGCGGGGGTGCTGGGCACTGTGCAGCAGCACCAGGTACTGGGTGACGAATTCGGCATCAATCATGCCGCCGGGGCTGTGTTTGAGGTTGAATACGCCAGTTTTTTCAGCGTGCGCCTGGCTAACGCGCTGGCGCATGGCGATGATTTCGTTTTGCAGGCTGGCGGCGTCGCGTGGCGCAGTCAGCACCTGTTGGCGGATGCGGTCGAATAGCTGGTGCAGGCGCGGGCTGCCAAAGCAGCAGCGGGCGCGGGTCATGGCTTGGTGCTCCCATACCCAGGCGGTGTTGCTACCGCGTTGCAGTTGGTAGTTTTCAAAAGCGTCTACGGTGGTGGTTAGCAAACCGGAGTTGCCATTGGGGCGCAAGGCGGTGTCGATTTCGTACAAATCGCCTTCGCCTGTTTTGGTGGTGAGCCAGACGATGAGCTTGCGCACCAGGGTGGTATAGATTTCGCTGGCGCGTTCGTGGCTGTCTTCGTACAAAAAGACCAAGTCCAGATCGCTGCCGTAGCCCAGCTCCAGCCCGCCCAGTTTGCCGTAGGCGATGATGGCAAAGTGGTCGGGCAGGTCGAGTTGCGCGGCATCTTCCATGCCCATGGCGCGGAATTTGGGCAGCAGGCGCTGCCAGCACCAATGTGTGGCGATTTGCAAGATGGCGTCAGCCAAGGCGCTGAGGTCGTCAGCCACTTCTTCCACGCTCAACTGGCCGGCCAAATCGCGTGCCAGCGTGCGGAAGGTTTCGGCGTGCATGGCGCGGCGCAGCAGGTTGAGTACGTTTTCTTCATCGTCTTCGCCGGTGGATTGCAGGGCTTGCAGGCGCAGCGCCAGTTTGTTTTTGAAGGCATCCGGCTCAAAACGCTGGTGCAGCACGGCGCTATGAGCCAGCTCGTCAATCACGCCGGGGTTGCGCACCAGATAGCGCGCGGGCCAGCGGGCCAAGGCCAGCATGCGCAGCAGGTGCGTGTGCACGGCGGGTTGCTCCAGCATGAGCGCCAGATAGCTTTGGCGGCGCAAAATGGTTTCCAGCCAATCCATCAGGCGCAAAACGGCGGTTTCTTTGTCGGCTTGGGCAAGCGGGCTGTGCGCTTGCGGGCTGGCGGGGGCATCATCAGATGCAGCGTCTTGCAGCCACTGCAGGCTGTTTTGCAGCAGTTGCCAAAGCAGCGTGCGTGTTTGCGGGCGCAAGGCGGCCAGGCGCGGCTGCTCTTGCCACGCCAGCAGGCGTTGCTGCACGGCGCTGTGGCCGTGTTCTGCCGCGCGGGCTGCCAGCAAGGCAAAGTCGGCTTTTTCTTTGGCTTGGGCCTGCGCGCTTTGTTGGCAAGGCAGGCAGTTTTTGCAGGTGTTGGATTCGCGGCTGAGCAAGGTATCGAATTCGCGCGCCACGATGTCGCGGTGGCAAAGCAGGTCTTGCATGAAGCAGCACGTGTGGGCGTAGCCCATGGTTTGGGCAATCCAGAGCAGGTCGCCGTCGTCGGTGGGCAGGATGTGGGTTTGCTGGTCGTCGAGGTATTGGATGCGGTGCTCCGCGCGGCGCAAAAAGATATAGGCTTGTGCCAGCGCATCTGCCACGGGCGCGCTCATGAAGCCTGCGCGGGCCAGTTGCGGCAAGGCCTCCAGCGTGGGGCGCAGCCGCAGTTCGGGAAATTGCCCGCCGCGCACCACTTGCAGCAGTTGCACAATGAATTCGATTTCGCGGATGCCGCCGCGCGAGATTTTGACGTCGTTGGCGCGCTCGGGCCGGCCCGCGCTGCGCGAGATGGCGTGGTCGCGAATCTGATCGTGCAGCACGCGCAGCGATTCGTACACGTTGAAGTCCAGATAACGGCGAAACACAAATGGCAGTACCACTTGGCGCAGCTGGCGGCCCGAGTGGTTGGCAATGGATGCGCGCGGCGCCACGATGCGGCTCTTCATCCAGGCAAAGCGTTCCCACTCGCGCCCCTGCACTTGCAGGTACTGGGCAAGCGCATCCAGCGAGGTAACTACCGGGCCGGAGTTGCCGTTGGGGCGCAGCGCCAAGTCGATGCGAAAGACGAAGCCGTGTTCGGTCGTCTCGCCAATCAGCTGATGCAGGCGCTTGGCCACTTTGGCGAAATACTCCTGAAAGCTGATGCCGCCGCCCCCCGGAAACGGGCTGGCCTTGCCTGTGCCGCCTGCGGTTTGGCCGTCGGCTTCATACAGATAAACCAGGTCGATGTCGCTGGATACGTTCAGCTCGCGCGCGCCCAGCTTGCCCATGCCCACAATCCAGAAATTGACGCGGCTGCCATCGGCCTTAAGCGGCGCGCCGTACAGGGCATCCAGATGCTCAAAGGCCTGCTCGCAGGCCATGTCCAGCGCCAGCTCGGCCAATGTGGTCATGCAGGTGGTAACGGCTTGTAAGGATGCCCCCGCATCGCAGTCCAGTACCACCAGGCGCTCCAGCACCAGCTGGCGCAAGATGCGCAGGCTGGCAGCCAAGTCGTGGCCTTGCTGCTGCAAAGCCGCCAAGGTGGCTTGCATGCTGCCGCGATCGGGCGTGCCGGGCGGCAGCAAGGGCAACAGATCGGCATAACGGCGGTGCAGCCGCTGTACCATGCGGCTGTGCAGGGCTTTGTCGGCTGCCGGCGTTTCACGAACGGTGACATTCGCATGTACGCCCGGCGCAGACTGGGATAAAGTTCCTGCTTCGGTCGATGAAGCGGGTAACAGGCCTGTATCAATGCCTGTGCTGCTCATATATGTGTTCTCCATGCAGAAGAAGGATCGCGCCCTGAATCTCGTTGCCATAGTCCAGCAATACATTCTGCCGCCTGCCGTTCGGCGCAGGCTGCTGCGCGTGGCCGCTTGGCTGGCCGGTGTGGCGGCGCTTGCCTTGGTGGCAGCGATGTTGCTGGTGCATGTCTGGATTCTGCCGCGTATCAACGACTTTCGCCCGAAGCTGGAGCAAAGCGCCTCGTCGGCACTGGGGTTAAAGGTAAGCATCGGCGAAATTGCCGTGCTGCGGCAAGGCTGGCAGCCAGCGGTGCAATTGCGCGATATACGCTTTTTGGACGAAGCAGGCAACGAGGGCCTGCACGTGCAAGCCGTCGAGGCCGAAGCCACGGTGTTTTCTCTATTACGGGGCCGGGTAGCCCGCCTGGCCGTTGTGCAGCCCCGGGTGCATGCCCGGCGCAGTGCAGACGGGCGCATCTATATTGCAGGCGTCGCTTTGCCCCAAGGGCCGAGCCAACAACCGCAACCAGACGATGCCTCATCCAATGCGGCGCTGAATTGGCTGCTGAAGCAGCCGGTGCTTGAAATTCGCAACGGGCGCATGCAGTGGAGCGATGCGCAACGGCAAGTAGTGCCCCTGGTGATTTCGCAAGTGCAAGCCCGCCTGAATAACAACGGCAGGCACCACGATTTGCAACTGGCATTCACCCCCCCTGCCGGCTGGGGCCAACCGATCAAGGCGGCAGCCGATTGGAAGCACGGGCTGTGGCGCGAACCTGCCGAGTGGAACAAATGGTCTGGCACCGTGCAGGCCGATATTGCCGAAGCAGACGTTTCGCGCCTGCGCCAATACGCAGACCTGGGCAAACACGTTGCCGTGCGGCAAGGCAAAGGCAAGCTGCATGTGCAGGCCGAATACCGCGAAGGGCTGCGTAGCAGCATAACGATCCGCACGGAGCTGCAAGCGGTAGACATGACCCTGGGCAAAGACCTGCCGCCGCTGGCGCTGAAAGGGCTGCAAGGCACATTCAAGCTGCGCTTCAACCAAAGCAATGTGCGCAACAGCTACACCTTGGCAACCGAAGGATTGCGGTTTGAAACGCATGACGGCCTGCGCTGGCCCGGAGGCAATTTGCAGGTGGACATTCACGATGCGGAAAGCCCCACCGCGCGCGGCGGCCAAATCCAAGGCAATGATTGGGACATTGGCGTCATCGGCCAGCTGGCAGGCCGCCTGCCCTTGGGCGAAGCCATGCTCAAGGCCCTGCGCCGCTTTCAGCCGCAGGGCCAAATCCAGGAACTGCAAATCAGCTGGCAAGGCGATATCAACGCCCCCGTGGCCTACACCGCGCGCGGCCGTGCCAGCCAAATCGGCTGGCTGGCGCAGCCCGTTGTGTCTGGCAAGGTGCAGCCGCAAGCAACCGCAGGCGCTTCAGCCGCACCCAAAACACCGCAGGCCGAGAACACATCAGACATCGGCATACCCGGCGTGCAGGGGGCGCAAATCGCCTTTGACTTCAACCAGTCGGGCGGCAGCATGAACTTGAGCCTGAACAAAGGCAGCGCTGAGTTTCCCGGCGTGTTCGAAAAGCCCCGGCTGGAGTTCGACTCTTTGCAAACCCAGGTGCAATGGAATGTGCACGGCCAGCAAATACGGGTAACGCTACCCGCCATCCGCTTTGCCAATGCCGATGCGCAAGGCACGGTGCGCCTAAGCTGGCGCACGTATGACGGGGCCGTGGCAGACAAGCGCTTTCCGGGCATATTGGATCTGGACGGCCACATGCAGCGCGCACGCGCGGAGCAAGTCGTGCGCTATCTGCCGCGCGCGCTAGACCGCAATGCGCTGGATTACGTAGGCCACGCCGTACGCGGCGGCGACATTCGCAATGCCCGCGTGCGCATTGCAGGCGACTTGGCGCAGATACCGTTTAACAAAAACACTGCAACAGGGGCGCAATCGGGCACCTTCCGGTTTGAGGTGCCGCTGACCAATGCCGAATACCACTTCGTGCCGCGCTATCTGCAAAACGCTGGCGAAAAACCCTGGCCTGCGCTCACCAAGCTCAACGGCCTGCTGGTCATTGACAAATCATCGCTTTCCGTGCTGAATGCGACGGCACGCTTCAGCAGCGCGCCCGATATCGAAGTCAAAGATCTGTCTGCGCACATTCCCGATCTGGCAAACAACCTCACCGTAGGCATTGCGGCCAAAATGCACGGCCCGCTGGAGCAGGCGCTGGCGCTCACCAACCAATCGCCCCTGTCAGATATCATCGGCAACAGCCTGGAGCAAGCATCCGCCAACGGCAAGGCCGATATCTCGCTGGCCCTGGGGCTGCCCATCATGCATATGGACAAGGCCATCGTCAAAGGCGCGGTGGCCCTGCAAGGCAACGATATCCGCATCTCGCCCGATTCGCCCTTGCTGGCCCAAAGCCAGGGCAAAGTGCTGTTCAACGAAAAAGGATTCAGCCTGCAAGACACCTCTACCACGCTGCTGGGCGGCAAGGCCAGCATCCAGGGTGGCAGCGTGGCCAGCCGCGCACGGCACGATAGCCACCAAGTCAAGATAGAGGCGCAAGGCGACTTCACGGCTGAAGGGCTGCGGCAAGAGCCGTCCGTAGGCACCATTGCGCAGTTGGGGCGTTTTTTGCAGGGGCGCAGCGCCTACCGCGCCACCCTGTTCTTCAACCGGGGCGCTTCCGAGCTGACCATCGATTCAGACCTGGCGGGCATGGACGTTAAGCTGCCAGCCCCTTTGGGCAAAGGCGCTGCTGGCAAGCTGCCGTTTCATTTTTCCAGCCGCATCATCCGGTCAGAACGCGCCGGCAACGGCGCCGATACCGCGGTTGAAGACGAATTGCAGGTGCGATTTGGCCATGTGGTGCTGGCGCAATACGCACGCGATTTGCGCCACGGCAACACCCCGCAGGTGCTGCGCGGCCGCGTGGCTGTGGGGGCGCAGGCCGTCAGGCAGCCGCCGCCCATGCCCGAAACGGGCGTGCACGCCTTGGTGCTCATGGACCGTGTGAATGCAGACGCCTGGAGCCAGGTGCTCGAATCCGGCTGGGGCGACCAGTTGCAAATCACTGTGCCGCACATCCAGGCGACTGCAACCACTGCCACAAACAGCAAAAATGCAAATAGCCAAAGTGCAAACAGCGAAACAACAACGGGCAGCTACCTGCCAGACCAGTTTGCCATGCAAACGCCCGCCCTGGCCTTTGCCGACCGGGTGTTTGAATCGCTGGTAGTAGGCGGCGCGCGCGAGGGGCGGCTATGGAAGCTGTCGCTAGTAGCCAAGCAACTCAACGGCTACGTAGAATTTTTGCAATCGGCAAACGGTGGCGCAGGCAGCATCAAAGCGCGGTTGCAGCACTTGACCCTGGCGCCCGCCAGCGTACAAGAAGTAGGTGAGTACGTGCGCCAAACGGCCAACCCCAAAACACTGCCGGCACTGGATATTGATGCCAGCCATGTGGATCTGGTGGGATACAAATTCGACCGCATCGCCTTGCGCGCCAGCAACAGCGCGCAAGCCCGCCCGGCAGGAGCCGATCTGGCGGACGATACGGCTGATCGCCAGGCGCAAAACGCCTGGCGTATTCATGAACTAACGGCTTCTACCCCCCAAACCAAGCTAAGCGGCAGCGGCATGTGGGGCGTGCACCCCAGCGGAGCAGGCGGCGAGCTGCAACCGGCCGATTTGGCCAAGCGTTTTGTATCGCTGCAACTGCGCGCACAAACCGATAACCTGGGCAGCACGCTAAATCACTTCGGCCATAAAGACTTGCTCAAATCCGGCCAAGGCAGCGTGGCAGGCACTTTGCGGTGGGAAGGCTCGCCCGTTGCGTTCGACATGGAAACCTTGGCTGGCGAGCTGCGCGTGGATATTCGCCGCGGGCATATCAGCCGCATTGACACCGGGGCGCTCAAACTCATCAGCCTGTTGAGCCTGCAAGGGCTTACGCGCCTGGGAGACATATCCGAAAAAGGCTTTGCCTTTGACCGCATCGACGGCAGCCTGCACATCCAACGAGGCATTGTCAAAACAGACAATCTGGCCATTTCCGGCAGCATGGCCGATGCCAAAATGAGCGGAAAAGTCGCCTTGGCCAACAAAACCATCGACTTGAACGTGGTGGTGCAACCCAAGGTGGATTTGAGTACGGCCGCACTGGCCGTAGGCGTCATCAACCCGCTGGTAGGCGTAGGCAGCTATGTGGCGCAATGGGCATTGAGCAAACCCATCAGCGCCATGGCCACCCAGGTTTTGCGCGTGCACGGCCCCCTGAACGACCCAACAGTGACACGCCTGCAAGGTACCGAGGCCACACAAGCCGAGCAGCACACATTGAAAGGACACGGCACGCCCGCCGCATTCAACCCCTTGTGGGATTGGACCCCCATTACCGGCCGCAGACAACGCGAAACAGACGTGGCCGCCGA
>CAYUAF010000024.1:8926-18081 GCA_964442555.1 uncultured Allobrachymonas sp.
GTAAAAACACCAACACAACTGTATGGAGCGGTAACGGATGCATCCATCACGGCCATAAACGCATGCCATCCTCTACAATCGGCGCAACCAAGGCTTTACGCGCTGGCAAGAGGATATGTACCCTGCCCCTTTCGCGCATCACCCGACATGAATACCACGCCAACCCCTCTTTCTCTGGACCAGGTGGCAGACCATCTGGAACGCCTGCTCTTGCGCTACGAAGAGCTGCAACGCTCCAACGCCTTGCTGCAAGCGCAACTACAAGAAGTTTTGCAAGAGCGCGACGCCCTGCGCTCCCGCTTGACAGCGGCACGCACGCGAATGGACGCCTTGCTGGCCCGCCTGCCCGCAGCCGAAACGCCCCCAGCCGCAACACATGCGGCAGCCATGCCTGCCTCTGGCGCAGCTGCTGCACCCCATATGCCCCAAACTGCCACAGGTGCAACGGCAAGCGCCAGCCACAGCGTGCGGACACCATCCACTTCTCTGCTGGCCACCTTTGCCGCCCCGACACCCAAATCCGAGCCGGATGCAACAACGACACCTTCCGCATGGGGTGAGGACAACACATGAGCACAAAACAAATCGAAGCGCAAATCATGGGCCAAACCTATGTGCTGGCATGCCCCGAAGGTGCCGAAGAGCACATGCAGCAATCGGTGCAACGTGTAGACGCCGCCATGTGCAAAATCCGCGATGCAGGCAAGCTGCGCGCACGCGACCGCATTGCCGTACTGGCCGCACTCAATCTGGCATTTGACCTGGTCGAGCGCGAACAAGCAGGCACTGCCCCAAGCGCCACGCCACCTGCCGCCTTCGCCACGCCGGCTGAACACACAGCCCTGCAACACCCCCGCATGCAATCGCTGCTGCAGCGCATGGAAGATCTGCTGGCAGAAGACGGCAAGTTGCTGTAAGCAGCATATTGGCTGCTACACACCGTTATATTTCAATAAACTCTTATTGATCGGAGCGTTCGTGCTTTGTGTACGGTGTGTCAAAAACCTATCTATCACATTTTGTCAGACCGGGCTGTCCTCCTCCGGACAGCTATTTGCCCAAAGCACAATACAAACTGTGAGCTTTGGCGTTGACTGAGTGTTTGTTCCCTTTTGGAAACCGCGCTACAAACCTCCCAATCAACCCCTTTTAGCCATCTATCTGTCAACAGCTATCCCGCACCACACGGTAACAATCAAAAATTCATAGCAATTGAGCCAATCTGCATTAGCAACAGCTTTGCCTGCTCCAGCGCCAGGTTGCATCAGGCTGACGTTGCATGCGCAACACTTCGGCTCGGGGCGGGGTTGCTTGCATGTCCCAGTCGCTCAGTACCATGCGCTGCAAGATTTGCCCTTGTACCGTTCCGGGCAGGTCATGGTCTTGCGGTTTGTGCGTATGGCCGTGCACGAGCAGTGTGCAGTCATGTTTTTGCAGCCATTGCACGGCCAGCGGCGCATCCACGTCGGCATAGCCTTCTACGCCCAGCTCGTTTTTGCGCTGGCTACTTTGCTGGCGCAACTGTTGCGCCAAGGCCAGGCGCTGTTCCAGCGGTTGCTGCAAAAAGATTTGTTGCCAAGCCGGGTTGCGCACTTGTTGGCGAAATTGCATGTAAGCGGCATCGTCTATGCACAAGGCGTCGCCGTGGCTGAGCAATATGCGCTGCCCTACCCCGTTGCCGGATGTGGCAGGCATGTGCAGCACGCAGGGGTCGTCCAGCATGGTCAGCCCGGCTGCCTGGCAAAACGCGGTGCCTACCAGAAAGTCCCTGTTGCCGTGCATCCAGTACAAGGTTTTGCTTTGGCTGGCTGCATGCAGCGCTTGCACCAGCTGGCGCGCAAAGGCATGGCTGGGGTGTTGCAGCGCATCGTCTCCCGCCCATAGTTCCAGTATGTCGCCCATCAAAAAAACGGCATCCGCCGGTGTGTGCTGCAGATACTGCGCAAATGCCTGCCAGGTGGCGTCGTCTTGCTGCAAGTGCAGGTCGGCCACACAGTCGATGGTGCGCCACTGGGCAGGCACGGTTACTTGGGATACAGGCTGGGACATGGGGGTGCGCCTCGCAAATCAATACGGAAAAATCGCGCGCGACTGGGGTGTGACAACAGGGCTACGCGCTTAAAACAACAGCGGCAGGTGGTGTGCCGTGCCGCTGCGTGGTTACTGCGCCGTGGGTTTTATTAACAACCTGAGGCGCGAAGGGTGAGATACGAATCAGGCCTTGATTTCGGCTTTTTCGATCAGCACGTCTTCTTTGGGCACATCGTCGTGCATGCCGCGGCGGCCTGTGGCAACAGCAGCGATTTGATCTACCACGGCTTGGCCATCTACCACTTTGCCAAAAACGGCATAGCCCCAGCCTTGGGGCGTGGGCGACTTGTAATTGAGGAAGTCGTTATCCACCACGTTGATAAAGAACTGGGCGCTGGCCGAGTGCGGCGCAGATGTGCGCGCCATGGCGATGGTGTATTTATCGTTTTTGAGGCCGTTGTTGGCTTCGTTCTGGATTTCTTTGGCCGTGGGCTTTTGTTCCATGCCTGGGGCAAAGCCGCCGCCCTGGATCATGAAGCCGGGAATGACCCGATGAAAAACCGTGCCGTTGTAATGGCCGTTGCGCACGTACTCCAGAAAGTTGGCAACGGTAATCGGCGCTTTGGCTTCATCCAGCTCGATGGTGATGGGGCCACGGTTGGCAATATGCAAAATGACTTGTGTACTCATGATGATGGGTTTTACGGTAAGGGTTTTGACAAAAAAACCTGCCGCCGGGCAGCAGGTTGCAAAGCGGACTTGAGTTTACTTGATCTGCCGTGCCGACTCGATCAGCACTGTCTTTTTCGGCACGTCGCTGCCAAAGGGGCCGGCCGCTCCGGTTGGTGTGGTACGGATTTTTTCAATCACATCCATGCCGCTTACGACTTTGCCAAAAACCGTATAGCCCGCCAAGGCGGGATGCCGCAGCAACTGCGCACGCGGCAGGTTGGTATAGGTTTTGCCGTGGTACACAAACTGCGGCACCGGATCACCGTCAGGAATAGGGGTGGGGTCGAGAAAAGCGTTGTCTTGCACGTTGATGAAAAACTGCGCCGTGGCCGAGTTGGGCGCATTGGTGCGCGCCATGGCAATGGTGCCTACCGTGTTGCGCCAGCCCGCCTTGAGAGCTTGCCTGCCTTCATGCACTACTGGAGCGCGGGTTGGCTTTTGTTCCAAATTGGCGTCGTACCCGCCGCCTTGCACCATGAAATTGCTGATGACGCGATGAAAAATAGTGCCGTTGTAGTGGCCGCTATGAACGTATTGCAGAAAGTTCTCGACTGTTTTCGGGGCCGCTGCCGGATCCAGCTCCACCGTAAATTCCCCCACGTTGGTGCGAAATTGCACCTGCGGCTTGGCTGCGGCAGTTTTATGACCCACCGCACTGCCCTTGCGCGGCGCGGCCTGCGCCACAACGGCAGCTACGCAAAACACGACCAGCAACACATACCGTGCCAGCTTGCGGCTACCCGTGTGGGCACGCGCAAGCGACAAACTATTCATCCACATGGAACTTCTCCTTCAGCAAATCAACAGGGCGCACAAGGTGCCTGTTATCTTCTCAAACGCCACGGCGTCATGTGCATTCGCCGGGCGCGTAGCGTATAGACCCGTTCAGCGTGCGTCTGCCCGTGTGGCACGCACTTTTTCTTGCAGGGTACGGTTGCCAGGTTGCAAAGCCAGGGCCTTGCTGTAGTAGCCGTTGGCGATGCGGCGGTATACATCCCCCAAATTCTGCAAAGCCACTGCATAGCTCGGGTTGATGCGCACGGCGTTTTCAAGTGCAGTGCGCGCCATATCCAATTCGCCTGCTTGTGCATACAACACGGCCAGGTTGTTATAGGGTTCGGCAATTTCTGGGTATTCCTGCGTAATGCTCAATAACTGGTTGCGCGCCTCGTCCGTTTTGCCTTGCGCCACCAGCACCCGCGAGCGCAACAGGCGCATTTGCGGATCACGCGGGTTGCCTGCCAAGTAGCTATCAGCTGCTTGCAGCGCCGCCGCATAGTTTTTGCCGGCAATGAGTTGATTGACCTTGCGGTAGTCTTCGCCAACCAGCGCCGTCTGCGCAAGCGCAGCGCCGCTACCAAACAGCGTTGCTGCCGCCAGGATGGAGCCAGCCAGCACACGCATCAAAAAAACTTGCTTCATGATGAAAATCACGCGGGGAAATCAATAGGGCTATGAAATAAAGCGATGCCGCATTATCCCCCTCTTGCAAGCGGCACTTAAACAGACAGTACACGGCCCTTTGCGGTACGATGCGGCCTGCCATACTCTGGCCGCGCCCGAATCTGCCGGGGTTGCGGCCTGTTTTTCATTTAACAATTTCTTTCCATTTTCAGCATGTCTTTGCGTATCTACAACACGCTGGCGCGTGATATTCAGCCCTTTACGCCCCTGGAGCCAGGCCATGTGCGCATGTATGTTTGCGGCATGACGATCTACGATTTGTGCCACATCGGCCATGCCCGCATGATGATCGCCTTTGATGTGATGCAGAAATGGCTGCGCGCCAGCGGCTACCGCGTAACCTATGTGCGCAACATCACCGATATTGACGACAAGATCATCAAACGCGCACTGGAACGCAACATCCCTATCCGCCAGCTGACGGATGAGATGATCACCGCCATGCACGACGACTTTGCGCCGCTGGGCATTGACCGCCCCACGCACGAACCGCGTGCCACCGAATATGTGACGCAAATGACCGACCTGATCCAGCGCCTGCAACAAAAAGGGCTGGCCTACAAAGTGGAAACAGGCGACAGCGCCGGCGACTATATGTACTCCGTGCGCAAGTTTGCCGGTTACGGCAAGCTCAGCGGCAAATCCATTGACGACCTGCGCGCTGGCGAGCGCGTAGCCGTGCAAGACGGCAAGCAAGACCCGCTGGACTTTGTGCTGTGGAAGGCCGCCAAGCCCACCGAGCCGGCTGATGCCAAATACGACTCGGCCATTGGCTGCGGGCGGCCCGGCTGGCATATCGAATGCTCGGCCATGAGCATGGCCTTGCTGGGCGAAACGTTTGATATCCACGGCGGCGGCGCCGACCTGCAATTTCCGCATCACGAAAACGAAATCGCCCAAAGCGAAGGCGCCACCGGCAAAACCTTTGCGCGCTACTGGGTGCACAACGGCTTTTTACAGGTAGATGGCGAGAAGATGAGTAAGTCGCTCAACAACTTCTTCACCATTCGCGACGTGCTCAAAAGCTACGATGGCGAAACACTGCGCTTTTTCATGCTGCGCGTGCACTACCGCCGCCCCTTCAACTTCAGCGATGCCGGTCTGGACGACGCCCGCACGGGTCTCAAGCGCCTGTACACCGCCCTTACGGTTGTTACGCCCCAGGCACCCGCGCAAATCGACTGGAACGATGCCTACGCCAGCCGCTTCAAAGCCGCCATGGACAACGACTTTGGCACGCCCGAAGCCGTGGCCGTACTGTTTGATCTGGCAAGCGAAGTCAATAAAACCCGCTCCGCAACCCAAGCCGGCTTGCTGAAGGCGCTGGCCGGCACCATCGGCCTGCTGCAAAGCGAACCCGCCCAATACCTGCAAACCGGCTCCAATCTGGACGCCGCCAGCATCGAAGCGCGAATCGCCGCACGCGCCCAAGCCAAGGCCGACAAAAACTGGGCCGAGGCCGACCGCATCCGGCAAGAGCTGCTCAAGCAAGGCATTGTGCTGAAAGACTCCGCCCAAGGCACCAGTTGGGAATGCGCCAGCTAGGGTCTGTTCACGCTACTTTTGGACAATGCGTTGCGCTTGAATGGTCACTCGCCAAAGGCGCCAGCCGCCGCCAAGGAGCGATCCTTGGCCAGGCTGGCAACGCAGGCGATAGCGCTTTTGAGCGCAACCCGAAGGGAAGCAGCTTGCCAGAAGCGCCACTCTTTGTTGTGCTTCTTGTGCAGATACCCGGTCTGCGCTGCGGCGCACGCCTTGATTGGCACTCCTGCAGGCAGCTTCGCATCATCTCAAAATAGCGTGAACAGACCCTAAAGCGCGTATAACCTGCGCAGCAGGCGCCGCACGGCACATGGCGCCCACTCCATTGCGGCTCCATCTTTGCACCAACAGCTTTTTCTTTCACCAACATCGGCATGACGCACACCCCCAGCCACACCCCGCCCTATTGGCAAGACGCCTGCGCCCATTTGTGCCAGCGTGATCGGGTCATGAAAAAGCTGGTGCAGCAATACGAGGCAGCCTGCCTGGAATCGCGCGGCGACGCCTTCATGACGCTGGCGCGCAGCATCGTGGGCCAGCAAATCTCCGTCAAAGCCGCCCAATCGGTTTGGGATCGCTTTGCGGCCTTAACCCCTGCCATCACCCCGCAGCATGTGCTGCAACTTGCGCCACAGGCCATGCGCACCGCCGGATTGAGCACACGCAAGGCAGAATACCTGCACGACCTAGCCCGGCACTTTGTAGAAAACGATCTGCAACATGCCAACTGGCAGGCCATGGATGATGACGCCGTCATGGCCGTGCTGCTTGCCATTCGCGGCATTGGACGCTGGACGGCAGAAATGTTTCTGATCTTTCACCTCATGCGCCCCAATGTGTTGCCCTTGGACGATATCGGCCTGCAAAAAGGCATCAGCCAACATTATTTTTCCGGCGAGCCGGTAAGCCGCCACGACATGCGCGAAGTAGCCCAAGCCTGGCAGCCCTATTGCAGCGTAGCTACGTGGTATTTATGGCGCTCGCTTGACCCCTTGCCCGTAACCTATTAAAACCAAGGCACACATCCCGCCGCTTGGCAACACAGGTTTGATGCAAGAGCCTGCCATATTCCCAAAACAGTTCTTTACAATACGCGCAGACCCAGACAGGAGCACAGTGTGAGTAAACGGAATTTTCTGGACTTTGAACAACCCATCGCCGAACTCGAAAACAAGATCGAAGAACTGCGCTACGTGCAAACCGAATCTGCCGTAGACATCTCGGCCGAAATCGAACAGCTCAGCAAAAAAAGCCTGCAGCTGACCAAAGACATTTACAGCACGCTCACCCCTTGGCAAATCACCAAAATCGCGCGGCATCCGGATCGCCCCTACACGCTCGAATACGTTGAAGAAATCTTCACCGATTTTGTCGAGCTGCATGGCGACCGCCACATGGCCGACGACCTCTCCATCGTCGGCGGCCTGGCACGCTTCAACGGCAACGCCTGCATGGTGCTGGGCCACCAAAAAGGCCGCAGCACCAAAATGCGCGCCGCCCGCAACTTTGGCATGAGCAAGCCCGAGGGCTACCGCAAAGCCCTGCGCTTAATGAAAACTGCCGAAAAATTCAAGCTGCCCATCTTCACATTTGTAGATACGCCAGGCGCTTTTCCGGGCATTGATGCAGAAGAGCGCAACCAAAGCGAGGCCATTGGCCGCAACATCTTTGAAATGGCTCAGCTAGAAGTGCCCATCATCACCACCATCATCGGCGAAGGCGGCTCTGGCGGCGCGCTGGCCATCAGCGTAGCCGACCAGGTACTGATGCTGCAATACGCGGTCTACTCCGTCATCTCGCCAGAAGGCTGCGCTTCCATCCTGTGGAAAACCGCCGAGCGCGCGCAAGACGCCGCCGAAGCACTGGGCATTACGGCACACCGGCTCAAGGCTCTGGGCCTGGTAGACAAAATCGTGAGCGAACCAGTAGGCGGCGCACACGCCAACCACAAGCAAATGGCCGCGCAACTCAAACGCGCACTGGGCGAAGCGTTGCGCCAGGTTGCCGATCTCAAACCCAAAGAGCTGCTGGATCGCCGCTACGAACGCCTGCAAAGCTATGGCCGATTCAACGACACACGCGCTACAGAAGAATAAAGCGCGATCGTGCATTCATCACACCCGGCCAGCCGCTTTTGCACACGGGTGCCATGTCAGGCAACAGCTTCGCAGCATTAAACGATGTGGGCCAATGGCCCACATCGCGCATTGACCAGCATTTGCTGTCCTGGTGGCAAAACCTGCCCCAGCCCCGGCCACATCACTTGGCTATTGCCTTAAGCGGCGGCGCAGACTCCACCGCTCTGCTACTGGGCATTGTGCGGCTGTATCGCACCACAGCAACACACACGCTAGCAGACTTGCCCCGACAAATCACCGCCTTGCACATCCATCACGGGCTGCAAACCTGCGCGGACACCTTTGCCACCCATTGCGCCCAACTATGCGCGGCCTTGCAGCAGCCTGCCGCCAATTTGGGCTGTGCGCTGCACCATCAAACCTTGCACATCCGCATTGCCTTGCGCAAAGGCGATAGCATCGAAGCCCGCGCCCGAGAGGAACGCTACCGCACACTGGCACAAACTGCCCACGCAATAAACGCCAATATGGTGCTATTAGGCCAACATGCCGATGACCAAACCGAAAGCGTGCTGCTGGCCCTAAGCCGCGGCGCAGGCGTTGCCGGGCTGGCGGGCATGCCCGCCCAACTGCATCGCCACGGCAGGTGCTTTGCCAGACCTTTGCTTGCCATTGAGCAACAAGCCCTCAAAACCTGGCTGCAAACGCAACGTATCCCTTGGATAGAAGACCCCAGCAACACCGATCTGCGCTTTACCCGCAACCGCCTGCGCCACACCGTACTGCCCGTGCTGGAGGAACACTTCCCCGGCTTTCGCACCAGCGTGGCACGCAGCGCCCGATTGGCTGCCCAGGCAGTTACCCTGCTACAAGAACTGGCACAAATAGACTTGCAGCAAATCGGCAACCCGCCGCAAATCGCCCAACTACACACACTGGCACCCCACCGCCAAGCTAACGCACTGCGCCATTGGCTCAAAACAGCACACGGCGTCATCGGCAGCGAAAGTCAAATGCTCGCCCTGCTGCAAGTCATCGCAGCCTGCCAAACCCGCGGACACCGCATCCACATTAAAGTCGGCAATGGCTACGTTTCGCGCAACGGCCCAGTCTTGCAATGGCAAGCACTGTAGCTTTCTTTCGCAACCAACATCCGACTATTTCCGCAACCCATGCGGAATATAGCTACAGCTTGGGCTATAATTGCGCTTCTTTGGAGACGTGACCGAGAGGCCGAAGGTGCTCCCCTGCTAAGGGAGTATGCGGTGATGAGCTGCATCAAGGGTTCGAATCCCTTCGTCTCCGCCA
>CAYUAF010000025.1:0-17580 GCA_964442555.1 uncultured Allobrachymonas sp.
GCATCGGTGTCTTTGAGGTTGTCAAGTTCCACACAAAACGGCATAGAGCCCATCCAGATCGGATGCCCTTTCTATTTTTGGCTTGAATAGCATTAAGCATTGCATCACAATGCCCGTTGATGCTCCCAGCAATAGAGCTTGCCACCGAAGCGCTCGGGATTGCGATGACAGTAGTTCGCCACCTTTTCGCTCAGAGGGATAGAACAGGTAAAACAGACAGGCTGCGAAATCGTACGCACCGCTACTACAGAGCTATTAGATCTTTCTGCGCAATTCGCTGGCGATGCCAGATGTTTGGGTGCCATGAAATCGGGCAAGCGCAACCAATCTTCCGGCTCGTGGTAACGGGCAATTTTTTCAGCCCATGCACGCACGGTTTCGCTGCTGCGAATTTTGTGCACCCGTGCCAATGCACCCAAAATGCCAATTTCTTTATCAACAAATTGCTTGTGCCACGTTGGCAAACTATCAGCCTTGATGATGTTGTTTGTATTGAACTTCTTGCGATCGGGACGCTGAATCACGGCACTGGGGTGAAACATCACGACGTGATGAATCTCCATATCACCCCCAAGACGCGGCTGAATCCCCAATTGATCCAGCAGCTTGCGCAACAATTTTTCGTGCCGTTTGCTTTGTTCCAATGGCGATGAAATTCCGTAAGTCTCGCCATTGGAGTACGTTACGGAAAACTCGCCATATTCGTTGATGCACACGTTGCCGTTGAAGTTCTTGGTCTCCAACACGAGCATAAATGCACGGCCTACCAGCAAATGATCTATCTGCGCCACTTCTCCATCGACTTTGAGGCGCAAGTCGTGCAGTACCGCCCAGTTTGGGCTTTCACGGTAATAAGTGTTGATGTAGTGGGCAGCGTCCTTCTCGCCCTGAATGCCCGTACGCAGATTCCTCAGTTCTTTGAATAGCCAGTCTTTTTGCTTTTGATCAAGCACTGGCGAATATTGCAGCTCCTCCAGCAGTTTCAAACGCTTGCTTTTGTCATCTGCGGATTTGATCAGCATCTTGTTATCTTCTTTGGCTGCGCAAAGGCATTTATTTCAGCCGCATCTCTGCCGCGCGTGCATGCGCCTGCAAGCCTTCGCCGTGCGCCAGCACGCTGGCGATTTTGCCAAGGGTTTGGGCACCTTGTTCGCTGACTTCGATGATGCTGCTGCGTTTTTGAAAGTCGTACACGCCCAGCGGGGACGAGAAGCGCGCCGTGCCGCTGGTAGGCAGCACGTGGTTGGGGCCTGCGCAGTAATCGCCCAGCGATTCGCTGGTGTATGCGCCCAGAAAGATGGCGCCGGCGTGCTTGAGCAAAGGCTCCCAGCGGTGGGGGTCGCGGCTGCTGATTTCCAGGTGTTCGGGCGCGATGCGGTTGGAGAGTTCGCAAGCCTCTTCCATGCTACGGGTATGGATCATGACGCCACGCCCCAGCAGGCTTTGGGCGATGATGCCCGCGCGCGGCAGTTCGTTGAGCAGGCGTTGCATCTCGCGCTGCACGGCGTCGATATAGTCGGCATCGGGGCAGAGCATTACGGCTTGCGCCAGCTCGTCGTGCTCGGCCTGGCTGAACAGATCCATGGCGACCCAATCGGGCGGGGTGCTGCCGTCGGCTAGTACCAGAATTTCGCTGGGACCGGCAATCATGTCGATGCCCACGGTGCCAAAGACGCGGCGTTTGGCGCTGGCTACGTAAGCATTGCCCGGGCCGGTGATTTTGTCTACTTTGGGTACGGTGGCGGTGCCGTAAGCCAATGCAGCAATGGCCTGCGCCCCGCCGATGGTAAAGGCGCGGCTTACGCCTGCCACATAGGCAGCTGCCAGAACCAGCGGATTGCGCTCGCCATGCGGCTGCGCGGGATTGGCGCCTTGCACCGTTGCGGCTTCTGCGCCGCCAGCGGCTACGCTGCCGCGCACAGGGGTGGGCACGACCATGATGATTTCCTGCACGCCGGCCACGTGCGCCGGCACGGCGTTCATGATCAGGCTGCTGGGGTAGGCGGCTTTGCCGCCAGGCACGTAGATGCCGACCCGATCCAGCGGGGTGACTTTTTGCCCCAGCAGGCTGCCGTCGGCATCGCGGTAGTGCCAGCTTTCGCCCGTGTGTTTTTTCTGCGCCTCGTGGTAGCTGCGCACACGCGCCGCAGACGCTTGCAGCGCGCTTTGCTGCTCGGGCGGGAGGCTGTCAAAGGCTTGTTTGAAATCGGCCTGCGACAGCTCCAGCTCTTGCATGCCGGCAGCCTGCAAACCGTCAAAGCGCGCGGTGTATTCCAGCACAGCGGCATCGCCGCGCGCACGCACATCGGCCAGGATGTCGGCCACACGCTGCTCAATGGCGGCGTCGGTATCGGCGCTCCAATGCAAACGGCGGGCAAACGCCGCTTCAAAATCGGGTTGGGTGGTAGCCAGCCGTAGCGGCTTGGCCTGCAAAAGGGTTGTGGGCAAAGTATCCATGCTTACATTGTAAAAATCTTTACCACTGAATGGGGATTTATTTTGGCGCGCCCAAGGCATGCCCATTTTGGCCGTGCGACCATGCGCGCCCCTGCCGCACGCGCTTGGGGCAAACCTGCTATATTTGACTGAATTAGTCGGACATTAGCATGATAGGCGCGCTTCTTTCCCTTGCGTGGCCGATCATCCTGCGCATTACCCCTATACCTTGCTTTGGTATCAGGTTATTATGGAAAACTTGCCCCAAAGCGGCCAGCGCTGCTTTTGGATTGCTTTGCACATGCTGCCGAATAAGGAATAACACCATGCGATTAACCACCAAAGGACGTTTTGCCGTAACCGCCATGATTGATCTTGCCTTGCGCATGGGCGCAGGCCCGGTGACGTTGGCTGCCATCAGCCAGCGCCAGCGCATCTCTTTGTCTTATCTGGAGCAGTTGTTTGGCAAATTGCGTCGCAACAAGCTGGTGGAATCCACGCGCGGGCCAGGCGGCGGCTACACGCTGGCAAAAAAAGCAGCCGACATCACCATTGCCGACATCGTGCAAGCCGTGGACGAACAACTGGACGCCACCAACTGCGGCGGCAAGGAAGATTGCATGGGCAACTTCGGCGGGCTGTGCATGACGCACGACCTCTGGCACGCCTTGAACGAACACATGCTGGAGTTTTTGCGCTCCATCACCCTGCAAAAGATGGTGGACGACCAACTGGCCAAGGGCGTGCAGATTGAAGAAAAAACCCTGATCCGCAAGCCGATTGCCACCACCCCCGTGCTCAAGCCCGTGCGCGTCAATGCCCCCAATTCGGTATTTGCGCTGGGCAGCGGCAATTTTCAAAGCAAATCGTAAACGCAAGCATTCCTTTTCATCCCTCTTTTTTCACGTCACTACTGCAACTGTTGAACAACCATGAGCGATACCACGCCCCATTTTCCCGTTTACCTTGATTACGGAGCCACCACGCCAGTTGACCCGCGCGTCGTAGACGCCATGGTGCCCTGGCTCTACGAACATTTCGGCAACGCGGCCAGCCGCAGCCACGCCTGGGGCTGGGAGGCCGAAGCCGCCATCGAAAAAGCGCGCGGCCATGTCGCCGAATTGATCAACGCCGACCCGCGCGAAATCGTGTGGACCAGCGGCGCAACCGAGTCGGACAACCTCGCCCTCAAAGGCGCAGCACACTTCTACCAGGCCAAGGGCAAGCACCTGATCACGGTCAAAACCGAACACAAAGCCGTGCTGGACACCATGCGCGAGCTGGAGCGCCAAGGCTTTGAAGTGACCTATCTGGACGTGCTGGAAAACGGCCTGCTGGATCTGGACGTATTCAAGTCCGCCATCCGTCCCGACACCATTTTGGCCAGCGTCATGTTCGTGAATAACGAAATCGGCGTGATTCAAGACATTGCCGCCATCGGCGCCATTTGCCGCGAAAAAGGCGTACTGCTGCACGTGGATGCAGCCCAGGCCACCGGCAAAATCGCCATCGACGTGCAAACCCTGCCCATCGACCTGATGAGCCTGGCCAGCCACAAAAGCTACGGCCCCAAAGGCATTGGCGCCCTGTACGTGCGCCGCAAGCCGCGCGTACGCCTGGAAGCGCAAATGCACGGCGGCGGCCACGAGCGCGGCATGCGCTCGGGCACCCTGCCCACCCACCAATGCGTAGGCATGGGCGAGGCTTACCGCCTGGCCAAACTCGAAATGGCCAAAGACTACGAGCACGCCCAGCGCCTGCAACAGCGCCTGCTCAAAGGCCTGGGCGCTATTGACCAATCGTTCGTCAATGGCGACCTGGAACGCCGCGTGCCGCACAACCTCAACATCAGCTTCAACTTTGTTGAAGGCGAGTCGCTCATCATGGGCATCAAAGGCATTGCCGTATCCAGCGGCTCGGCCTGCACCAGCGCCAGCCTGGAACCCAGCTATGTACTGCGCGCCCTGGGCCGCAGCGACGAGCTGGCGCACTCTTCCCTGCGCATAACCATCGGGCGCTTCACCACCGAAGCAGAGATCGACCACGCCATTGCCAGCATTACCGAAAATGTGGCCAAGCTGCGCGAACTCAGCCCCCTGTGGGAAATGCATCAGGAAGGCATCGACCTGAGCACCATTGAATGGGCCGCTCACTGATGAACATGCGCGCGCGCCTGGGGCCTGCCCTGCTGCTTGTAGGGCTTGCGGCTTGGGCCGCGCCGGCGCACGCATACCGCCACGCGGCCTGCCTGCTGATGGGACGCATCGAGCAGGTCGAGCAGCAACCCTTGCAAGAAGTGCTGCTGCGCGTGCAACTACAAGGGGTAAGCGACAGCAATGTGCACCCCAATGAAGTGGAATGCGCCAAGATTTTTCGCCTGGACTCGCGCTTGTGGGTAAGCCTGCACAGCAGTGCATTCACAGACAACCGCCTGCCCCGCAAGGGCGAACAGGCATGGCTTTCGTTACGTTACATCGGCAGCAACAGCGTGCTGCGCAAATATGAATGGATTACGCGCCAAGCGTATATGGAGAGAAAAGATGGCATACAGCGACAAAGTGATTGATCATTACGAAAACCCCCGCAACGTCGGCTCTTTCGACAAAGGCGACGACACGGTTGGCACCGGCATGGTGGGCGCGCCCGCCTGCGGCGACGTGATGAAGCTGCAAATCAAGGTCAATCCCGAAACGGGCGTGATCGAAGACGCGCGCTTCAAAACCTACGGCTGCGGCTCAGCCATTGCGTCCAGCTCGCTCGTGACCGAATGGGTCAAAGGCAAAACACTGGAAGAAGCCGCCGCGCTCAAAAACAGCCTGATCGCCGAAGAACTGGCCCTGCCGCCGGTGAAAGTGCACTGCTCCATCCTGGCGGAAGACGCCATCAAGGCCGCCATTCAAGACTACCGAAAAAAACAGGGCCAAGGCAGCTAACGCCCTCGCTTATCGGCTACAGGTAAAAACCATGGCACTTGCACACCTCCAACCCGGCCAGGCCGCCAGCGTGCAGCCCTATGGCAGCGCCTTGGCGCAACAGGCCACCCACGCCTTGTTCAAATCCAGCCAGCTGGAAGTGGTGCGCATCGTGCTGCTGCAAGGCCAAACCCTGCCCAGCCACCACGTGCCCGGCGCAATCACCATCCAGTGCATCGAAGGCGTGGTGGACGTGCAGTTCGAACTAGCCTCTGCCGCCGAGCAATTCAGCAGCTGCCACGGCGGTTGCAACGCCGTGATCTGGCCGCGCCCCGTGCCCAGCACCCACACGCGCTTGCAGGCAGGCGAGCTGCTGTACCTGCCAGGCGGCACGCCGCATGCGCTTGCGGCAGTAGAAGACGCCTCTGTTCTGGTTACCATCGTGCTGCCATAAACAAGCCATTGCCGCTTTTCCTAGATTTGCACCCGCCAACCACACGCCCATGATTACCCTGACCCCCAGCGCCGCCAAGCATATTCAAAAATCGCTCGCCAAGCGTGGCAAGGGCATTGGCGTGCGGCTGGGCGTCAAAACCACGGGCTGCTCCGGCCTGGCGCACAAAATCGAATACGTGGACGAACAGGCGCCAGAGGACATTGTTTTCGAGCAGCACGGCGTTCGGCTCATGGTCGATCCCAAAAGCCTGGCGTATATCGACGGCACCGAGCTGGACTACGTGCGCGAAGGGCTGCAAGAAGGCTTCAAATTCAACAACCCCAACGAGCGCGACCGCTGCGGCTGCGGCGAATCCTTCAGGGTCTGACGGCCTAGCAGCGCAAGCCGTTGGATCTGGCCCAATGTGCTGATGACGCTGCCTGGCAAGCTAGACCGATCTCAGCATGCACAGGCAGCACAGAGCGCCCAAGCCCCATCCCCGCATTGGCCGCACGCATCACGACGAGAACAACATGAATCTGCAAGACGACGACTTTGTATTGTTTGACCTGCCCCGCCAATTTGCGCAAGATGCCACCCAAATCGACGAGCGCTGGAAAGCCCTGCAACGCCAGGCACACCCCGACAAATTCGCCGCCCATGGCGCTGCCGCCCAACGCCTGGCCCTGCAATGGTCGGTGCGCATCAACGAAGCGCGCCAGCGCCTGCGCGACCCGCTCAAACGCGCCAGCTATCTTTGCGAGCTAAACGGCCACACCGTGGACGCCGAAAACAACACCGCCATGCCTGCCGATTTTTTGATGCAGCAAATGCAATGGCGCGAAGAGCTGGACGAAGCCGAAACCCCTGCCCAATGGCAGGCCCTGGCCGCCGATGTGCAGCAAGCGCAAACAGACACCCTGCAAGCCCTGGCACACGCCATCGACCAACAGCAAGACTTTGCCGCCGCCGTGCAGCACATTCGCCGCCTGATGTTCATGCGCCGCTTCGCGCAAGACCTGCAAGCCCACCAAACACAGGCATGCTAGGCGCGGCAAGCGTGCCCGCCCACGCCAACAGCACCGGCATCCTCTGCCGGCTGTATCCGCCGCATGCCTTCAACTCGCCTTTGTGCCCCCATCCGCTTGATCAACGCAATCAAGGGGAAAATAGGCTCATCGCATCCGCTACTACCGAGGAGAAGATGATGAGCGTTTCAAAAGCCTTTGCTCTTTTCATGCAGGAAGCGCCTGCCCACGCCCAAGCTTGGCTGCAAGCCGCACACGCGCTGGACGCTGCCAGCACCTTGGACAAAAAGACGGAAGAATAAGGGGCTGTTCGCTCTGTTTTTGAAGGATGCGTTGTGATCAAAAGGGTCACTCGCCAAGGCGCCGGTCGCAGCCAAGGAGCTATCCCTTGGCAAGGCGGGCAACGACGGCGATGGCCCTTTTGACCACAACCCGAAGGGAACATGCCCACAAAGCCGCCACTCGTTGTTGTGCTCCTTGCGTAGACACTCGGTCTATGCATCGTCGCACGCCTCAATTGGCGGCTTTCTGGATATGTTCGCACCTCCAAAAACAGAGCGAACAGCCCCTCACCCACCTTGCCGTATTGGCAGCCACTGGCAACACATCGGGCGTGCCATTCCATACCCTGGCGGCAAAAGAGCACGGCGCATCCAGACAAGAAGTAATCAGCGCCGTTTTGCTGGGGCTGCCCGCCGCTGGCGCTACTGTGATTGCAGCCCTGCCGGCCGCTATGGAAGCGTATGACGGCCACGCACAAACACCCTGAAGGCTAGCGCCGCGCAATCTCGCAATCTGTTAGTGCGCGTTTTGTTAGTGCGCGTTTGGCGCACACCCAGCACGCATCGCAGCAAGGAGCGCCCCTCAACATCTACCGAGCGCGATTACCGCTTGTGGGGATAGATAACCGCCAGTTGTTGCTTGCCGCTTGCTTTTGAGCAACTTGCAGGATCTTCCGTCGCGCCGACCGCGCCTATTCAGGTACCGATCCCCAAAACAGGCGCTGCACACTCTTGCGGTTTATTTAATCAGCGCCTGCACCTGCTTGAACAAGGGGTGTTCGGCTGTGCGCAGCCATTCAAACAGCACCATTTCGGTGCTCACCAATTCCGCGCCGGCGCTGGCCAGGCGGTCAAATGCCGCATCGCGATTGCCCAAGGCGCGCGAGCTGCATGCATCGGTTACCACCCACACGTCGAATTCTTCTTCCAGCAGCTCCAGCGCCGTTTGCAGCAAGCAAATATGCGCCTCACAGCCCGCCAGCACGATGCTGGAACGCGCTTCTTCCGCCGCGCGGGCCGAGCGGCTTTTTTGCAGATGCCGCGGCAGACTGCGCGCATTGCCTGCGGGCGGCTTGGCGGGCGGGCGCAGCACGTCCAGCAGCCCTTCATACACGCCGCTGAATGCCATTTTGGGCAGCGTTTGACGGCACAAGGCACGCAGATCGGGCGCATTGCCCCCCAGTTTGCCCGGATTTTGCTCCGTGCCCCAGACAGGCACGCCCAGCATGTCGGCGGCTTGCGCCAAGCGCATGGCATTGGCTAGCACAGCCTCGCCGCCAGCCATGGCGGGCATGAGCTTTTCCTGATAATCCACCAATACCAATTGGCATTCCGTTAAATCGAGCAACATGATTAAAGCGGCCTCTCTTTTGAAAACCGACAAATTCTATCAAGATAATTCCTGATTATTTCCTGACAAATCATCGAATTTATAGAAAAAGATAAGAATTATTGCATAACCAATTGAATTTATTGAGAAATTCATCGAAGCATCCAGTTTCCTTGCATATTCTTGACGGATTATTGGGGCGCTGCTTTCGCGTTTGTCAGACTTGTATCAGCCTGCATTTCTAACTTGAAACAAAATTTTTGAACAAAATCACATTGGCAGCGTTGATTAATCCGTTTGCCGCGTTAAACTCCAGTCCCATGAAGAAACTGCTGCTTACATTCTGCCTCGCAGGCATGGGTATGACTGTTGCCCACGCTGCCCCGCAAAACGACGAGTTGGACAAATTCCTCAAAAAGCACAGCGTGGTTGGTCAAATCCAGCAAGCTGGCGATAGCGTGTTGTCGTCCGCATCCGAACTCATCGGCAACGCCATGCTGTTTTTGGGCGTGAACTACCGCTACGGCGGCACTTCGCCCGAAACCGGCTTTGATTGCAGCGGTTTTGTACGCGCCACGTTTGAAAAAGCGCGCGGTTATGTGCTGCCACGCCGCGCGGCAGACCAGGCGGCTGCGACACAAGCCATCAGCAAAGAAGAGCTTAAGCCGGGCGACCTGGTGTTTTTCAACACCATGCGCCGCGCTTTCAGCCACGTGGGCATTTATATTGGCGAAGGCAAGTTCATTCACGCGCCCAGCAGCGGTTCTTCGGTGCGTGTAGACGACATGAATTCCAGTTACTGGAACACCCGCTTCAACGGCGCCCGCCGTGTAGATGGCAGCAAACTCTCCGGCACCCAGCAACAAGCCTTGTCGGCCAGCGCCCAGTAAACAGCCATGGTGGCCATATTCGTATGGCACAGATTTTGAAAAGCGGCTCTTGCGGTCGCTTTTTGCATGCCGCCGTCCCTTGTCGCGCCATATGGCGTTGCCACTCTTGCTGCGTACATGATCCTTTCCACAAACTGGCAACGATACGCTCGGCAGACAAGAACGATAGGGGCGCAAGGCAGGCAACGCCGGGGCATCCATTTCTGCGGGCTGGAGGAGATTTCCGCACGACTTCGGATTTGGCAGCTCGCCCGCTTGGCACGCAACTGCTACAGTACACACTGCCAGAGCCCGCTGTAGCAAGCAGCTACGCGCCGCGCCAGGCAAGCGCGCATGCCCGCCGCCGATCAAAACGGAAGGGATGCGCACGGCATGCAGTACGGCATCTAGCCAACATGCACTGGCATGGACTGATTGGCACAGCTTTGCCCATGCCGGTTTCGAATGAATGTCAATAGATACTAGATAGATACCCCGTTTCTGAACAAGATGAGCAGCTCCATGCACCCTGAATCCGGCACGGCCTTGTTGCGCGGCCCGCGCGAATCGATGGAATACGACGTGGTCGTGGTTGGCGGCGGCCCGGCCGGTTTGGCTGCGGCCATCCATATCAAACAGCTGGCAGCCGCGCGGCAGCAGGATGTTTCTGTTGTGGTGCTGGAAAAAGGGGCGGAGATTGGCGCGCACACCTTGTCCGGCGCGGTGATGGACCCACGCGCGCTTGATGAGCTGTTTCCCGACTGGCGGCAGCTGGGCGCGCCGCTGCACCAGCCCGTTACGCAAGATGCCGTGCTGTTCCTTTCGGAAACCGCCAGCCTGGCTACGCCGCACTGGCTGATTCCCCAATCGTTGCGCAACGAGGGCAACTACATCATCAGCCTGGGCGCTGTATGCAAATGGCTGGCCGAGCAGGCCGAAGGGCTGGGCGTGGATATTTTTCCGGGCTTTGCTGCGGCCGAATTGCTGTTTGACGAAGCAGGCCGCGTGTGCGGCGTGGCAACGGGCGACATGGGCATAGGCAAAAACGGCCAGCCCCTGCCGAACTTTCAGCACGGCATGGAGCTGCGCGGCCAATACACCGTGTTTGCCGAGGGCGCGCGCGGCCATTTGGGCAAGCAACTGATTGCGCGCTACCAGTTGGATGCAGGGCGCGACCCGAGCAGCTGGTCCATCGGCATCAAGGAGCTATGGGAAGTGCCCGCCAGCCAGGCGCAGCCCGGCCTGGTGGTGCACACATCCGGCTGGCCGCTGGGGCAAAACGGGGTGGGCGGCGGCTTTTTGTACCACTGCGAAGGCAACAAGGTCGCGCTGGGCTATGTGCTGGGGCTGAACTACAGCAACCCGTGGCTAAGCCCCTTTGATGAAATGCAACGCTGGAAGACGCATCCCGCCATCCGCCCCCATATTGAAGGCGGCAAGCGCATTGGCTACGGCGCGCGCGCCTTGAACAACGGCGGCCTGCAAGCCATGCCGCAGCTGGCCTTTCCGGGCGGGGTGCTGGTAGGGTGCGAGGCGGGGCTGCTCAACGCCGCGCGCATCAAAGGCACGCACACCGCCATCAAATCGGGCATGCTGGCAGCTGATGCCATTGTGCAGGCGCTGGGCAGCGGGCGCAGCCTGGACGTGCTGGACGCCTACCCGCAAGCCCTGCGCGCCAGCTGGCTGTATCAAGAGCTGCAAGGCAGCAAAAACTTCAAACCCTGGTTTGGCAAATACGGCAACTTGGTAGGCAGTGTGATGACGGGAGTGGAGCAATGGCTGCTGCCCAAAATCGGCATCCACAACCCGCCCTGGACGCTGCACAGCGCCACGCCCGACCACCAGACCCTGCAACCGGCCGCGGCCTGCCCGCGCATTGACTACCCCAAGCCCGACGGCAAGCTGACGTTTGACCGCCTGTCTTCCGTCTTTTTGAGCAATACGCACCACGAAGAAAACCAGCCCGCCCACCTGACGCTGAAAAACGCCGATGTGCCCGTACACATCAATCTTGCGCAATACGCCGGCCCCGAGGCCCGCTACTGCCCGGCCGGCGTGTATGAGTTTGTAGAAAGCCAAGGGCAGCCGCGCTTACAAATCAACGCCGCCAACTGCGTGCACTGCAAAACGTGCGACATCAAAGACCCGACGCAAAACATCGTTTGGATTGCCCCTGAAGGCGGGGGCGGCCCCAATTACGGCGGCATGTAAATGCCTGCCGCGATGGGCGGAGTGACCGAGGAGGGGCTAGGACGCTGCTGCATATATGCCGCACGTTTTGCAGCACGCATTGATCAACGGCTCTGCCCCCGCCCGCTACCTAACAGCCGCCTAAACGCCGCCTTGCCCAAAGGCCAAAGCACCAAGGTCACTGGTGCTGGTGCTGGTGCTGGTGCTGGTGCTGGCAAATTGTCGATTCGCCACGCGGCCTGCACGCTATTGGCTACCCATCTATTTGTCGTGTGACGCTGCTGATTGTTCCGATGGATGTCATGCGGTATGCAGCACGCTGTTTGCTCTACTTGTTACTGGCGCTTTGGCAAACCGGCAAACGCGCCCCTGCCCGAAGCTGCATGCGCCGCACCGTATGGCTACGACCATGACATCAGCCCTTGCGGCGCAAAGGCCGCCGCGCTGCCCGCGCCCTAGCTGCGCCCGGCAGGCATAGATGCAGGAACAGATGCGTGCTCGGGCGCAGGCGCGGGTACGGTCGTATCCGCACTATCCGCCCCCGCCATGTACAGCGTTTGCGTGGGAAAGGCAAATTCCGCGCCGTGGCTGGCCACAATGTCCATGATTTTGAGCATCACATCCTGCTTGACTGCGTGGAAGTGATCAAACTGCGTGGCCGTGGTAAAGCAATACACCATGATGTCCAGGCTGGATGTGTTGTATGCATCGAAATTCACCACCAGCCTTTGCCCGCTGTCGATGTCCGGATGGGCATGCAGCATGTGGCGCACATCGTCGCAAATGGCCGCCATTTTGGAAGCATCGTCATAGCGAATGCCCACCGTTTCATTGATGTGGCGGTGCGACATGCGCGAAAAGTTCTCCACCACCGAGCTGCTGAACAGGGAGTTGGGAATGTACACAGGCCGCTTTTCGTAGTTGCGGATGCGGGTGATGCGCCAACCGATGTCTTCCACCACCCCGTCAATGCCGCTGGTTGTGCTGGAGCGGATGTGGTCGCCCACGCTAAAGGGGCGATCCATGTAAATCATCAACCCGCCAAAAAAGTTGGCCAGCAAGTCTTTGGCGGCAAAGCCGATCGCCATGGCCCCCACCCCGCCAAAAGCCAGCACGCCCGATATCGACACCCCCAGGGTTTGCAGCGCCATTAACGCCGCCAGCACAAATACCAGCAGGCGCAACAGCTTGCTGATGGCGCGCGCCGTGGTAATGTCCACGGGCGGTTTGCCATCGTTTTGCGGCTTGAGCAGTCGCGCTTCCATATTGCCGATCAGGCGGATGACGAACAAAGCCGCAATGGCCACCAGCAAAACGCTGCGCAGCTCGCTCATGTATACAAAAGAACGCACGGGCACCACAGCGCGCAACAACACCATGGCTACCGAAATGCCACACAGCCACACCAGCAGCCAGGCGGGCAGCCGCGCCGCCTGCAAGATGGCGCCTTTCCAGCGGGCCTGCTTCTTTTCGGCCAGGCGATCAAAAAAGCCCAACACGCGCAGCAAGAGCAGATTGCAGCCCAGCGTCACCAGCGCAATGACCCCGAGTTGCACGGCCCAGATGTGAAATTCCGAAGAAATATGAAAATACGACGTGATGAATGACATAAACGGATAAGCAAAAAAGCGCCCGGCTGGCCGCTACAAACCGCGCCAGGCATGGCAGGCGGGCAGCCCACGCGCATGACACGCGCCCCATGCGACGCCCATGCTGCGCTACAAGAACAGATGCTTTGGCAACAACGGCTGTATTGTGCATTTGTGCATGCGCCTTCTATGCAAGCGCCATCCACATTACAGCGCCTATTCAACGCCTATTACAACGCTTATTACAGCCCCTTGTGTTGCGGCATCTTGCCTGGCAACGCTTGTTAGCGCAACCTCTTTTGCATGCCATCCACAGGGACTTGCCTGCGCAGCAACGCCCGTGCAACAACATCTACAGAACAAGCAAACGCCTACGCTCTTGCCCCAACGCCTGCCGCGTCTGGTTTGCCGTGCGTGGCCTTCCGTGCGTGGGGCGCTCCATCCTTCCCGCCTGGCTTGGCCGGGCGCGGCAACAGCCTACGTTACCGCAAGCAGGCGCAACAAAAAGGGCTTGCCCGCTATACGGCAAGCCCTGCCTTGTGCGCCGTGCGCTGCTGATGGATGCAGCAGCCATCTTGCGCAGCGCCCTGGTTATTTGAACTGCACCGTCACCGGGCGCGCGCCCGTCAGCCCCGGGTACGCCACCGTCATGCGCGTGCCTGCACGGGCGCGCTGCATGGGCGACATGGCCCCCAGGCTCACCCACTGGCCGGGCTTCAGCTCCTGCCCCTGCTGGCGCAAAGCCCCTGCCAGCCAGATGACGGATTTCAGCGGATGCCCCATGACATCGCTGCCCTTGCCCCGCGCCAGAATACGGCCATTGGGGCCGATCACATGCACCGACATGGTTCCCAACTCGCGCAGCATGCGCTGTTTGGCCTTGCCGTCTTTGGGCACGGCCAAGGGCTGACCCATAACGCCCAGCCGGATTCCGGCGTTGATAGCCGTCAAATTGTGCGCCGTAAGCTGCGTGGGCTTTTGCACCAGGATATCGGCCAACTCGATATAGGGAATGACTTGGTCCAGATGCGACAAGACTTCATCAGGCGTTTGGGCATTGTTGATGCCGCTGCTTTTCACGCGCACCAGCAAATTGGCCTTGTACAAGGGGTGCGCGCCAAACTGCGCAGGGACTGCGCTGTTGTTCGGCAGCAGCATGGAGCGGTAGTAGCTGCCCCACACCGGCTCGTGGGTGCGGAAGCTTTTTTGCAGATGCACATTGCTCAAGTCCACCTTGTAGCCCACCAGCTCGCCGTGCTCGCGCGCAAGCAGTTGCTGAAACTTGGCGCGCGTGCAGGCAGCGTCTTCAGCCGTCATGCCTTCGGGCGGATTGCTCAAAGGCTGGCGGGCCGCATAGGCTTGCGCCCATTGCGCGATTTCGCTATTCGAAAGGCAACGGGAGCGCGCATCCGCCGCAGAAGGCATTGACGCATCAGAAGGCGCAGACGGCGTGTGGGCACAGCCCGCCAGCACCACGGCTGCGCCCAACGCGGCAACCGAAAAAGTTCGCAGAAAAAACATGCACGGCCCTTTGTGTTCGAGTCAAAAGTCTGTGCATTGTAAAAAGCAAGGCTTGCAGAAAGCTTTAAAACCCTGCGCTAAAAGCGTTCATCTGCTCGCAAAAAGCGCCATTGCCCGCTGGGCAGGTCGTCCAGCATGATGCGGCCAATGCGCACGCGCTTCAGGCCCACGACATGCAGGCCCACGGCCTCGCACATGCGGCGGATTTGCCGTTTTTTACCCTCAGTCAGCACAAAGCGCAGTTGTTCGGGGTTTTGCCAGTCCACCTGCGCGGGCTGTAGCGCCTGCCCGTCCAGGCTCAAGCCGTGGCGCAGCAGCGCCAGCTTTTCGGGCGGAAAGGCCGCCTGCACCCGCTCGCGCACCACGCCTTGCGGCGTGGCGTATTCCACCCGCACCAGATATTCCTTGTCGGTCGTGCTGTCTGCGCCAATCAGTTGGCGGGCAATGCGCCCGTCTTGCGTCAGCACCAGCAGGCCGGTGGAGTCAATATCCAGCCGGCCAGCCGGCGCCAGCCCCCGCAGCTGACGCGGCAAAAAGCGCATGTTGGCCTTGTCGCCCGGCCAGCGGCTGCTGCTGCCCAGCAAGGTGGCGGCGCTGGGATAGCCGTCTTCGGGCTGGCCGCTGACATAGCCCACCGGCTTGTGCAGCAAAAACGTGACCAGTTGCTCTTGCTGCACATAGGCGGCCTTGTCTACATGAATGCTGTCTTGCACCTGCACGCGCTGCCCCGTTTGGGCCGGCTCGCCATTCACAAAGACCCAGCCACGCGCAATCCAGTCATCCGCTTCGCGGCGCGAGCACAGCCCCATATCCGCCATGCGTTTGTTGAGCCGAATGCCCGTTGGCTCTGCGCCTGCGGCAGATGCCACAGAGACACGCGGAACAGCGGAAGAAATGGTGGGCGAATCGGCAGGCGTTCGGCCACGTGGCTGCTCGCCGCGGATGGCTGGCGCTGGTGCTTGCGTCGTCTGGCCCGATTCGTTGCGCCACACATTGCTGCGCGGCGGGCGCGGCTCGGCTACGGATTGGCGCATGCTGCGCTGTGCCTTGGCATCACCTTGTGCAAACGGCTGCCGGGCAAAAGACGGCCCTGCCACACGGCCAGCGCCTGCTGGCGGTTTGGGCGCTCCAGGCAGTTGGGGCTTTGCGCGCGCGCCGCCTGCGGGCGTTGGAGCATGAGCGGAAGCGCGATCACGGCTTGGTGCACCGCTCTTGCCAGCCTGGCCAGCTTTGCTGGCCTGCCCGGCACCTTGTGCGACGTGCTTGCCATCGGCTCCGCGCGGGCCATTTCGCGTGTCATGCCGCGTGGCCTTTCGCGTGCCATGTCGCGCGCCATCATCCGGCGCAACAGGGCGCGCCGCTTTGCCCGTCAATTGCAGCACCCGTCGGCCAGTTTGGGCCGATGCGGCTTTCGCCCCGTCTGCCACTGCTTGCGGCCGGTTGGGTTGGGAATTGGTGGGTTGGCGGTCGTGGCTCATGCTTCATCCCGTGCGCAGCGGCTGGCGCGTGTGGCGGCGTCGTAGGCATCCACAATGCGGGCGACCAGCGGGTGGCGCACCACGTCTGCGCTGCTGAAGCGCACATGGGCAATGCCCGGCACGCGCTTGAGGATGCGCTCGGCCTCCACCAGGCCGCTGGTGCGCCCCTTGGGCAGGTCGATCTGGCTGATGTCGCCCGTTACCACGGCCTTGCTGCCAAAGCCGATGCGGGTTAGAAACATCTTCATCTGCTCGGGCGTGGTGTTTTGCGCCTCGTCCAGAATGATGAAGGCGTTGTTGAGCGTGCGCCCGCGCATAAAGGCCAGCGGCGCGATTTCGAGCTGGTTGCGCTCAAAGGCTTTTTGCACCTTGTCAAACCCCATCAACTCGTACAGCGCATCGTACAGCGGGCGCAGGTAGGGGTCTACCTTTTGCACCATATCGCCGGGCAAAAAACCCAGGCGCTCGCCTGCCTCAACCGCCGGGCGGGTCAGCACAATGCGTTGCACGCTGCCGCGCTCCAGCGCATCGACCGCGCAGGCCACGGCCAGCCAGGTTTTGCCGGTGCCTGCCGGGCCAACGCCCAGGGTGATGTCGTGACTGGCTATGGCTTGCAAATAAGCGCCCTGGTTCGCGCTGCGGGCGCGCAAATCGGCGCGGCGGGTGGCCAGCTGCGCGTCTTCCGTAGGCAGGTGGGCCTGGCCGTCGCCCGCCAACATCAGCTGCACGGTGGCGTGCATGATGGGCCTGGCGGCTTGTTCGTACAGGGCTTGCAGCACCTCCA
The DNA here is from genome assembly GCA_964442555.1 of uncultured Allobrachymonas sp. GTDB lineage: Bacteria > Pseudomonadota > Gammaproteobacteria > Burkholderiales > Burkholderiaceae_C > Brachymonas. The sequence continues at coordinate 16,855 of CAYUAF010000025.1, forward strand.
TGGCGCGCTGCGCTTTGGCCTTGGGGCCATCTACCTTGAACTGCTCGTGCCGGTGCGCGATTTTCACGTCCAGCGCCCGCTCGATGGCGCGCAGGTGCTCGTCCAGCGGGCCGCACAGGTGCGATAGGCGGGAATTGTTGAGGGGGGTAAAGCTGTGGCGCAGAATCATGCCGATAATCCGTGCTGTTGTTTCACGTTCGATAAACCCTATTGAGGATACTCCATGATCGGCAAACTGACTGGCATGCTGCTTGAAAAATCGCCCCCGCAGGTACTGGTGGATTGCCACGGCGTCGGCTACGAGGTAGATGTGCCGATGAGCACGTTCTACAACCTGCCGCCCCTGGGCGAGCCGGTCAGCCTGCTGACGCATCTGGCCGTGCGCGAAGATGCGCACCAGCTCTTTGGCTTTGCCACCGAGCAGGAACGGGCGGCCTTTCGCCAGCTCATCCGCATCAGCGGCGTGGGCGCGCGCACGGCCTTGGCCATTTTGTCGGGCCTGAGCGTGGCCGATCTGGCGCAGGCCATTACGCTGCAAGAAAGCGCGCGTCTGGTCAAAGTGCCCGGCATCGGCAAAAAAACCGCCGAGCGCCTGCTGCTGGAACTCAAAGGCAAGCTGGGCGCGGAGCTGCCATCCGCCAGCAGCAGCGCGGCGCAAAACGATGCCCAGCGCGATATTGAACAGGCCCTGCTGGCGCTGGGCTATAACGAGAAAGAAGCGCAGGC
>CAYUAF010000026.1:0-17396 GCA_964442555.1 uncultured Allobrachymonas sp.
CAGCAACCAGCAACCAGCAACCAGCAACCAGCAACCAGCAACCAGCAACCAGCAACCAGCAACCAGCAACCAGCAATTGGGCCTATCGGCCAGTGAGTAGATCGCTGCAACACCGTATTGCAGGCAATAAAAAACCCGCTGGATGCGGGTTTTTTTGTTTACTTCAGCTTGGTTTCTTTGTACTCAACATGCTTGCGAGCTTTGGGATCGAACTTCATGATCGTCATTTTCTCGGGCATGGTTTTTTTGTTTTTGGTCGTGGTGTAGAAGTGACCAGTGCCAGCTGTGGATTCGAGTTTGATTTTCTCGCGGGTGCCTTTGGTTGCCATGATGGTGTCCTTTCAATAATGTGAGCCGTACAGCATCAAGCTTGACCGCGAGCGCGCATATCGGCCAGCACGGAGTCAATGCCGTTTTTGTCGATCAGGCGCAGAGCAGCGCTGGAAACACGCAGGCGTACCCAGCGGTTTTCAGACTCTACCCAGAAACGACGGTACTGCAGGTTGGGCAGAAAACGGCGCTTGGTTTTGTTGTTGGCGTGGGAGACATTGTTGCCCACCATCGGGGCTTTGCCCGTTACTTCACATTTGCGTGCCATGAAGACACTCCTTCAAAAAACGTTTATTGCATTCACAGAAATGGCGGCAACGCTGGCCGCCTCTGCACCTCGTCTGCGTGCAGCCACACGCAAGTGTGGTGCCAAACACGGCAGACGGTATGGGTTTATTTGCCGCTTGGCCTATCTACCGAATACGGTAGCCGGGAGCAACAAAGCCGCTGATTATAGCCAATTCGCCTGCTTAAAGGCTGCGTAACGGGCTGATTTTGCTGCACAATTGCCACAAGCCTTTGCCACCCCATCTTTAGCCCTTGCAGGAGTTTTTTTGTATGAGACTGATTACCGCGATCATCAAGCCATTCAAATTGGAGGATGTGCGTGAAGCGCTGACCAATTGTGGCGTAACCGGGGTTACGGTAACGGAAGTCAAGGGCTTTGGCCGCCAGAAAGGGCATACCGAGCTGTATCGTGGCGCTGAATATGTGGTGGATTTTGTGCCCAAAATCAAAATAGAAGTGCTGGTGCGGGCAGCCGAAGTGGATCGGTGCATAGAGGCTATTGTGGCAGCGGCACGCACAGGCAAGATCGGCGACGGCAAGATCTTCGTGACAGCCGTAGAGCGAGTAGTGCGCGTGCGCACGGGCGAAGAAGACGAACTGGCAATTTGAGGAGTTGTTGCCAAGTGCAACAGACGCAAGCTTGCGGTACGCACATATCTGTGCTGAAAGGCCTGCGGATGAGGGCGAAAACCAACCGCTTGAAGAAGCGAAGCCTTGCGTAAATACAGCCTAAACAGAGATCTTTTGCCAGAAGCTTTTGCATTCTTGCAACAGACAGGCGCGGATGCTACAATCAGTTGCAATTTGCGTTGTCAGTTTCTGTCAGAAATTGAGGGTTTGCCCCTAGAATTCACCGCCAGAGGGAAAGGGTAAGCGCTTTTCCTCTTCGTTTTGTCCGCAGTTTCCGCTTTTGGATGAAGCAGTGACTTAAGTTCTATACCTGTTGTGTTCTGTTGTGATGCGATAGGCTGGCATAAGTTCCCGCTGATTTTGAAAATAGTTGCTGCAGGCAAGAACAATTTCCGGAAATTGTTTTGTCTCTGTCATTTTCTGTTGAAGGATCGACAATGAAAAAAGCTCTCGCTCTCGCCGCTATCATCGCTGCTGCTGCTTCTCTGACTGCTTGCGGCGGTAACGCTCCTGCTCCTGCTGCTTCTGCAGCCGCTTCTGCTGCTGACATGGCTGCTTCCGCCGCCGATATGGCTGCTTCCGCCGCCGATATGGCTGCAAGCGCTGCTGTTACAGCAACTGAAGGCGCTGCTTCCGAGGCTGCTGCCACTGCGACTGAGGCTGCTTCTGATGCCGCTGCTGCAGCAACTCATGCTGCGAAAGAAGCAGTTGATGCTGCCAAGGAATCAGTTGATGCTGCCAAGGAATCAGTTGATGCTGCCAAAGATGCAGTTGAAGAGGCTGTTAAGAAGTAATCTTGCGCTGCATGGGCAAACAGCCCTGTTTGCTCAACAGACAAGAACAAAAAGCCACCTGCGGGTGGCTTTTTTGTTGGCTGCATATTTTGTGTGGCGGGTGTGGTTACTGCGTGCGAGGGGGTGTTTTCTGATGGAGGGTTCACTTATCAGAAACTGTAAAAGCCCTTGGATTCAAGGGGCATAATGATTGTTTCCGGTGTGCAGGCTCAAGGGCGGGTTGGGGGTTATGCGCAGTACCAATTGATCAATGGATTTTCAGGAGCATTCATGGCACAGGTTTCTTTTTTCAGTGGCAAGCAGATTCCGCTGGAAATGCACAAGGTTCGTATCGTTCAGAAGCTGAACTTGCTGCCGGTTGAGCAGCGCTTGCAGGCGATGGCCGATGCGGGCAACAACACGTTTTTGTTGCAGAACAAGGATGTGTTTATGGACATGCTGACCGACAGCGGCGTAAATGCCATGAGCGACCAGCAGCAAGCGGCCATGTTTATTGCGGATGACAGCTATGCGGGCAGCGCCACCTATACGCGCTTGGACAACAAGCTGCGCGAGATCTTCGGCATGGAATATTTCCTGCCTGCGCACCAAGGCCGTGCGTGCGAGAACATTTTGGCGCAAACGTTCGTGAAGCCGGGCAGCGTGGTGCCCATGAACTACCACTTCACCACCACCAAGGCGCACATTACGCTCAACGGCGGGCGGGTAGAAGAAATCATCCAGGATCGCGGTTTGCAGGTAACGAGCGCGGAGCCGTTCAAGGGCGATATGGATACTGGCAAGCTCAAGGCGTTGATTGCCGAGCATGGCGCAGAAAACATCGCTTTTGTGCGGGTGGAAGCCGGCACCAATCTGATTGGCGGGCAGCCGGTGTCCGTGCAAAACCTGAGTGAAATCCGCGCAGTATGCGATCAGCACGGCATTTTGGTAGTGATGGATGCCAGCTTGCTTTCAGACAACCTTTACTTCAACAAGCAGCGCGAAGCGTCGTGCCAGAACCTGTCGATTCGCCAGATCACGCGCAAAATGGCCGATTTGTGCGACATCATCTACTTCTCGGCACGCAAACTGGGCTGCGCGCGCGGGGGCGGTATTTGCGTGCGTAACCGGGCCTTGTACGAAAAAATGCGGGGTTTGGTGCCGCTGTACGAAGGCTTTTTGACTTATGGAGGCATGTCTGTGCGCGAGATGGAGGCGCTGACCGTGGGCTTGGACGAGGCCATGGATGAAGAAGTCATCTCCCAGGGGCCGCAGTTTATTGCCTACATGGTGCAAGAGCTGAAAAAAGCCGGCGTGCCGGTGATTACGCCCGCAGGCGGTTTGGGCTGCCACATCAATGTGATGGAGTTTCTGGATCATGTGCCACAGGCGCAATACCCGGCCGGGGCGCTGGCTGCGGCTTTGTACATTGCCAGCGGCGTGCGGGGCATGGAGCGCGGCACCATGTCGGAACAGCGCGAGCCGGATGGCAGCGAAATCATGGCCAATATGGAGCTGTTGCGTTTGGCCATGCCGCGCCGGGTCTTTACGCTGTCGCAAGTGCAGTATGCGATCGACCGGATTGTGTGGCTGTACCGCAATCGCCAGTTGATTGGCGGCCTGCGTTTTGTGGAAGAACCTGCGATTTTGCGCTTCTTCTATGGCCGCCTGGAGCCTACGTCTGACTGGCAGCAGAAACTGGTGGCGCAGTTCCGCGCGGATTTTGGCGAAAGCCTGTAACGGCCGCGTATCCTGTATACGCATGACAAAGGGTCTGCTTGCAGGCCCTTTTTTTTGAAGAGGGATACGGGCTGATGCGCCGGAAGATGCAAAACGGGTTGGCCTGAATGCGTGGCAGGAGTCATCCAGCTTGGCACGGCGGAGACTAACCGGCCCTTTGCATGCCTGGCTTTTGCAGGGTGTTACATTCCGTGCTCTTGCAGCGGCTCTGATACCGGCTTATTTTGCTGCTGTGTTGGCTGAAGCGTGCGCCAGCCGTGCGCCGTGCCTGAGGAGAAATGCCATGCGCCATCAACAAAACGAATGCCGAAGTGGTAACACGGGTGCGCCTGTGCCGCCGGGTTTTTGGAGCCGCGCGTTGCGGTTTTTGCGTTTTGCTGGCAAACAGTTGATGCACAAAGCCCTGCTGCTGCACTACGCCGCGCAAAATCCGCGCACGCCCAAATGGGCCAAAACAGCGATTTATGGGGCATTGGCTTATTATTTGCTGCCTTTGGACTTGGTGCCCGACTTGCTGCCTGTGGTGGGCTATACCGATGATTTATGGGTGCTGGCCGCGGCGCTTGCAACGGTTACGCTATACATCAACGACGATGTGCGTGCCCAGGCCGCGCAGCGCTTGCAGGCATGGTTCGGGCCGGAAGGGGTTGAGCCTTGAATGTTCGGGCTTTGCCCCGCCGAGCCAGCCTGCCGCAAAGATGCGCGCCAGCGTGTTTGATGCAGGGCTTGTGCGCCTGATGAGGTGCTAGCCAACATGTGCCAGCCCCTTGAGGTAGGGCGAAAGGGGCTGGAGCAGCGCAACAAGGTAAGCACAAGGGGCGGCTGTGCGCTTTCAGCCCATATGCTGCAAGGGGAATGCGTTTTAAACGAGAATGCCCCTTTGTTGCCATAACAAACGTGCAGCTGACATTAAGCAATTGACATTAAGCAACGGACATTGAATTTGACAGGAAGGTTCGAGAGTATGGGAACAACTATCAAGAATAACTGGCGCTCTCTGGCCGAAGCCGATGTGCAGGCACTCACCGCGCAGCAAATGGTGGGCCTGCGCCGCGGGCTGGAAAAAGAAAGCTTGCGCGCGCAGCCGGACGGCAAGCTGGCGCTTACGCCGCATCCCCAGGCCTTGGGCTCGACCTTGACGCACCCGCATATCACCACCGACTTTAGCGAATCGCAACCCGAACTGGTAACCGGCGTGCATGCGCGAGTAGAAGATTGCTTGAACGAGCTGGCCCTGATTCATCGGGTGGTGTACCAGGAGCTGGCCCGGCAGGGCGACGAAATGCTCTGGGTATCCAGCATGCCGTGCGGCCTGCCTACCGATGAGACGATACCAATCGGCCTGTACGGCACCTCCAACATTGGCCGAGCCAAAAGCGTGTATCGCATGGGGCTGGGGCACCGCTATGGGCGGCGCATGCAAACCATTTCCGGCATCCACTACAACTGGTCGCTGCCGGGCTTGAGCAGCGAGCAGTACTTTGGGCTGATTCGCAATTTCCGCCGCCATGCCTTTTTGCTGTTGTATCTGTTTGGCGCATCGCCCGCCGTGTGCGGCAGTTTTGTAGAAGGGCGGGAGCACGGTTTGCAGCCGCTGGGCAAGGGCGCCATGTATTTGCCGCACGCCACCTCTTTGCGTATGGGGCGCCTGGGCTACCAAAGCGATGCGCAAGCGACGCTGGCCGTGAGCTACAACAGCCTGGAAGGGTATGTCGCCTCGCTGCACGAGGCGCTGACCGTACCCTATCCGCCCTATGAGGCCATTGGCATTCGCAACCTGGGGGGCGACTACAACCAGCTTGCCACCACCTTGCTGCAAATCGAAAACGAGTTCTACAGCACCATTCGCCCCAAACGCCTGACCCGTCGCGGCGAGCGGCCCTTGCACGCACTGCGCGAGCGGGGCGTGGAGTATGTGGAAGTGCGCCTGATGGATTTGAACCCCTTTATCGACATCGGCATTGACGAAGCAACGATTCGATTCCTGGACGTGTTTTTGATGCATGCCTTGCTCACCCCCAGCGCGCCCGATACGCCCGAAGAAATTGCCGCATTGGGGCGCAACCAGCACCTGGTAGCCAGCCGTGGCCGCGAGCCGGGGCTGGAGCTGGCCTGCCAAGGCCAGCAGGTGTTGCTAACGGATTGGGCGCAAGCCATTTTGCAGGGCATGCAGCCCGTGGCCGAACGCATGGACGCCCTTGGCGGCAACGAGCATGCCTATGCCGAAGCGGTTGCCTTGGGGCTTGAGCGCCTGCAACAGCCCGACTTGCTGCCTTCTGCGCGCGTACTGCAAAGCATACGGGCGCATGGCGATTGCTTTATCAGCTTTATCAAAGAGCGTTCGCTGCAAGCGCAGCAGGCCTTGCGCGAGCCGCCGCTATCGGCTGCCGAGCAGGCGCGTTTTGCGCAAATGGCGCAAGATTCGATAGACGAGCAGCGCCAGATCGAAGCAGCCGACACGATGCCGTTTGAAGACTTCAGGCAGTACTACGTATCGGCAGACCGCTTGACGCCGTAAACCGCGCGGCTGGCGCGGGTGCCGGTCATGGTCTGGTACAGGCGGGTGCAGCGCTTGCCGGTGCAGGGGCTTGTTTTGCAAAGTGGCGCGCTGATGCTTGAGTGAGCGGCTTGATCGTGGTAAGCCGACCCGATGCTGGGGCAAGGCTTGGCGCTTGGGCGGCGTCAGGCAATGTCTGCCCAAAACAATCAACGGTGCACCAATGAATGGCAAGCGGGCGTACAGGCCTGCCAATGTTTGCTCGCCCATGTTGGCACCTGCTAATGCTTGTTCACCAACGCTTGCAGAAAAAGCTGCAGTACACAAAACAAGGCACACGTTCCGCGTTCCACGCCTCATGCCGCGAGCGCATGCTTGGTGGCCTTGTTGCTTACTCGGGCTGGTTGTTGCGCTTGCCGCTCAAAGGGGCGGGCATGGTGGGGTCTTGGTGTTGGCGTCTGCGAAACAGCGCCGTGCGCGCCATGATCAGTGTGGTAATTGGCACGGTAATGGACATCATGATGATGACCAGCCAGGTTCTGAGTGACAGGCTGTTGTGCAGGGTGGAAAAGTACACGATGGCCGCCAGGGTAATGCACCACGCTGCGCCGGTTGTGACCAGGGCGGTAGGGTGCATGCGCTGAAAATAATCGCGCAGGCGGGTAATGCCCCAACCGGCCAGCAATGCCAGCAGGCCGCTAAGAATCAGCAAGGTAGCAACAACGCCTTGCGCCCACAGTGGTGCGGAGGGAGCTGCGTTCATTCGATCACCTCGCCGCGCAGCAGGAATTTGCCCAGTGCCAAAGAGCTGACAAAGCCCGTCAGGGCGATCAGCAGGGCCGCCTCAAAATACATTTCGCTGCTGTTGCGGATGCCCAGCGTCAGCGTGGTGAGCATGCCCAGTGCGTACATGAAGTCCAGCGCCAGCACGCGGTCTTGCGCGGAGGGGCCGTGTATCAGCCGCCACAGGGCGGGCAAAGAGGCCACCCCATAGCACACCAGCGCAAAGGTCAGGGCAGCCTGCAACCACCACGGGTGAATGGCAGAAGGTGTCATGATTGGAAAATCTCCAGCAAAGGCGCCTCGTAGCGGCTCTTGTAGTGGTGGATGAAAGTGGCCTCGCTATCCAAATCCCACACGTGCAGGATGAGTGCGCTGCTGTCGTGCGCCAGCTCGCACCACACGGTTCCGGGAATAACCGTGGTGACCATGGCCAAGGCGGCCAGAGCGTGCGGGTCGCGTATGGCCAGCGGGATGGTGACGAACTCGAAACGGGGCGACTGCTTATGCAGGCGCAGCACCCCCCACGCCACCTGGATATTCGACACCAGCACGTCGTAGCCTACGATCATGATGAAGCGCGCAATGAGCAGCGCGCGGCGAAACCGGATGCGCGGGCGTTGCGGGCGCAGGCCGGCAAACAGCAAAGGCAGCAGCCAGCCCAGCAGCAGGGCCAGCGCCATGTGCCCGGCAGAAAGCGACTCGTTCAGCACCAGCCACATGGCAACCAGGCTGGCAGACAGCAACGGGGCGGGGAGGAGTTTGCGCATCATGGCTGTGGCTCCGAAGCGGCAGGTTGCGTAGCGGGCAAGGTCAGGTGGGATGTCGGCCCTGGCTTGACGGGCGCGCCCATGATTGCATCCACATACGCATGCGGCGCATGCAGGTGCGAAGCCGTGAGTTCGGTATAGCGCAAAACGGGGCCAGCCCGCACGGTCAGCAGCACGCACAGCAACAGCAGCATGCCGATGGGGGCGACCTCAATCACCTTGAGGTGCGGCGCGGGGCGGCCGCGTGGCGACCAGAAAAAGCGGATGCCTGCACGCGAGTAGGCAATGGTGGCCAGCAGGCCCGAGATGAGAAACAGCGCCAGCAGCACCCAGGCCGAGAAGGGAATGTTGTTGCCATAAACGCCCAGCCCCTTGGGGTTGAGCAGCGCCGTCATCATGGTGACCTTGCCCACAAAGCCCGACATGGGGGGCAGCCCGGCAATCAGCAAGGCGCACAGGGTAAAGGCAATGCCCAGCACCGCCAGCGCCGCGGGAATGGGCTGGCCAAACAGGGGCAGTTCGTCGTCGTCAAGGTTGGTTTGCGCATCGCTGGATTGCGCATCGGGTGTGGCAGGGTCGGGAAAGAACATCTGCTGCTCTTTGCCGAACTGGAGCACGGGCACTTTTTCTTCTTCCTGGCGCGCGCGCGCAATCAAATCTGTGACCAGAAACAGGGCGCACAGGGCCAGGGTGGAACTCATCAGGTAATACAGCGCGCCGCCCGTTAAATGGGCGTGCCCGAAGCCGAATGCCGCCAGCAGCGTGCCGGAAGACGCCAGGACGGAAAAGCCCGCCAGCCGCCCCAGGTTTTGCGAGGCCAGCATGCCGATGCTGGCAAACAGCAAAGTCAGCAGCCCGCCCCAGATCAGCACCTCGCTGCCAAACATTTCGGAGCCGGTGGCGCTGGAGGGGAATAGCAGCGTCCACAACCGCAAGATGGAGTACAGCCCCACCTTGGTCATTACCGTAAACAGGGCTGCAACAGGCGGGCTGGCGGCTGAGTAGGCGGGGGGCAGCCAAAAGTTCAGCGGCCAGATGGCCGCCTTGCCCAGAAAGGCAATGGCTAGCAGCGCAGCGCCTGCATGCAGCAAGCCGCGGTCGCTGGCGGGCACCAGGGCGATTTTGTCGGCCATATCGGCCAGGCTGAGCGTGCCGGTTACGCCAAACAGCACGGCCATGCCCAGCAGGAACATGGATGAAGCCAGCAGATTGATGGTGATGTAGTGCAGGGCCGAGCGCACGCGCGACCAGCCCGTGCCATGCAGCAGCAGGCCGTAAGAGGCCGTGAGCATGATTTCGAAAAACACGAACAGGTTGAACAAGTCGGTCGTCAAAAACGCGCCGTTGATGCCCATGAGCTGCAATTGCAGCAAGGCATGAAAATGCACGCCTGCACGATCCCAGCCTGCGCGCGCAAACAGCAGGGCGGCCAGGCCCACCACGGCGGTAATCAGCAGCATCATGGCGGTTAAGTGATCAACCGCCAGCGCAATGCCGAAGGGAATGGCCCAGTTGCCCGGCAGGTACACCGCCACGGTAGCCGTGCCGCTGCCGCTGCGCACCCATGCAACCAAGGCAATGGCCACGGCCAGGTTGAGCGTGCACGAGACCATGCCGATCAGCCCTTTGGCGGATACGGAGCGCTCGCCCAGCATGAGCATGCATGCGGCCATGAGCATGGGCAGCAAAATGGGTGCGATCAGCAAATGGGGCATCAGGGGGCTGATCCAGTCGCTCATGCGTCATCTCCTGCGCCGTCTACGTGGTCGCTATCCGACAGGCCGCGCGCCGCCAGCAGCAGCACCAGATACAGCGCCGTGGTGGCAAAGCCGATCACGATGGCGGTTAGCACCAGAAACTGGGGCATGGGGTCGGTGTAATTGTCCAGCGTGGGGCGCAGCCAGCGCATCAGAATCGGCTCGCGCGCGATATTGAGGCTGCCCGAAACAAAGATGAACAGATTGACGGCATAGCTCACGAGCGACAGCCCGATGATGACCTGAAAAGTCCGTGGCCGCAGCAGCAGCCAGGTGCCCGAGGCGGCCAGTACGCCAATGGCAAGGGCCATGATTGTTTCCATCAGGGGGTCTCCTCTGCAACGGTTTCGCTTGCCAGGGCAACGGATTCGGAAGTGGCGCCTTCATCGCGCACGGGCTTGCGCTGGCGGCGTATGGATTGGTGCGCCATGGCCGTGAGGATGAGCAGGGTGGAGCCTACGACCAGGGCAAACACGCCAATATCCAGGAACATGGCGGTGGGAATGTGGATTTCGCCCAGCACAGGCAGGGTGAGGTGCAGCGTGTGCGCCGTCATGAACGGATAGCCCAGGAACAGGGAGCCTATGCCCGTCATGCCCGCGGCAAGCAGGCCGGCGGCGATCCAGCGGCGCAAGTCCAGCGCAAAGTGCGCCTCTACCCACTGCGTGCCGGCCACGATGTATTGCGCAATCAGCCCGATGGAAAGCACCAGCCCTGCCACAAAGCCGCCGCCGGGCGCGTTGTGCCCGCGCAAGAACAGGTGAACGGACAGCAGCGCCATCACCGGCAGCAGCAGCCGCACCAGCACGGCGGGCACCATGAGGTAGCCCACCGCCGTGTCTGAAGCCGTGCGCGGGTGCGCCAAATCGGTTTGCAAGTCGGCCGGCACGGCGCTTTGCTGGCGCGTGGCGCCCATGCTCTCCAGCGGGGGGCGGAAGCGGCGCAGCAACGCATAAACCGTGAGCGCCACAATGCCCAGCACGGTGATTTCGCCCATCGTGTCAAAGCCGCGAAAATCCACCAACATCACATTGACGACGTTGATGCCCCCGCCCTGCGGCAGCGAACGTTCCAGAAAGAAGCCGGAAATGCTCTGCGGCGTTTGGTCGCGCGTCATCAGCGCATACGACAGGGCGGCCATGCCCAAGCCAACACCTACCGAAATGAACAGATCGCGCCCGCGCCGCAGCCTTGCGCGCAGGGGCAAAGGCGCATCCGGCATGGGCTGGCGCTTGGGCAGCCAGCGCAGCCCCAGCAAAAAGAGAATGGTGGTAACGATTTCTACCGTGAGCTGCGTCAGCGCCAAATCGGGGGCCGAGAACCAGACAAAAGTCATGGCCGTTGCCAGGCCCGTGCCACTCATCAGAATAAAGGCGGCCAAACGGTGGAACTTGGCCTGCCAGGCGGCAGCTACGGCGCAAATGGCGCCTGCGATCCATACCAGCGCAAACTCCCAGTTAGCCGCCACCGGTGGGCGCGTGCCCCAGCTCAGGCCCGCGTTCCACAAAGAGGCGGCGGCCACCGCCAGGCTGGCCAGCAGAAACAAAAACACCTGCGGCTGCAAGCGCCGTGTAAACAGGCGCTGTTGCAGCCAGCGCGCCAGCAACGATACGCGCGCCAGCACGCCGTTGAAGGTTTGTTGCGCGTCCAGCCGCAGGCGCTGCGGAAAGTAGGCCTGTATCCGGTCTTCTGCCAGCGCCTTGCGCAGCATGGCGTACAGCACTGCGCCGCCCACCATCGCCAGCGCGCTCATGATCAGGGGCTTGTTAATGCCGTGCCAAACCGCCAGGCTGTAGCTGGGCATGTCGCCGCCGACAACGGGGCTGGCGGCCATGTTCAGCAAAGCGCCAACCGTCCATTGCGGCGCCATGCCCACGGCCAGGCACAAAAGCACCAGCATCTCGATGGGCAGGCGCATCCAGCGCACAGGCTCGTGCGGGGTGCGCGGCAAATTGTCGGAGCGGGGGCCGAAAAAAACATCTGCCGTAAAGCGCAGCGAATAGGCCGTGGCGAACATGGATGCCGTCAGCGACGCGACGGGCAGCACAATCTCGACCCAGCGTTGCGATTCGATATACACCGTTTCGGCAAAAAACATCTCTTTGGACAAAAAGCCGTTAAGCAGCGGCACGCCCGCCATGGCTGCGCTGGCCACCAGCGCCAGGGTGCCGGTAATGGGCATGTCGCGCATCAGGCCGCTCAAGCGGCGAATGTCGCGCGTGCCGGTTTCGTGGTCGATAATGCCCGCAGCCATGAACAGCGACGCCTTGAACGTGGCGTGGTTCAGGATGTGGAACACCGCCGCCACGGCCGCCATGCGGCTGTTGAGGCCCAGCAGCAGCGTAATCAGCCCCAGGTGGCTGATGGTGGAATAGGCCAGCAGGCCCTTCAGGTCGTACTGCAACATGGCAAAGTACGCGCCAATAACCAGCGTAATCAGCCCCAGGCTGCTCACAATCCAAAACCACTCTTGCGTGCCCGACAGTACGGGCCAAAAACGCGCCAGCAAAAACACGCCGGCCTTGACCATGGTGGCCGAGTGCAAATAGCTGGATACCGGCGTGGGCGCAGCCATGGCGCGCGGCAGCCATAAGTGAAAGGGGAACTGGGCGCTTTTGGTGAGCGCGCCCAGCAACACCAGCACCAGCATGGGCCGATACAGCGGGCTGGCGCGTACCAGCTCGCCGGCGTTGAGCACGGCATCCAAATCGTAGCTGCCTACGATATGGCCCAGCAACACCAGGCCGCCCAGCATGGCCAGGCCGCCCGCGCCTGTAACGGTAAGCGCTGTGCGGGCACCGCGCCGCGCGTCTTTGCGGTGGTGCCAGTAGCCGATCAGCATGAAAGAGAACAGGCTGGTCAGCTCCCAGAAAAACACCAGCTGCACCAGATTGCCCGCCGTGATGACGCCGATCATCGCGCCCATAAAGGCCAGCAGGAACGAGAAAAAGCGCGGCACCGGATCTTCGGGCGACATGTAGTAGCGCGCGTAAATCGTTACCAGCAGGCCAATTCCCGTAATCAATAGGGCAAACAGCCAGGCAAAGCCGTCAAACCGCAGGGTAAAGTTCAGCCCCACATCGGGCAGCCAGTGCTGCTCGTAGCGCAACACGGTGCCTGCCTGCAATTCGGGCCACGTCCAAGCCACCAGCGCCAAACAGGCAAACGCGACAAGCGCTGCCCAACTGGCAGCAGCGTTACGGGCGTGGGTGGGCAGCAAGGCCGCCCCGATACTGCCCAAAAATGGCAGTGCCAGCAGGATCAGCTGGGTCATGCGTACAGTGTGGGTAGAAGAAAAGGGCTGCGGCATTTGCCGCAGAGGCGGGGGCTATGGCAGCGTATGCATGGCGCTTTGAACATGCCGTTGCGCATTTTAATAAAAATACGTTTTTTCTTGGGCACTTGCGGCATTTTCAGGCGAATAAAACGCCATGCGAAACCAGGCGGGCAACATGCCGTAGCTATCGCGCTGCGGTACGGTGTGCCTGCATTCCGCATTTTTGTGCCCCGCATCCGTGTGTTGCGGGTATTACAACGGCTGTTTGCACAGCAGTCCAGCAAACAGGCGCTTGCCGCTTTATAGCCACTTTTGCATGAACAGGGCGTGCCCGTGCGCTGCATCCAACGTGTACAGGGCAAAGCCAAAGCGTTGGTAGGCGTTTTGGGCGCGGGTGTTGTTCGAGAGCACTTCCAGCGTCAGCTTGCAGCAGCCCTGCGCGCGGGCGTGCGCCTCGGCGGCGGCCAGCAACTGCTGGGCAATACCGCGGCTCCGCCAGGCGGGCAGCACGGCAATGTCGTGCACATTGAGCAGGGGCTGCGCCTTGAAGGTGGAAAAGCCCAAAAAGCTGTTGAGCAAGCCCACAGGCGCTTGGTTGGCATGGTTTTCGCCTGCCCAGGCAATCCAGCTGGCTGCGCCGGTAAAGTCTGCCAAGCGCTGGCACAAGGTGTCTGCCGTGCTGGCGGGCAGGGCTTCTTGTCCGCCCATGGGGTCTTGCGCGTAGGTGTTAAGCAGCATGATGAGCGCCGCCGCATCGTGCGGGTTGCGGTAGTCCACGCGACGGACATGAACTTGGACGGAGATTGTCATTTCAAGGCCAGATATATGTAGTGTCGGGGGGCTTTATTGTGAATTTTGCGGTGCTTGATTCTGCATTCTCACATGCTGCCACCGTTGAGGCAGTGAATGAATCTGTTTGAGTGCAGCGAAGAGTATTACTCTTCTTGCGAAGAGATGTTGTCTGGTATTTCTTCAACAGGCAGCAGGCTGAGTACATGTTGCAGGTCTTGCTGCAAGCGCTGCAACGTTTCAGGGGGGAGTTTGCCCAGAGCCATGGGCAAACCGCCCGAAAAAACCTCAGGGACACGTGTCAGAACGTCCAGGCCTTGTTCCGTGCAATAGAGTTTGACATTGCGTCTGTCAATATCGGAGCGCTCGGCACGAACCAGATCTTTTTCCTGCAAAGCTTTCGCCAAGTTGCTGGCAGATGGTTGGCTTAAATCCATGGCCTTGGCCAAAGCGTTCATGCCGATGCCTGCGTGCGTTCGGATGACTCCAAGTGCCCAGAGTTGGGCTGTCCCTATGCCAGTTTCTGGATCGACCGCTTTGTAGTTGAGCCGCACAGCCGCATAAATGTGTCTGAAGCTGCGTAGCACTTGCATGACTTCAGGAGGATGTTGCATGGATTGCCGTACTTCATGTTTTCAGGAAAGTCGCAGAGAGCGTTTAAGAGGTGGTTTTAGCATAAAAAAAGGGAGCTGGTTGCTCCCTCAAGGTAGATTCATCGCAAAAATAGGATGGCGGAATTATATATTTCTACAAATATAATGCCATTCATCACAAATGCAAGCAAGAGTAACTTCACGTCATCTGTTTTTAGGAGGTATCCATGTCGAAAGTGCTGGAGTTCTTTGATCTCGATAAGCCCATTGCTTGGCGCACCGAAATTCTGGCCGGGCTGGCAGTGGCCATGACCATGATTCCCGAATCGCTCTCGTTTGCCATTCTGGCGGGGTTCCCGCCGCTGTCGGGGCTGTATGCCGCGTTTATCGCGGGCTTGGTGGCAGCCTTGTTTGGTGGCCGCCCGGGCCTGATTTCGGGCGGGGCGGGGGCCACGGTGGTTACGCTGATTGCGCTGATCAAGTCGCACGGCCTGGAGTATGCCTTTGCCGCCGTGGCGCTGGCGGGGGTGATTCAGCTCATCGTTGGCATATTCAAGTGGGCCAAATACATTCGGTTGGTGCCCGAGAGCGTGATGTACGGCTTTGTAAACGGCCTGGCGGTGATTATTTTCAGCGCGCAGTTGCAGCAGTTTTTCACCACCGATGCCAGCGGGCAAAAAGTGCTGCTGCAAGGCGGGGCCATGGTTACCATGACGGCTTTGGTGGCGTTGACGATTGCCATTACGTTTCTTTTTCCCAAAATCACCAAGAAGTTTCCGGCTTCGCTGGCCGCCATCATCGTGGTGTTTGCCATCGTGCTGATCTTCGGCATCGAAACGCGCACCGTGGGTGATATTTCGCCGGTCAGCGGTTCGTTGCCGCCATTCCATATTCCCAACATCCCTTGGACGTGGGACACCTTCGTACTCATCCTGCCTTATGCTGCCGTGGTGGCTGTAGTGGGCCTGACCGAGGGCCTGCTCACGCTCAATCTGGTGGACGAAATCACTGGCACCAAGGGTGACGGCCCGCGCGAATGTCTGGCGCAAGGCGGCTCCAACATTTTGAATGGCCTGTTTACCGGCATGGGCGGCTGTCCCATGATCGCGCAAACACTCGTCAACATCAACGCAGGCGCGCGCAGCCGCGTGGCGGGCGTAGTGGCGGCGCTGGCCATTATCTTTATCGTGCTGGTGGCCGCGCCCGTGATCGAGCGCATTCCCATGGCGGCGCTCACGGGGGTGATGATGGTGGTGTCTTTCTTCACCTTTAATTGGAAGAGTTTCAAAATCCTCAACAAAATGCCCTTGCAAGACGTGCTGGTCATGATCATCGTGACGGCCATTACCATCATCTGGCACAACCTGGCGCTGGCCGTGCTGGTGGGCATCATCATCTCGGCGCTGTCTTTTGCCTGGAAAAAAGCCATCGGCATCCGCATCGTGCCCGGCATGCAGGCCGATGGCAGCAAGCGCTACGCCTTGCACGGCGAGCTGTTCTTCGGCTCCGTGGGGGACTTTGAGCACGCGCTGGACGTGCCCAACGACCCGCAAACCGTCGTCATCGACTTTGAGCACAGCGGCATTCACGATATGGGTGCGCTGGAGTCGCTCAACAAAATGACCAACAAATACCGGCAGCAGGGCAAGCAGCTGCTGGTGTGCAATCTGGATGAAAAATCCCGCGCGCTGGTGCAAAAAGCCGCGCATTTGAGCGTGGTCCAAATCGCCGAAGCAGGCGCGTAAACCCTGCAAGGCCCATGTGGTGCAAGGGCTGGTGCGGTACGGGCGCCAGCCCTTTGTTTTTGCGGGCAACTTTGCGGGCAGCAAGGGGCGCTGCGTGGGCGGCCTGCGCCGGGTCTGAGTTGTTGATGAGGTTGATGATGGGCTGCGGTTGCCGCAGGGCCGGCAGCGAAGCATGCAGGGTGCCGTAACGGGCGCGGTAACGGGGCATCAACGGGGCAGCAATGTGGTTTCAACGGGGCTGCGCCAAGGGGCTGAATGCCTGTTCGGCGCGGGGCGGTGCTGTCATAATCAAATGCATCTTTTTGTTCTGTTACACGCTGCAACTTTCCATCATGAACCTGACTGCTCCAGCCGCTCCCCTCTCTGCCGCACTTTCCGCCCCAATTTCCGCCCGCGATATTTGGGCCGACATAGCTGCCGTGCGCCAATCCAGGCCGCTGGTGCACTGCATCACCAATCTGGTGGTTACCAACTTTACGGCCAATGTGCTGCTGGCGTGTGGTGCTGCGCCAGTGATGGCTCATGCGCATGAAGAAGTGCAAGATATGGTGGGCATTGCCCAAGGGCTGCTGCTGAACATCGGCACGCTCGATCCGTACTGGGTGCAAAGCATGAAGCTGGCTTTGGCCGCTGCCCAAAAGCGCAACATCCCCGTGGTGCTGGACCCCGTAGGCGCAGGCGCTACGCCCTACCGCAACCAGGCGCTGGAAGAGCTGCTCCAGCAAGGCGCGCCCAGCGTGGTGCGCGGCAATGCCTCTGAAGTAATGAGCATGGCGCACATCGCCATTACTTCGCGCGGGGTAGACAGCAGCGCCAGCGTGGATGATGCACTGGGCGCCGCACAGGCGCTGGCCGCCCGCATACAAGGCACGGTGTGCGTCAGCGGCGAGGTCGATCACATCCTGCATGCCAATGGCCGCCACGCCAGCCTGCGCAACGGGCACGAATGGCTCACGCGCATTACCGGCGTGGGCTGCGCCCTAACGGCCCTGATTGCCGCTGTGTGCAGCGTGCAGCCCGATTATTGGCGCGCCACCGTTACCGGCATGGCCTGGATGGGCATTGCAGGTGAAGTCGCTTTTGAAAAAGCACGGCACGCAGGCATTGGCAGCATGGCTGTGGCGCTGCTGGATGCCTTGCAGCAACTGCGCGAAGAAGATGTGATGGAACGTTTGCAGCTTGTTACCGATGGACTTTAATCGCTGGCAAAACGGGCTTGGGGCACAACAGCATCCTGGCAAGCCGCACTGGCGTGGGCGGTTTGTTTTTGCTTTTTTGTGGTGGGGTGCTCTTTTTGCATTTTTTGACGTAAAGCATTTTTTTACTGTCTTTTTTAATCTGAGTTTGATAGGGGCTTTGCTGCTGGCGATCAAGAGGCTCTATGCCGTTTTGTGTGGAACTTGACAACCTCAAAGACACCGATGCAC
>CAYUAF010000027.1:0-13039 GCA_964442555.1 uncultured Allobrachymonas sp.
CTTGGCAGGCCGCGCCACCTTGGGCGACCAGTTGACCGCGCTGGAAGCGCAAGCCGCCGCCAGCCGCGAAACCTATCGCCTGTCAGAACTGCGCTACCGCAACGGCGTAGCCAACTACTTGCAACTGCTGGACGCGCAACGCTCCCTGTTCGCCAGCGAACAGGCCTTGGTGCAAACCCGCCTGCTGGAACGCCTGAATCAAGTCGCCCTGTACAAGGCGCTGGGCGGCGGCTGGACAGTGCCTGCCAATGCCACAGCCCAGCAGCCGGCAGCAACGCCCGCCGCCACGGCTGCAAGGCCCGCAGCAGTGCCTGCATCGGCAACAACCTCCGCACCTGCGACCGCTTCATAAAGTTTGCGCTGCACGCGGTAGCGGTAGGCCAACAAAAAGCCCGATTCGGAATGAATCGGGCTTTTTTCTGGGCGTTGCACCCCCTGCGCCAGCCACGGCTGGCAGTTTTTAGCAAAAGCAGCCTTTGCCAAAATAAAGCCCGCCTGTGGCATGGGGCTTGTCTTCGACAGGTTTGCAGCTGTGGTGTCTGGTGCTTTTTGACTGTGATGTCTGCTAGCGCTGCATGACCCACTCGTGACGGTATCTGGCGATGCGGCCCCCAAAATGACCGTCAAAAATACCGCCACATTGACGGTGTCTCGTTGCGATATGTCGGACGACAAAAAAGCCCGCCATGTCAGGAAACATGGGGCTTTCGGATGGTGCGGAATGTTATCGGAGGGATATTGGCGCCCCCGACAGGAATCGAACCTGTATCTAGCGCTTAGGAGGCGCTCGTTCTATCCATTGAACTACGGCGGCGGCAAGCCGCAGTTGCCATTGTGGCTGTTGCGGCTGTGCGCATTATGCCGCAGCGCGCGGATGCCCTGCCGTAGCCTGCCCCGTAGCCTGCTGTTTGCCAGAAGATCGCTTGCGTGCGCCCGGCAATTGCGCGGCAGGGAGGGTGTGCGAGAGCCGAACCACCTAGTCGTAGCTGACGGTGTAGATCAGATCCAGTGCGCTGTTTTGGCCGGTTTGGGCGCGCAGTTTCAGTTTGCGGCAGAGGTCGAGGAAGAAATACAAGGTGCCCACGGTGGCATCCAGCCCTTTTTCGTAAGAGACGTAGAAGTTTTTGCTGAAGCGTTTGCCCAGCGTGACGCTGCTGTTGCCCAGCGTGTCGCCGCCTTTGAAGTTGATGTTGTCCAGCCCCAGTGCGTCGGCCAGCTGGCCGGTGATGCCGCGGCTGTCGCCGCCCAGCAGCGCCATGGCCGCCTGTTGCAGCAAGGCGGCATCGGCCGCGCTGTAAGACGAGCGCCCCAGCACCAGCCACGAGAGGCGTTCCGCATCGGGCATGGCCGGGTCGGAGAAGAGCTGCACTGTGGGCTGCTGCGCCGTGCCGTAAATGCGCACGCCGACGCGGATGTCGAGATTGCTGCGAAAGGCGGTGATGTCGAGCGTGGGGTTGGCGGCCGCGCCGGTAAAGAGGATGCGGCCAGTTTCGATCTGCAAATCTTGCCCGTAGGCGCGGAAGCTGCCCCGGTCGGTATGCACAGTGCCGGTGAGGCGGGGCAGGTCGCCGATGCTCGGGCCGCCGGTGATGGTGAGTTGGCCGTTGAGATACGTATCCAGCCCGTGGCCGCGCACGCGGAAGTTGTTGCCCAGGTCGATGCCGATTTGGATATCGGCCGCAATGGCCGGGTTGGGGCGCACGCTGGCGCCGGCAGGCGTTGCCGCTTGGCCTGTGGCCGATGATGGGGCAGCCGCTGCGTGGGCGGTTGTTGCCTTTGCTGTCGCCGCTTTTGCTGGCGGGGCAGATGCTGCAGAGCGGGCGGCTGTAGCCGTGTTGGCTGCGGATGATGCGGCGCGCGGGCGCACGATGACATCATCGCCCAAGCCGTTTGCGCTTGTGGCCGGCGCAGTGGCCAGGGTGCGTGCCGACGCGGCGTGTTGCGCGGGCTGGGCCTGTGCCGCCTTGGGGTGCTGGCTGCTGGGGCGGATGAAGACATCGTCGCCCAGTTTGGGCGCGCTGCTGGTGGGCAGCTCGATCAGTGCGCGGTTTACGCGCAGGCCGCCGCGCAGTGTCAGCTTCAGGTCGCTAAAGCCTGCCTGCACATCACCCGAGAGCACGATCAGCCGATCGGGCAGGGTAAAGAGCTGCAGTTGCTGCATCTTGCCGGTAAGCTGCATGCGCACCGATTCCGGCAGCGACGGGCCGCCGCCCCATTGCGTGTAGCCCGCAAGCTGGAGCGAGCCGCCATCAATACGCTGGGTGCCCAGCAGGCCCGTGCGCGAGGGCGAGCCGCGCAGGCTGAAGGTTTCGATATCCATGCGCTGGCCGCTTAGCCGCGCGCGCAAGCGCCCGCCGGTAAAGGCAATGCCGTCCACGATGGAGCGCACGCCCACATCGTCCATCTGCACGGTGCCGTGCAGCAAAGGCGTTTGCACGGTGCCGCTGAAGGCGACATCGGCATTGAACGAGCCGCGCAAGCGCCAGCCCGGCGGCGCAAACATATTCCAGATGCCCACGCGCGGCAGCCTGGCTTGCAGCTGGCCGTGCAGGGGGGCGCTGGCAGGCAGCGTCCAGCCCGTTGCGCCGCGCTGCAACTGCGTGCGCAGGTTGGCATTGGCGGTGCCGGCCTGGGCGCTGTCCCACAGCAGGCGGGCCTCTACCTGGTTGCCTGTGCTTTGCACGTCGATGCGGGCCGCGCGGGTGCCTGCGGCTACACGGCCTTGGCCGCTTGCACCTGCCAGCACCACGATGTCGCCGCTGCTGCGCGCCAGATGGGCCTTGAGCCGCAGTTGCCGGCCCAGCTCCACATCCCATGCGCCGTCAAACAGCATGTCGCCTGTGAGCGCCTGATCTAGCGCGGCAGAGCCAGACAGTGTTTCCAGCCAGGCCAGCGGCAAGCCGCGCACCGTGCCCTTGCTTTGGATTTGGTAGTGATTACCCTGCCGCAACCACAGCAGCGGCTCGCCTTGCACGCTGGCGGCTTGCGTCGCGGCGGCAGTGGCAGCGGGTGTTTGCCCGTGCAGGCGGATGTGAAAAGCGCCCGTGCGCAGTTGCAGCCGCTGGCTGCTTTGCTCAAGGGCAATGGGCACCGCTGCGGCCAGCTCGGCCTGCCATTGTTGCTTTTGCATCGTGTCGCGCAGTTGCGCCTGCAAGGCTTGCAGCTGTGCCCGCCAGCCTGTGCCGTGCTTGCCGCCGTGCCCTTGCACGGCCAGTTGCAGCGTGCGGCTGCCTTGCTGCATATGCCCTGCGGCTTGCAGTTGCGCCTGGGCCAGGCGGCCTTGCGCGGTAAGCGTGATGTCGCGTAGCTGGATGGCGGTGGTGGGGTCGGCAGGCGTTTGCACGGTTACGGCGGGCGCGTGCAGCCGGGCTTGCAGCTGCATGTTCTGGCCGTTGTTGTGCCAGCCGCCGCGCCAGCTGGCGTGCAGTTGGGCGGCGCCTTCCAGCGTGCGGCTGTGTAGAAACTGCATGCCGGGCCACGGGCGCAGCCATTGGCTGGTTTGGCGCAAATTGCGTGCATCCAGCCGCAGTTGCCCCTGCCCGCTGTCGGGTGCCAGTTGCCCCTTGAGCAGACCGCTGCTGCCAGGCAATTGCAACTTCAAATCGGCCTGGGCGGCTTGCGTGCCTGTGTGGTAGCTGGCCTGGCCTTGCAACGTGCCGCCCCGGCTGCGCACCGTGATTTGGGGCAGTTGCAGCAGCTGTTCGTGCCAAAGCCCCTGTACGTGGATGGCATCAAAGTGCAACAGGCGCGTATCGCGCACGGCAAGGGATTGCAAGGCCACTTCCAACGCAACGGGCGCTGCGAGCCAGGGTTGCGCGGCAGGCTTTTCGGGCGATTTTTCAGACGATTTTTTGGTGGATGGCTTGGGCAATGCCTTGGACGAACTCTCGGGTTTGGGCCGTGCCTGCGTGTCGGAACGCACGGTGATCGTGCCTTGCAGCGGTGCCGCCTGCACGGCGCTGTGCAAGGCCGCAGGATGCAGCTGGTGCAGCCGCCATTGGCTCTGCCAGCCTTGCGCGGCCCGGTATTGCCCCTGGCCGCTGATGTGCCCGCTCTCCGGGCCGGGTTGCCAGTTAAAGGCTTGCAATTGCAAATGGCCGTTGTGGTACTGCACCGTGCTGCTTGCCATATGCAGCGGCAGGCGTTGCTGATCCAGCGGGCCGGCGTTGGCATTGCTGGCGTGCAGCGTGGCCTGCCAGCGGGCTGTGCCCAAAAAGCCAAGGGCTTGCGCCACGGGGTCTGCCGGCGCGGCAGGGCTGGCAGGGGCGGTTTTTGTATCTGCATCGCTTGTGGCGGTGCTTGTCAGGGGGGTAAGGTCTAACCGGCCTTGCAGCGAGGTGTGCGGCGCTTGGGGCCAAAAGGCTTGCAGGTCGATGTGTTGCCATTGCGCTTGCGCGCCAGCGATGATGGGCTGCTGCCAAGGGCGGATGTCGGCTTGCAGCGCCAGCAGGGCCGGGGGGGCATGGCGGGTGTCGCCCGCGTGGCTGGCGGCGGCAGAGGCTGTGGCGGCGGGCGTGGCATGGTTTGTGGTTGATGCCGTGGCTGATGCCGGTGCCGCAGGCCGCACCGGCTGCGCCTGGGCCTGGATGTGCAGGCGGGCATCTGCGCCCGCCAGGGTGCCGTGGCCGTTCAGGGCAACCTGTACCGTGTGTTGTGCCGTGTGGCCGGGCGCGGTGGTCGTGGCAGTACCGATACCGGTAGTAGTAGAGGCAGCGGCGGCTGCGCTGGCCCCATCGGCAGGCGCGGCGCTGGAGGTCGCGGGCAGTGCCAAGCGGGCCTGAGCCTGCCATTGCAGCGGCATGGGTGCTTGCCCGCCCAGCGTGGCGTGCAGGCTGTAGTCGCCTTGCAAATAGCGCAGTTGCCGGATGGTGAGCTGGTGTTGCGCGCGTGCGTGGTCATAGTGGTAATGCCCTTGCAGCCCCGTCAGGGTTTGGGTGGCGCCTTGGGCGCGGGCAATGCGCAGGGTGTCGATGAGGAAAGGCGCATCCACCCCCACAGGCAGCACCAGTTGGGTGAGCGGGGTGGCGGGCGTGGCGTCGGCCTTGGCGGCGCGGGTGTCGGTTACCGTGAGCGTGCGCACATGCAGCTGGCGCAACTGGGTGGCGCGGTGGCGCAGGGCGGCCCAGCTCCAGCGGATGTCGGTGTTCTCCAGCGTGATGGTGAGCGCGCCCGCTGGTGCCGATGTATCGGGGCTGGACGTATGCGGACTGGACGCATTCGGGCCGGGCGTACCTGGCTTGTTCGGGTTGGCCGTGTCGTGCAGGCGGTATACCAGCTTGTCGATATGCCCGCCACGGCGCAAGCTGCCGCTTACGCCTTCAAGCTGCAAGCTGCTGCCCGCAGGCATGTGGTGTTGCACAAGGTGCAGCAGGGTGTTGAGCGATTCGTCGGTGGCCGACCAGAACCACAGCCCGCCCGCGGCCAGCGCCAGCACGGCCAATAGCCCCAGCGCCAGCCACATGCATCGCCGCAGCACGCGCCGCAGAAGGCTGGCGCGTGGCGCAGGCGGTTGCGCGGCGGGCGGCGTGCCGGCTGTGCGAGAGTTGGGTGCGGGCGGTTCGGTATCGTGTGGCTCTTGCATCGGGCGGTGCATTAATGCATGTCAGAAGGTAAACCCCAGGTTCATGTGCAGGCGGACTTTGCGGTCGCTGACTCCGTAAGCGGCGGCCAGTTCCACCGGGCCTACCGGGCTGCGCCAGATGGCGCCTGCGCCCACGCCGTAGCGCAGGTGCCGCAGTCCGGCCGGGGTGTTGGCTACATTGCCGGCATCGACAAACACCACACTGTCCCAATCGGTGGCGCGGCCATTGCGCCAAACGGGGCGGCGGTATTCCAGGCTGCCTACCAGCAGGTAGCGCCCCGGCTCGGTTACGCCGGCAGATGTTTCCACACCGATTTGCTGGTAGCCATAGCCCCGCACCGATGCATTGCCGCCTGCCAGAAACAGCAAATTGGGCGGCACCACCGCATCGTCGCGCGTGCGCAGGGCTGCTGCTTGCAGCCGCAGCACCAGCTCGCCCCGTTTGCGCGGCGTTAGCGCACGCGCCACGGCTTCGGCGGTAGCGGCGGTTTGCGTGGCCGATGGTGCTTGGCTGATGGTTGCGCGCGCTTGGCTGCCTGCCGGGTTGGCCAGTTGCAGGCCGGTTTTCAAGTCGTTATCCAGCGACAAAAAGCCCATGTAGCGCGCTGCCGCCCGCACAAAGGGCTGGCGCTGCGGCTGGAAGGTCAGGCCGCCGCCGGCTTCCAGCGCGATGCCGAAGCCGCCGGTGGGAAAAGTGTTGCTGTTGAATTGCCGCAGCGTCCAAACGTAGTTGGCGCTGATGGCGCGGGCGTCGCGGATGACGTTTTGGCCGTAATCGGCCTTGCTGCGGTCGTATTGCAGGTAAACCGTGCGCTCGATGGAGCCGTCGTTTTTGGTGCGGCCCATGCGCACCTGCTGGGTGGTTTGGCGGGTGCTGGAAAATTGCTCGCGCTGGTAGCTGCCGTTGAGCAGCCATTGCCACAGGCGATCGTCTGGTGGGGCAATCAGGCTGCTGCTGAAGGTTTGGTCCTTGCGATTCCATTTGAGCCGCGTAAGCGCCCGCCACTGCAAGGCAGGCAGGCGGTTGTGCGTGTGCTCCAGCGATACGCCGGGGCCGCTGTCGGTGCTAAAGCCCACGCCCAGCACCAGCTTTTGCAGGGGCAGCTCCTGCACATTCACGCGCACGGGCGCGGCTTGCGGGTTGGCCGTTTCGGCTGTATCGAGCATGACCGATGCGCCCGAGTAATACCCACTGTTGAGCAGGCGCTGCTGCGCTTGCAGCAAATCGCTTTGGCGATATTCCTCGCCCACGGGCAGGCGTGCCAGCCGCTGCGCAATCACGGCGTCGTACCGCTGCGCGCCTTGCACCTGCACCGGGCCGTAGCGAAACACGGGGCCTGATTCGTACAGCACCTGCAAATGGGCGCTGCTGCTGTCAGGGTCGATATCAGCCTTGCTGCTGCTGAGCTTGGCAGCGGCAAAGCGTTCGGCTTGCAGGTTTTGCAGGGCCTGCACCTTGGCGCGCGACCAGGCTTCTTGCGTAAACGGGTCGCCCACGGGCAAGACCCAGTTCTGGCGCAGGGCGGCCAGTTGCTCCCACGCGGGGGCGTAACTGTTGGCAGCGCCTTGTATCTGCACATCCAGCTGGCGAATGTGGGTGCGCGGGCCGGGCGCGATGCGGATGGTGACTTGCGGCGTATTGCCGTTTTGCGCGGCTGCGGCATGCAGCGTTTGTTCGATCTCGGGCGTGAAATAGCCTTGCGTGGCCAGCAGGCTGCGGATTTGCGTTTCGGACAATTCCAGCAGGCGCAGCAGCTCGGCGTTGTCCAGATCGGGCACTTGCTGGTAACGCTTCAAATCCAGAAAACGATTGACCAGACTGCGAATATCTGCCGGTGCCTGAATCTGTATGGCAAACGATGGCTTGCCGTTGGCCGCGGCAGACTGTGCAGCGGGTTGCTCGGCGGGTTGCGCTTGGGCGGGCTGCTGGGGCGTGGCCGCTGGCGTTGCAGCCTCTTGGGATGGTGGATTGGCTGGTGCGCGGGCGGCATCTGAATCCACACCCGCTTGCGATGCCGCTATCTCGGGCGCGGCGGCTTGCGCGTAGCCCGCAGCGGGCAAGGCTTGCAGGCCAAGCACCAACAAACAGCCTGCCAGCGGCGCGGCGCGCACGGCCCTTGGGCGCGGCAGCAGCAGCTGTACAAAAGAATGCAGAAAAAAGCGCAAGGAAACAGTTGGCATCAAGCAAACGATTATCCCTGCATCCCTCGCGCTTGGGTCGTGGCGCGCTGGCTGCTTTGTTGCAGGTTGTATGCGGCATGGCAGATACATGCGTGCTACGATGCGCCGTTGTTGTGTTTGCCCGTTTTTTGTGGAGAAGCCATGTCCGATCCGTTGCGATCCGATGATCCTTTTCAGCGCCCCGTTCCATGGGACGCCACGCCTGTTGAGCCGCCACGGCGTAACCATCCCATGCTTTTGCCCGTGGCCTTGATCGCCATCAATGTGGCGGTATGGCTGTGGAACATTGCGCAAGGCGTGAGTTGGCTCTCGCCCCAAACGGCCGATTTGCAAAACTGGGGTGGCAACATCGCCTTGCTGACGCTGACCGAGCAGCCCTGGCGGCTGTTTACCAGCATGTTTTTGCATGCCGGAGTGATGCACCTGTTCTTCAATATGTACTTTCTGTTCCAGATCGGCCCCTTGCTGGTGCTGCGCAAAGGGTCCATCGGCTTTGCCATCGTGTACCTGTGCGGCGGGCTGCTGGCCAGCGCCAGCAGCGCCTGGTGGCAAACGCACCGCATGTTTGCGCAAGGGGTAGCGCCCATCGCCGGCGGGCTGCCCCCGATCAAGCTGATTGTGAGCGTGGGCGCGTCGGGCGCCATCATGGCAGTGGCGGGCGCTTTGGCGTGCAGCTTGGTGATGAGCCACTACCGTGCACGGGCGGGTGCGCGGCGGCACACAGAGGTGATCGCGATGGAGCGGCAGCTCACGCTGTCTTTGCTGCAAGTCATCGGCGTGAACGTACTCATGGGCTTTTTCATTGCCGGGCTGGATCAGGCAGCGCATATCGGTGGGCTGCTGGCCGGCGCTTTGTTGGGCTGGGTACTGCCAGACGTGGCCAGCCGCGCCACAGCCGCTGCCCGTTGGCTGCGCGCAGCCGTGGCAGCGGGCGTCAGCACCGCGCTGCTGGCCGGAATATGGACGGTTGCCGCCAACACGCCGCAAATGCAGCAAATCCGGGAAGTGTTGCGGCAAGAAGCGCAAGAGTAACGCAGGCGTGCGCTTGCCAGAACCCGCCATGAAATAACGTGGTGGTGCTGCGCCGTAGGTGCTTGCGCATTGCGCACTTCTACGGCAAGGCCGACGGCCAAGGGTGGAGTGGAACGAATGGGGCGGGCGCTGCCCGGCAGCCCGTGCCGGTGCGGAATTGCCGCGAGCAGCCAGTGATTCAATCAACAACTACGCAAACGAAACGGCAGCCCAGCTGCCGCCAAAAAGAAGAATGGCCAAACGCGCAAGCATGAGCCTGCGCCGTCTGGCTTGGTGCTTACCTCTGGTGGTGCCCTGTTACTGCCAAAAATTGCCAAAGAGCCTGCCCGCAGCAGGGGGATTGCGGGCGGATGTTACAAGTCGTTTATGATAACTATTCTCATCCGATTGCATGCGTTTGCCGTTTAGTGCCTGAAAGGGCATCCATCCTTATCAGGCGGGCGGGCGCTTTTTTCTCTTGATAGGAGTCTGGTCTTGAAATCTTCCCTCTTCAAAGGGCGCGTGCTGGCCCGTGCAGCACAAGTTGTGGCCTTGAGCGCAGGGCTGTGCGCTTTGCCTGCTTGGGCTGCCGAAGAAGTCACGCTCTACACCACGCGCGAGCCGGGCTTGATTCAGCCCCTGCTGAATGCGTTTACCGAGCAAAGCGGCGTTAAGGTCAATACCGTTTTCGTCAAAGACGGCTTGCTGGAGCGCGTCAAGGCCGAGGGCGAACGTTCGCCCGCCGATGTGCTGATGACCGTGGACATGGGTGCCCTGCTGGACTTGGTGCAGGCCGGCGTGACGCAGCCTGTCAAATCCGCAACGGTCAATGCCGCCATTCCCGGGCATTTGCGCGGCGCGGATAACCAATGGTTTGCGCTGTCGATGCGCGCGCGCGTGCTGTATGCCGACAAGGACCAGAAATTCCCGGCCAATATGCGCTACGAAGATTTGGCCGACCCCCGCTGGAAAGGCAAAGTCTGCATCCGCGCGGGCCAGCACCCCTACAACACGGCCTTGGTTGCCGCCATGCTCACGCACCACGGCGAAGCCAAAACCGAAGCTTGGCTGACGGGGCTGAAAAACAATCTGGCGCGCAAGGCCGCCGGTGGCGATCGTGACGTGGCGCGCGACATTCTGGGCGGCATTTGCGACATTGGTGTGGCCAACTCCTACTACGTGGGCCGCATGAAAACGGCAGAACCCGGCAGCGACAACCGCAAGTGGGGCGATGCGATCCAGGTCATCCGCCCGACATTTGCCAACGGCAAAGGCACGCACGTCAATGTCAGTGGCGCAGCGGTAGCTAAAAACGCGCCCAACAAGGCGCAAGCCGTGAAATTGCTGGAGTTTTTGGTATCGCCCAAGGCGCAGCAGATGTACGCGCAGTCCAACTACGAATATCCCGTGCGCAAAGGCGTGGCGATTGACCCTGTAATTGCGCAAAACATTGGCGAAATCAAGCCGGACACCACGTCGCTGGTCGAGATTGCCCGCAACCGCCAAAAAGCCAGCCTGTTGATCGACAAGGTGGGCTTTGACCGCTAAGCACGCTACCGTGCATTCCCATCCACACCGTGCAGGGCGCTTGTGCGCCCTGCGGGCGTTTGGCTGGCGCAATCTGACGCTGCGCGTGCGCAGCGTCGGCTGGTTTTGGTGCGCGGCTGCTGTTGCCGTGGTGGCGCTGGCCGTTGCGCCGGTGCTGACCTTGGCTTGGGCGGCGCTGCAAGGCGAAAGCGGGCACTGGCAACACCTGCTGGAGCACGTGCTGCCCGATGCCACGCGCAACACGCTGGCCTTGCTGGCGGGCGTGGGCGCCATCGCCTTGCTGTTGGGCGTAAGCACGGCCTGGGCGGTTACGGCCTACGCTTTTCCGGGGCGCAAAATTTTTACCTGGGCCTTGTTGCTGCCCTTGGCCATGCCCAGCTACATCATCGCTTTTGTGTATACCGACTTGCTGCATCCGATCGGGCCTTTGCAGACGGCTTTGCGCGCCGTGCTGGGGTATGAATCGCCCCGGCAGTGGCGCTTGCCAGACATCCGCTCGCTGGGCGGCGCCATCGTGCTGTTGGGGCTGGTGCTGTATCCGTATGTGTATTTGTCGGCGCGCGCGGCGTTTTTGACGCAATCCCGCCACTTGCTGGAGGCTGCACGCTCTTTGGGCTGCGGGCCTTGGCAGGTGATTTGGCGTGTGGTGCTGCCGCTGGCGCGGCCCGCGCTGGCCGTGGGCTTGAGCCTGGCCTTGCTCGAAACGCTCAACGATATTGGCGCATCCGAATTTCTGGGCGTGCACACGCTCACCGTTAGCATCTACACCACATGGGTTACGCGCTCCGACCTGGCGGGCGCGGCGCAAATCGCCTTGAGCATGCTGTTGCTGGTGCTGCTCTTCATCGGGCTGGAGCAGCATGGCCGCGCGCGCTTGCGCTTTGCCAGCGTGCAGGGGCGCGGCTATATGCAACCGAGGCGTTTGCGCGGCGTGGCCGCCTGGCTGATGTTGGCGGGGGTGGCACTGCCCGTGCTGCTGGGGTTTGCCGCGCCGGCGGCTTACTTGCTGCATCAGGCGTGGGAGCGCATGGCGTATGCCGGCTCCATCTCGCCAGAGCTGTGGCTGAGCGTGCGCAACACCGTGCTGCTGGCGGTGGTGGCCACCGTGTGCGCCGTGCTGGCGGGCTTGCTGGTGGCCTGGGTGTCGCGCCAGGGCATGCAATCGGCCCGACCACCTGCCTGGCCTGTGCGCTTGGGCAGCCTGGGCTATGCCATACCGGGCACCGTGTTGGCCATTGGCTTGCTGCCGCCCGCCTTGCGGGTAGATGCCTGGGTGGCGGACGGGCTGGGCTTGTCCGGCCTGCCGCTGATGATGGCGGGCGTGTGGCTTTGCCTGGGGTGCAGTCTGCGCTTTTTGGCGATTGCCGCCAACGGTGTGCAGTCTGGCCTGCTGCGCCAGCCGCCTGCGTTGGAGCAGGCCGCGCGCTTGCTGGGCGAAGGCTCCACGGGCGTGCTGTGGCGCGTGCATTTGCCCCTGTTGCGCCCGGCTTTGGCCAGTAGCGCCATGCTGGTGTTTGTGGATGCGATGAAAGAGCTGCCCGCCACTCTGCTGCTGCGTCCGCCCAATTTCGAAACGCTCTCTACCCTGCTGTACGCCGAGGCCGCACGCGGCACGTACGAAGAAGGCGCGCTGGCCGCGCTGGCGATTGTGGTTGCAGGCATTGCTCCGGTCATCTGGCTGGCGGTGCAGCAAGAGCGCCATGTGGTGAAGCAGGCGGCACAATCATGACGATGACAAACACAACACACACCCTGCCAGCCGCTGCGCACAGCGAGGCCACCGCAGCCGATGTAACGCATATGCAATCGGCCACTGCGGCGTCAGACCCGGCGCAAGCAAATGCACACGCACTGGCGCATGCTGCGCCGCCCGCATCTGTTGCGCTGCATATCGACCAGCTGTGCGTAGCGTATGGCACAGATGGCCGCGTGGGCGCGCCGGATGCGCGGCAGGCGGTGGTGCAGGATTTTTCCTTGCACGTGCCGGCTGGGCAAACGGTGGCTTTGCTGGGGCCGTCCGGCTGTGGCAAAACCACGGTGCTGCGAGCCGTTGCCGGGTTCGAGCCGGTGCAGGCCGGGCACATCCGGCTGGGGGATGAGCTGCTGTCTTCCACCACGGTGCACGTGCCGCCCGAGCGGCGGCGCATGGGCATGGTGTTTCAGGAGCATGCGCTGTTTCCGCATCTGAGCGCGGCGCAAAACATTGCTTTTGGGCTGCAAACGCTCACGCGCGCCCAGCGGGCCGAGCGGGTGGCGCATATGCTGCGGCTGGTCGGGCTGGCCGATATGGGCGGGCGCTATCCGCACGAACTGTCAGGCGGGCAGCAGCAGCGCATCGCCCTGGCGCGAGCCTTGGCCCCCGGCCCGCGCCTGCTGTTGCTGGACGAGCCTTTCTCCAGCCTGGATAGCGCCACCAGCCAGCACCTGCTGGCCGAGGTGCGCGCCATTTTGCGGCAGGCCGGGCAAACGGCGCTGCTGGTTACGCACAATCTGAACGAGGCGCGCGCTTTGGCCGACCAGGTATTTGCCATGTCGGCGCAAGGCGTGCAGCGCCAGGATTTGCACGCAGGCTGACGGCGTGCTGTAGGAAGGGGCGACTGCTGCGGGCAGCGGCAATTTCGCATTCTGTATTCCGCATTCCGTATTCCGTGTTCCAGTAGCGCAGCAAGGGCTGCAAGGAGAGCGGGGGCGCCAGCGCCGGCGCGTTTGCCGTGTCAG
>CAYUAF010000027.1:13139-17307 GCA_964442555.1 uncultured Allobrachymonas sp.
AGCAAGGGCTGCAAGGAGAGCGGGGGCGCCAGCGCCGGCGCGTTTGCCGTGTCAGGCTTTCAGAAATTCCGCTTTGTGGCTGAGCCAGCGTTCCAGATGACGCGCGGCCAGCTGCGGGTGCTGGCGCAAAATCAGCGGTGCCCAGTGCGATGCCCAATCCAGCAGCGGGGCGTCTTCCTCCAGATCGGCAAAGCGCAGCAGCGGCGTGCCGCTTTGGCGTGCGCCCAGCAGCTCGCCGGGGCCGCGGATGAGCAGGTCGCGTCGCGCGATTTCAAAGCCGTCGGTGGTTTCGATCATGGCGCGCAGGCGGTCTTTGGCGGTGTCGCTTACGCGGCCTGCGTCGTTGGTGGCGTACAGCAGCACGCACACGCTGGCCGCTGCACCCCGGCCCACGCGGCCGCGCAACTGGTGCAGCTGACTTAGGCCAAAGCGTTCGGCGTGTTCGATCACCATCAGGCTGGCGTTGGGCACGTCTACCCCCACTTCAATCACCGTGGTGCTGACCAGCACTTGCATCCGGTTGTGCGCAAAAGCGTCCATGATGGCTTTTTTGTCGGCCACGGGCAGGCGCGAGTGCAGCAGCCCTACCTGCACCGGCGTGCCTTGGGGGGTGTGCACGCCTTGCAGGGCTTCTTGCAGGTCGGCCCAGGTTTGCGTGGCGTTTTGCAAGTCCATGGCTTCGCTTTCTTCAATCAGCGGGCATACCCAATAGACTTGCCGCCCTTCGGCGATTTGGCGACCCATGCGGGCAATGATTTCGTCGCGCCGCTGCTGGCTGACGAGTTTGGTCAGCACCGGCGTGCGGCCCGGCGGCAGCTCGTCGATGGTGCTGACGTGCAAATCGGCGTAGTAGCTCATGGCCAGCGTGCGCGGAATGGGGGTGGCGCTCATCATCAGCAGATGCGGCTCTTGCTGTTGTTGCTGCTGCTGTCGGGTGTTGGCTGTTGCGGCGGGTGGCGCTTCGGGCGCGGCAGCCATTTTCTGCCGCAGTGCCAGGCGCTGCTCCACGCCAAAGCGGTGCTGCTCGTCGATGATGGCCAGCGCCAGCTTGTGAAACTGCACCTTGTCTTGAATCACGGCGTGGGTGCCTACGACCAGTTGCGCCTGCCCGTTGGCAATGCGCTCCAGCATGTCGCGGCGCTCTTTGGTTTTTTGGCTGCCGGTGAGCCAGGCCACGCCCACGTTGAGCGGGGTGAGCCAGTCCAGCAGTTTCTTGAAGTGTTGCTCGGCCAGTATTTCGGTGGGCGCCATCAACGCGCATTGCCAGCCGGCATCGATGCAAATGGTGGCCGCCAGCGCAGCCACCACGGTTTTGCCGCTGCCCACATCGCCTTGCAGCAGGCGGTGCATGGGGATGTTGCGCTGCAAGTCGCGGGCGATTTCTTCGCATACGCGGCGTTGCGCGGCTGTGAGGGCAAAGGGCAGGGCGGCCAGCAGCTTTTCGTGCAGGCCGCCGGCGCGCACGGGCAGGGCGGGGGCGTGCCGTGCTTCGCGCTCCAGGCGGGACTGGGCCTGCGAAAGCTGCTGAGCCAGCAGCTCCTCGGCCTTCAGGCGCAGCCAGGCGGGGTGGCTGTGGTCTTGCAGCGCGGCTACAGACGCATCGGGTGCCGGGTGGTGCAGGTAGTGCAGCGCCTGCTGCAAGGGCCAGGGCGGCTGCCGCAGCTGTTCGTGCAGCGCCTGCAAGGCTTGGGGCGGAATGGTCTCTTGCAGCAAACCGGTTTTTTGTGCCTGCTGCAAGCCATTGACCACGGCGCGCCGCAAATAGGCCTGCGGCAGCTTGCCCGACGAAGGGTAGATGGGCGTGAGCGCATCGGGTAGCTCGCCGCCGGCTGCGCGAAAAGAGGGGTGCAGCATGACCGCGCCCATCAGGCCGTGTTTGATCTCGCCCCGCAGCAGCACGCGATTGCCTTCGGCCAGCGTTTTTTGCTGGCTGGGGTAAAAGTGAAAGAAGCGGGCCGTGACGCTATCGCTGCCGTCGTGCACCGTTACCACCAGCTGGCGGCGCGGGCGGTAGCTGATTTCGCAGGCGCTGACGGTGCCCTCGATCTGCACCACGTCGCCCGGCCGCGCATCGCGGATTTTGACGATGCGGGTTTCATCCTCATACCGCAGGGGCACATGCAGGGCAAAGTCCATGGGCCGCACTAGCCCCAGCTTGTGCAGGGCTTTTTGCATGGGCGACGGGGGCCGCTTGGCGGTTGCGCCAGCGGGCGGTGCGGGGGTATTCACGGCAGGGGCAAGGGATGTTGTATGGCAAACAGCAATATGCAGGGCGGCAGCCAAGCGGGCAGCGGCACGAGTCGCGGCTTGGGCCGCGGCCCGGTGGGTGCATGCATGTGCCGCAATTATCCATACCGCCCCCGCGCCGGCGCAAGCCACTCTTCCAGCGCCTATTCCAAACCCATGCCCACGCCAGCGCCCGCTGGCCGGTCTGATGGGGCAGGCGGCAGGCCAGGCAGTGTGCCGATACGGCATGCGGGGCGCAAAGAGGGGGCAGCAGCATGGGCGCGCGCGATCTCCATTTAAACCCCTACTGTCTGTAGGCCTCATGTGGCGGTACAAAATGGCACAATGGCTTCTGTTTTTTTACTAGGGTCTGTTCACGCTATTTTTGATCATGCGAAGCAGCTTGCCAGAGTGCCCATCGAGGCGTGCGCCGCAGGGCAGACCGGGTGTCTGCACAAGAAGCACAACAAAGAGTGGCGCTCTGGCAAGCTGCTTCCCTTCGGGTTGCGCCCAAAAGGCCATCACCTGCGTTGCCAGCCTGGCCAAGAATCGCACCTTGGCGGCGGCTGGCGTCTTGGCGAGTGACCTTTCAAGCGCAACGCATCGTCCAAAAATAGCGTGAACAGACCCTGACACGGCAAGCGCAGAAAGTGCTTGCCGTATTGGCGCTGGCCCTATTCCTTTTTGATTGACCGGAAGCAGGCTGCCTGCCCTTTTTTCGATCTGATTTTCTGAACCAAGCAAAGTCCACAGCATATGAGCGAACCCACGGTTTACAGCACATACCGCTCCAACACCTATCTGTTTGGCGGCAACGCCCCTTATGTGGAGGAGATGTACGAAAACTACCTTGCCAACCCGGGCAGCGTGCCCGAGACCTGGCGCGAGTATTTCGACAATTTGCAGCACTTGCCCGCTACCGATGGCAGCAACAGCAAAGACGTGGCGCACCAGCCCGTGGTCAATGCCTTTGCCGAGCGTGCCAAGCAAGGCCGCACCCAGGTGCAATACGCCAATCAGGACACCGATATTGGCCGCAAACGCACGGCCGCCCAGCAATTGATTGCGGCCTACCGCAACTCGGGCAGCCGCTGGGCGAATCTGGACCCCCTGAAGCGCGCCGAGCGCCCCGTTATCCCTGAGCTGGAGCTGGATTTTTACGGCTTTACCGACGCCGATCTCGAAACCGTTTTCGACACCAGCAACACCTTTTTCGGCAAAGAGCGCATGTCGCTGCGCGACTTGCTCAATGCCCTGCGCGAAACGTATTCGAGCAGCATCGGTGCCGAATTCATGCACACCAGCGACTTCAACCAAAAACGCTGGTGGCAGCAAAAGCTCGAAAGCAGCCGCGCCAAGCCCGTGCTGGATGCCGAGCACAAAGTGCGCATTCTTGACCGCCTGACCGCAGCCGAAGGGCTGGAGCGTTTTCTGCACAGCAAATACGTGGGACAAAAGCGCTTTTCGCTCGAAGGGGGCGAAAGCTTCATCGTTGCCATGGACGAAGTGGTGCGCGAAGCGGGCAAGCGCGGCCTGCAAGAAGTGGTCATCGGCATGGCGCACCGCGGGCGCCTGAACGTGCTGGTCAATATGCTGGGCAAGCTGCCCAAAGACCTGTTTGCCGAATTCGAGCAAACCGCGCCCGAAAAACTCTCCAGCGGCGACGTGAAGTACCACCAGGGCTTCAGCTCCAACGTGGCAACGCCCAACGGCCCGCTGCACCTGACGTTGCTGTTCAACCCCTCGCATCTGGAAATCGTCAATCCCGTGGTGCAAGGCAGCGTGCGTGCCCGGCTGGATCGCCGTGGCGATCCGCAAGGCAACCACGTGTTGCCCCTGCTGGTGCATGGCGATGCGGCCTTTGCCGGCCAGGGCGTGGTGATGGAGACGCTGGCGCTGGCCGAAACGCGCGGCTACCACACCGGCGGCACGCTGCACATCG
>CAYUAF010000028.1:0-17207 GCA_964442555.1 uncultured Allobrachymonas sp.
AGTTCGAATACCGCCGCGGCTACAAATTCTCCACCTACGCCACCTGGTGGATCCGCCAGGCCATCACGCGCAGCATTGCCGATCAGGCACGCACCATCCGTATCCCGGTGCACATGATCGAGACCATCAACAAGATGAACCGCATCTCGCGCCAGCACTTGCAGGAATTCGGCTTCGAGCCCGATGCCGGCCTGCTGGCCGAAAAGATGGACATGCCGGAGGACAAAATCCGCAAGATCATGAAGATCGCCAAAGAGCCAATCTCCATGGAAACGCCTATTGGCGACGACGACGATTCGCATCTGGGCGATTTCATCGAAGACAGCGCCAATACGGCGCCCGTTGATGCCGCCATGCAAGCGGGCCTGCGTGATGTGGTCAAAGATATTCTGGACGGCCTGACGCCGCGCGAAGCCAAAGTGCTGCGCATGCGCTTCGGCATCGAAATGGATAACGACCACACGCTTGAAGAAGTGGGCAAGCAGTTTGACGTAACGCGCGAGCGCATTCGCCAAATCGAGCACAAAGCACTGCGCAAACTCAAACACCCCAGCCGCAGCGACAAGTTGCGCACCTTCTTGGGTGGAAACGACTAAGTCGGGCGCATGCTTTTGGACGTTTTTTATAACCCTTTTATTTTTTGATTAGCAAGGATTACTGCCATGTCTCTTTTCTCTGCTGTTGAAATGGCTCCACGGGACCCGATCCTGGGTCTGAATGAGCAATTTGCCGCCGACACCAATCCCAAAAAGGTCAATTTGGGCGTAGGCGTCTACTTTGACGACACGGGCAAATTGCCCTTGCTGGCCTGTGTGCAAGCGGTTGAAAAAGCCCTGATGGACAAGGCTGCCCCACGCGGCTACCTGCCGATCGACGGAATTGCCGCTTATGACAGCGCCGTTAAATCCCTGGTGTTTGGGGCGGATAGCGCTGTGGTGCAAGAAGGGCGCGTAGCCACCGTGCAAGCGCTGGGCGGCACCGGGGGGCTCAAAATCGGGGCCGACTTTTTGAAAAAAATCAATCCCAATGCCACGGTGCTCATTAGTGATCCCAGTTGGGAGAACCACCGTGCATTGTTCAGCAACGCCGGCTTCAACGTTCAAACGTATGCGTACTACGATGCTGACAAGCGCGGTGTGAACTTTGAGGGCATGTTGAATAGTCTTCAGGCGGCTGAAGCCGGCTGCATCGTGGTGCTGCACGCTTGCTGCCATAACCCCACGGGCTACGACATCACGCCGGAGCAGTGGGACCAACTGGTTGCCGTCATCAAGGCCAAACAACTGGTGGCTTTCCTCGACATGGCTTATCAGGGCTTTGGTCACGGTATTGCGGAAGATGGTGCCGTCATTGGCAAGTTTGTGGCTGCCGGCTTGAACTTCTTTGTCTCTTCTTCCTTCAGCAAAAGCTTCAGCCTTTACGGTGAACGGGTAGGCGCGCTCAGCGTAGTGTGCAGTAGTAAAGAGGAAGCAGCCCGCGTACTCAGCCAACTCAAAATCGTGATTCGCACCAACTACAGCAACCCGCCTATTCACGGCGCGTCTGTTGTTGCGGCAGTACTCAATACCCCCGAATTACGCCAGCAATGGGAGCAAGAGCTGGGCGCCATGCGCGTACGTATCAAGCAGATGCGGGAAAAACTGGTCGAAGGCTTGAAAGCAGCGGGCGTGCAGCGCGATATGTCATTCATCACGCAGCAAATCGGCATGTTCAGCTACTCTGGCTTGAGCAAAGAACAAATGGGGCGTTTGCGCAGCGAGTTTGGCGTATACGGCACTGATACAGGGCGTATGTGCGTTGCTGCACTGAATAGCGGCAACGTGGAGTACGTTTGCCAGGCGATGGCGCAGGTACTCAACGAAAAAACAAACGCTTGATTCTGACCACCAGCCGGTTTTAGTAAAGCGTTAAGCGTAGTTAAAACGGCCATATACCTGTAGAGGGTATATGGCCGTTGGTATTTATCAATTGGATTGCAATAACAAGGCAATCAAGCGATCGATTATTGCAGCACTGTTTCTTGCAGCAGCAGGTTGTAGCCAAGGCCTTGAGTGTGCGCGGGGATGTCAAGGGTAAAGAGTTGGTGCTCTTTGTTTTTGATGGCATCGTTATTAACAGTCATGCGCAGGTAGTAGCGGCCAAGCCCCAATCTGGGCAGTTGCATGCTTTGGTCGGTGGTTTGCAGTTTGGCCAGCGGGGCGGCAAAGTTTTTGTCGCGTGCGATTTCCAGCGTGACTTCGGTTGTGCCGGGCAGCGGTTTGAAGTTGGCCGTGGCAATAGCCGTCCACAACAGATGCAGGCGTCCGCCAATGTTTTGTACCGATGCGTTACGCAAAAGCCATGCTGGCGGGCGCAGATCGATGGTGCTGGCGGCATCGCGCCCTTCCAGGCCGTGCGCATCAATGGCGCGGGCGCGGATATGCCATACGCCGTCTGGCAGACGGCTCATGTCGGCTTGTGGCGCGGTGGTCTTTTCGGAATAGGTGATTGCTTCAAAATTGGCATCTCTGGCTGCCGTGACGCGGTAGGCCACTGCGCCAGCAACCGGCTTGAAAGACCAGTTGGCAATGGGGCGGCGCAGAATCTGGCCTTTTTCGGGCACAGCAGGGGCGGGCAGCAGGGCGGTGGCCTGCATGTCGGTGCGGTTGGGGTCAACTACGGCGCCGTAGCCTGCATTCAGGATGATTTCAGTGTGCTTCCAGGTGTTGAGGTTGCTGACGCTGCCTTCCAGCACTTCGGCGCGGTCGTAGGGCACGAATTTATCGGCCGCAGCAACGCGAAACTGTGTGCCACGCACGCCGATCAGCGAGGTAACGGTTTCTACCTCAACGGGTTTTTGCTTGGCTTCGGTCGTATTTTTCTTCTTGACGGCACTTTCGATAGCGCCTTGCACGATGCGGATTTTGCTGCCAATCCAGTGCATGAGTTTGCCGCTGCCGTTTTCTGTCGGGGCCGTATAGGTACGGCTGTGCACGATGTCTGCAATGGATGAGGGCAGAACCTTGAGTTGCGAGCCGTCGGCCAGTTCGACAACAGCCGCGCTATCTGCTTCTGCCGTGATGCGGGTGTTTTCGTTCAAATAGACACCGGCATTTGCACGTTGCCCATTGATTTGTACATTGCCGGACGTTTGTTTGAGCCGCGCCTGCTGGGGTTTGGAGGGCAGCAGGGTGAGCGGAATATAAACGTTGGTGCCTGGCGCCGGGAGCTTTTCGCCTTCCAATTTGTTGAAGTAGGCGATTTGCGGGCATTCGGCTGCTGCGATGCTGAACCGCTTGCAAACGATCTGCATGGTGTCGCCCTGTTTGACGCTGTATATGACGCTGGAACCTCGGATAGGCGTTTGGCTTTGCGCTGCGGTTGCGGGAGCCGTTGGTGCAGGGGGTTGCGCGTGCACGGCGGGCGCAACCAAGCCCAGAATCGACAAGGCGGCTGCATGAACAGGATGAGCTTGCAAGCGTGTGGTTAGCATATAGAACACGGAAACGTTATATGACAAACTTAAATTTTAAAAGAAATGAAGGTGGCCTACTCTTTTTAAGGTTTTTTATATATCAATGATTAACGTACGCGTTTGAATGGCGAGGAGCATGGCGTGCCGCACGGTGCTGTGGCTCTGGCCGGCGCTTGGCGGCAGCCGGCGCACCTGCTGTGCGAGACGGCTTACGCTGGCTTTCTGCCAAGGGGTGCGCGTGGCGGCCGCGTTCGGTACGGACATAAGGGCCTTTGCCGCCTTCTCTGCGGCCAGCCGGGCGGCCTGCCGCCCCTGCGTATTTGCGCGAGCGGCTCGGGGCTTTGGGGCGCGCGCGTGGCTCAAGCCCTGCGATGACTTCCGCTTGCAGCGGCTGGCGCGTGTGCTGTTCAATGGCGTGCATGCGGCGCTGGTCGCGCCATTCGGCAAAGGTAATGGCCAGGCCGCTACGCCCGGCGCGGCCTGTGCGGCCAATGCGGTGGGTGTAGTCTTCGGGCTTCATGGGCAGGCCGAAGTTGAATACATGGGTGATGGTGGGCACGTCAATGCCGCGTGCGGCCACATCGGTGGCGATCAGAAACTGGATGCGCCCGTCGCGCAGCGCGCCCAGGCGGCGGTTGCGCAGGCTTTGCGGCAAGGCGCCGTGCAGGGCCACGGCGGCAAAGCCGGCTTGCTGCAAGTCGGTCGCCAGTGCGTCGCATTCGATCTGCGTGCTGGCAAAGACGATGGCTTGGTCGATTGCGGGGTCGCGCAGCCAGTGGTCGAGCAGGGCGCGTTTATGCGCGGCGTGGTCGGCCCAATACAGTTTTTGCGTGATGTTGGTGTGGCGTTGCTGCGGCGTGTCGATATTGACTTGGCGAGTCGCTTCGCCTTGGCGCATGACACCCATGGCCAACTGCCGCACTTGCGGGGCGAAGGTGGCCGAGAACATCAGGGTCTGCTGGCGTTGGGCGCAGAGTTGGTGGATTTCTGCCAGGTCATCGGCAAAGCCGAGGTCAAGCATGCGGTCGGCTTCGTCCAGCACCAGAGTTTGCACCGTGTGCAACCGCAATTGGCCGCTGCGGTGCAGGTCTAGCAGGCGTCCGGGGGTAGCCACAATCAGATTGGCGTTTTGCAGGCGGGCAATTTGCACGCCGTAGGGCAAGCCGCCTACTACGGCGGCAATGCGCAGGCCGCGCACGTGCCTGACCAGCGCGATAGCATCTTGCGTGACTTGTTGCGCCAGCTCGCGCGTGGGGCAAAGCACCAGGGCGCCCGGCTCGGCCGGCTTGAAGTTGCGCGGGTTGGTGGGATTTTTGCGTTTGGGCTTTTTGGGCGGCGCTTCGCCGCGGGCCAGGGCTTCGGCCACCAGTTGTTCGGCTTGCAGGCGTGCAGCTTCGGCAGCGCGGGCTTGTTGCCGAATCAGCTGTTGCAGCAGGGGCAGCAAAAAGGCGGCGGTTTTGCCGCTACCGGTTTGGCTGGAGACCATCAAGTCGTACAAGGGGGCGTGGTTGTTGGCATCTGCGCTTGCATTTGTGTCGTTATCCGTGCCTTCCAGCGCAAGCGGCACCACGCGTTGCTGCACGGTGGTGGGTTGGGTGTAGCCCAAATCGGCTACGGCTTGCAACAGCTCATTGCACAGGCCCAATTGGGCGAATGCGGAGGCTTGGGTGCTTGGTTCGGGGGCGTTGGTGGGGGCGGCAGCGGTGCTATTGGCACTTGGAGCGCAATCATTCAAAGACATACAGGCTTTCTAAATAACAAAATTCACGGAGGATTCCGCGAGCCGTCCGGGCGCAAACACGCGCCAGCATGGCGTTGCGTGTGAAGCAAGCGCCGTTGGCAAAGCTGGTGCAGCACGCCGGAAGACGAGAAAACACATCCACCGTCTGGCGTCGCAAGCTGCAACACGCGTGTTGTGCACGTATGGAGAAAGCCTGGAGAAATGGCCGCCAAATCAGGCGCAAGGCATGTGGGGGCGGCCACTGGGTCGATTCAAAGACCCTGAAAGAAGGGAGATATGCAACAAAAATGCAGCGCCCAAAGCAATAAAAAATCAACAGGCTTTGCGCTGCAAGGGCGCCATTATGGCACACGGCGCGGTAACAGGTGTGCCATGTGCCCAGACACGACAAAGCGCGGCGAATGTTTGCGACAATTGGCCCCATGATGACGAGAGCCGATCCGCCCCGCAGGCCATTGCCATACCGTATTGACGGTACCCGTATCCATGCAAGCTGCCACCCGCGCTGGGGCAGCAGGCAGGCGTGCGCTTGTTTGCGTTTGCCTGCGGCAGCGGGGGAGTGATCCATGCTGGAAACAGACACACCACACCCAAGCTCGCTGCAACTGGATGCACGCCAACGCGCCATGTTGCAGGAAATGGGCGTGCGGCTTTGGCACTTGCCCGACGCGCCCGAAACAGCCGCGCCAGAAGCCGGCAAGCCGGAAAAGATAGTCGTGCCACAGCCTGCCGCCGTGGCGCGTGCGCCGGTGGCCACCGCAGCCATGCAAGCGGAGCCGCAGGCCTTTGTCGCCCGGGCTGCGCAGAGCCAACCTCACAAAACAACGCCACCGCCAGCACAGCGCGTGCCGCAACGCGCCAGCGTGGTGCAAGCGGCCATGATGCTTTCAGGCCAGGCGCTGCCTGCGGCCTGGCCGGAAGATGCGCCGCCGCGTTGGCTGTTTGTGCTGGATGCGCCCGCAGACGGCGCTGCCGCTTCGCCGTTGCAGGGCGATGCAGGCAAGCTGCTGTTGAATATGGCCGCAGCCATCCGTTTGCAAGCAGAACAGGGGTGTTGCGTGCATGCGCCCCATTGCGTGCCGCAGCCGGGGCAGGCCATGGATGTGGCCGGGCTGTTGCAAAGCACGGCTTGGTTGCGCCGTGAAATCGCCCGCGTGCAGCCGCACATCGTGGTGGCGCTGGGCCGCCATGCAGCATGCAGCCTGTTGGGCAACATGGCGCCGCTGGGGCAGCTGCGCGGGCAGCCGCATCGCATCGCCGTGCCCGAGGGCGAAGACACGCAGGCCGCGCTGGCGCACATTCCCGTTGTGGTCAGCTACCCGCTGGCGTATCTGCTGCGCACGCCGGCGGCCAAGCGCCAAGCCTGGCAAGACCTGTGCCTGGGGCCGGCCTTGCTCAAGGCAAGGCCGGCCACGGCTTGAAGCCGGGCGATTCGAGGTTCGAAATTTGAAATAGGGGCGAGCGGCGCTTGCGCCTATGGCTAGCAGCGCCGTTTTTCATGCCTGCATACAATGCGGTTTTTCGTTTTTTATGTGGAGAGTGTTCCTATCATGGCTACCAGTTTGCTTGCGCTGCTTGACGATATCACCACCATCCTCGACGATGTTGCCGTGATGAGCAAAATGGCGGTTAAAAAAACCAGCGGGGTGCTGGGGGACGATCTGGCGCTGAACGCGCAGCAGGTCACGGGCGTTAAATCCAACCGTGAATTGCCGGTGGTGTGGTCGGTATTCAAAGGCTCGCTCATCAACAAACTGATTCTGGTGCCGCTGGCCTTGCTCATCAGCGCGTTTGTGCCTGCGCTGATCACGCCGCTGCTGATGGCGGGGGGCTTGTTCCTTTGTTATGAAGGCGTTGAAAAAGTGCTGCACAAACTGCTGCATGGCAAAGAAGAGAAAAAAGCCCCCAAAGCGCAGCAGGCGGTAGATGCATTGCCCGCTACGACAGCGGTGGTTACGCACGAAGTCAATCAGCAAATCGAAAAAGACAAGATCAAGGGCGCCGTGCGAACAGACTTCATCCTCTCGGCAGAAATCGTGGTCATTACGCTGGGCACCATGGCAGCCGGCACGCCTTTGATGCAGCGCGTGCTGGTGCTCTCGGTTATCGCGCTGGGCATGACGGTAGGCGTATACGGGCTGGTGGCCGGCATCGTCAAGCTCGACGACCTGGGCGTAGTGCTGTTTCGCAAAGGCGGCGGCGCGCGCACGGTAGGCGAATGGCTGCTGCGCGCCGTGCCTTGGCTGATGCGCACATTGTCTGTAGTGGGAACCTTGGCCATGTTCCTGGTGGGCGGCGGCATTCTGGTGCACGGCATTGCGCCGCTGGTGCATTGGCTGCACGAGGTGGAGTTGAGCTGGGGCGGTCTGTTCGGCACCGTTACGTCTTCGCTCAGCAACTTGCTCATTGGCTTTGCCGCCGGTGCCGCCGTGCTGGGCGTGGTGCACCTGGTTCAAAAAATGCGCGGCAAGGGTGATGCGGGCCACGCCGCTTGATCCACACCGTTGGATGGCTGGCGGCGCTTGCCGGACACGTAAACTTTTTCGGCCTGCTGCCGGCAGGCATGGATTCATGGGATTTGAACAGGTGATGCAATGACTTTTCTCGACATGCTGGGCGCGGCGGAGCAGCGCAACCAGTCTTTGCTGTGTGTGGGGCTGGATCCCGATGTGGCGCGTTTGCCCGCGCCTTTTGCGGGTGATGCCAGCCGCATTTTTGATTTTTGCGCGGCCATTGTGGATGCCACGGCCGATGTGGCGTTGGCCTTTAAACCGCAGATTGCCTACTTTGCCGCCCACCGTGCCGAAGAACAGCTGGAGCGCATCGTGCAGCACATTCGCCGCACGGCGCCGCATGTGCCGGTGATTTTGGACAGCAAGCGCGGCGATATCGGCAGCACGGCCGAGCAATACGCCATCGAGGCGTTTGAGCGCTACGGCTGCGATGCCGTGACGCTTTCGCCCTTTATGGGCATGGACTCGTTCGAGCCTTACCTCAAACGCCACGGCAAAGGCGCTTTTTTGCTGTGCCGTACCTCCAACCCCGGCGGCAACGATTTGCAGTTTCAGCGCCTGCACGATGTGCCGGGGCAGCCCCTGCTGTACGAGCACATTGCCCGGCAAGCCAGCGGGCCGTGGAACCTGAACGGGCAGCTAGGTTTGGTCGTGGGCGCAACATACCCGCAAGAGCTGGCGCGTGTGCGCGAGCTGGCGTCTGCCCTGCCTTTGTTGATACCGGGCGTGGGCGCACAGGGCGGCGATGCCGCCGCCACGGTGCAAGCCAGCTGGCGCGGCAGTGCGGATGCGGCAAGCGGCAAGATCAGCAGCAGCGCGTTTGCCATCGTGAATTCTTCGCGAGCCATTTTGTACGCATCGGCCCATGCAGACTTTGCCGCTGCCGCACGCCAAGTGGCGCTGGCTACGCGTGATACCTTGCGCGCCGCCCAGCAGGCGGTGTTGCAGGCGGCCCTGCCAAAATGACATAAAGCGCCATCAAGCGCCACACAAGCCCCGCCAGAGCGTAATCAAGCAGTGGGCGATCAAAGCGGTAACGACTGCGGGCCGATCAAAAGCGGCAGGCATGCGGTGCATGCAGACCCTTTCAAAACGTTTTAAACGAAAACGGTTTGCAAGGCGGGGAAGGGGAAAAAGGGAACAAACCGCGGCGCTGGGGGCTGCCCGGTTTGCATCTCCCCATTCGCCGCATTTTCCTTATCGCACACTCGCAATCCATTGCGCCAGCCGCATGCAGGCTGTATACGCATGCAGGATTATTTGTATGCCAGCGCATATGGCCGAGTCTATGACTGCATAGGCTCGGCTTTTTCTTTTATGTGTGCGCCTTGATCTGCTGCGCCAAAGCAGCTTGCGCCTGCGGTGTGTGCACGCACAGGCGCACCCAGCCGGGCAGGCCAAACGATGCGGCATCGCGCAGTTTGATGCCCTGCCGGCGCAGCTGGGTCAGCAGATCCGGCAGGGCGATATGGGTGGGCGGGCAGGCGATGAAGAAGTTGGTTTCGCTGGGGGCGCATTGCCAGCCCAGGCCGTGCAGCAGCGCGAGTTGTTGCTGCTTCCAGCGTTGCAAGGTGGCGCGCGCCTGCACCAGCCAGGCTTGCGCCTCTGGCGTGCACCAGCTATGCAGCAAAGCCACGCCGTGGCTGCCAATGGGCCAGGATGGCGCCCATGCGGCCAATTGCTCTACCGCTTGCGCATCGGCTTGTTCGGGGGCAA
This sequence comes from uncultured Allobrachymonas sp., assembly GCA_964442555.1. GTDB lineage: Bacteria > Pseudomonadota > Gammaproteobacteria > Burkholderiales > Burkholderiaceae_C > Brachymonas. The sequence continues at coordinate 9,425 of CAYUAF010000028.1, forward strand.
TGGCATAAGCGGCGCGTATGCCGCACAGGCCCAGGGCCTTGTTGGGCGTCCAAATTTGCCAGCAGCTGTGGCGATCCAGGCCGGGCGCAATGGGCGTTTGGCTAAGTTGCAAAGGGGCGTAGGCGCAGTCGAGCACTACGGTGGTCAGCCGCTGGCGTGCATGCCACTGCTGTGGCAGGGTGAGCGCCTGGCCGTGCGGGCTGCTGGGCGCGCACAGCCAGATGAGGTCGGCGTCGGCCACATTGCTGCAAGTGTGCAGGCCGTGCAATTGCGCGGCATGGGCGTAGTCGCCATAAGCGTGGGCGGGCAGCCAGACCTTGGCAGGCGTTGCGGGGAGATTGGCGGGGGAGCCTGCGGTGTTGAGCGTGTGCGGTGCGTGTGTGTGTTGCGCGTGCCGTGCGCACCAGCCCGTTAGGCGGGCGATTAGCTCGCTGCCGCTGGCGCCCATCAGTACGCGCTGGGGGCTGACTTGGTGCAGGGCCGCCAGCGCGTTGCGCAAGGCGCTGTAGCTGGGGTCGGGGTAGTGGCAGGCATCGGCCTGCGCCAAGGCAGCCAGCGTGTGGGGGCAGGGGCCAGCCGCGTTGCTGTTGGTAGAAAAATCCCAAGCGGGCACGCCGAGCGCGTCTGGGCCGCCGTGCAGGGGCAAGAGGTGGCGGGGCGTGGCTGGTTGCATCATGGCAGGGCGATGTGTGGCAGGCAGGCGCGTGCGCCTACTATCAAGCTGGCGGTGGCAATGGGCATGGCCGCCAGTGCCAACCAAACGGCGCGTTGCCCCAGCAGCACGGCTTGGGCGGCATGGGCAGGGCGGGGCGGGCTGCCAGCCGCATGCAGCGTATAGACGCCGGGCTTGCGCAAGCGTATGTTCAGCGCCAGCGCCATGGCGGCCATGGGCCAGCCGCTGTTGGGGGATGGAGTGTGACACGCCTCTGCCCGCAAGCGGGTTGCGCCTTGCAGGCCGCCCAGCAGGCACAGCGCCAGCCCGCTTAGGCGGGCTGGCAGCCAGGCCAGCACATCATCTGCCCGTGCGGCCCATTTGCCGGCCCATTCCCAGCGTTGGCCCCGGTAGGTGCCGCGGTAGCCCCACATGGAATCGGCTATGTCGGCATAGCGGTACAGCGCCGCGCCGGGCAGGCCCAGCAGGCCGAACCAGCACAGGGGGGCGATGACGGAGTCGTTGAGGTTTTCGGCCAGGCTCTCCAGCGCGCTTTCGCGAATCTGGCTGGCGTCCAGCTGCTGCACGTCGCGGCTGACGATGCGGGCCAGCTGCTGGCGGCCTGCTTCCAGCGATTGCGCCAGCGCGCGCTCTACCGCCAGCACTTCTTGCGCCAGCATGCGCCAGGCCAGCAGGGGTTTGAGCAGCAGCCCCATCAGCACGGTGCCAGCCAGCCACGGCAGTTGCCACAGCAGCCATTGCAGCAGGCTGGCGGGCAACAGCACCAGCAGGGCGCCGCCCAACCACGCGCATGCGCCGCGCCAAAAAGAAGGGTAGTCGGGCGCATCGGTTGCATTAGTTGCGCCAACCGTGGCCGTGCTGCTCGCATGGGGCGTGCCAGCTTCGGTTGCCGCATGGACAGCCGGCACACGGGCTTGCAGCCAGGCGCCTGCGGCTTGCAGGTAGCGCCCCATCCAAACGACCGGGTGCCAGCGCACGGGCGGCTCGCCCAGCCAGCGATCTACCAGCAGGGCGATAGCTGCGGCAGCCCAAACCTGCAAGATGAAGGCGCTTGTGTGCATGCGGGTGGCCTTGGCGGCAAGCCTTAGTCTTCAATGCCGCGCTGCGAGGGGATGCCCGCATCAAACGCGTGTTTGATTGGGCGCATTTCGGTCACGGTGTCGGCCATGTCGATGATTTCTTGCGGGCAGCGGCGACCAGTCAGGCACACATGCACGTCTTTGGGGCGCTGGCGCAGGGTGTCGAGCACGTCTTGCAGATCAATCCAGCCAAAGGCCAGCGGGTAGGTGATTTCGTCGCAAATCACCAGGAAATAGTCTCCGCTCAAAATGGCGGCCTTGGCCGTTTGCCAGCCTTCGCGGGCAAGCTGGGCGGATTTTTCCAGATCCTTGCTGTCCCAGCTGAAGCCGTCGCCCAGCCCTTCGATCGGCATGTTCAAACGCTCGAACATGCGGTGCTCGCCAAAGCGGGCCGAAGGCACTTTCATGAACTGGTAGATCTTGACGGCTTTGCCCCGCCCGGTAGCGCGCAGGGCCAGGCCAAATGCGGCGGTGCTTTTGCCCTTGCCATCGCCGGTATTGACGATGATGATGCCGCGGCGCTCGCCTTCGGGCGTTTCAAAAGGCTTTTCGGTCGGGGGGGCGGTGATTTTCATGAGGCGTTCTCCGGTGGTTGTTTCAGGCACAGGGGCAACCCTGCCGCCATGAAGGTCACGTGGCTGCACACGGCGGCTACGCGCTGGTTCAGGCGCCCCAGGGCATCTACAAAACGGCGTGTTTCGGGCGCGGGGGCAATCACGCCCAAGCCAATTTCGTTGCTGACGATAAACAGGCTGGCGCGGCAGTCGGCAATGGCTTGCAGCAGCGCTTGGGTGCGCGCTTCTGCTTCTGCCGGCGTGGCAGGCGCGGCTTGCCAAGGCATGTGCAAGTGCGTTAGCCACAGCGTCAGGCAATCGATCACGATGGCGGTATCGCTGTGGCTATGCGCCAGCAGCTGGGCGGTGATGTCGGTGCTTTCAACGGTTTGGATGCCGGGCAGGCGCTGGGCGCGGTCTTGCTGGTGGCGGGCAATGCGCTGGCGCATTTCTTCGTCGTGCGCCTGCGCCGTAGCCAGAAAAATAGCGCGGTGCGCGGCAGACTGCGCCAGCCACTGCGCCGTAAGCAGCTCTGCGCGGGCCGATTTGCCGCTGCGCTGCCCGCCCAGAATCAGCTCTTTGTGAGGGGGTGTTATGCGGTGCATAGGCGTGTGGGCGCAGCGACGGTGCGCATGCAAAATGTGGCAAAAACAGAAGAAACTGTCATGGCGTGCAGGAAAAACGGGCTATGGCGCGGGCGTGCCGCTTGGGCAGTGCGCTTGGGCGTTGCTTGTTTCGGCGCTTTTCAAAAAAACAAAGCATGGGTCGCCAGCAAAAAGGGATTGTGCCACTGGCCGCAAGCCCTGCCCTTTGGGGATAAACCCGTATCCACGCTGATGCAGGCACGGCATGCGGACGCTGCGTGTTTGCTTGGTGCGTGGTTGTGTAAGGCCGCAAAGATGCTTCTGCCCGCAAGATCTGTTGCTGCGCAGTCGTAGCCGTAGGGCAGAGCAAGTGCCGTTTCGCCTTTGTAAAAGAAAGCATATGCCCCCCGCATGCCCGGCTGAAGATGCGAGAATGCGCCGCATACTTTTGCATGTATTTTTTGCATGTGTTGTCGATTTCGGCCTGGCCGCGCATAGCCGGTTGGCCAAGTAAATTGGGGGAGTTGCCATGCCGTCTGCCAAATTGTTTCCCGTTGCAAATCAAGCAGCTGCTGTGTCTTTTGCGCAGTCCGGCGCGGGCCTGCGCCACGCACGGCTTTGGGCAGGTGCATTGCTGCTTGCCGGCGTATTGGCCGGTTGCGCCAGCCGTCCGCCCGCAACGCCCGCTGCGCCGCCTATATCCGGCGCGACCATCGTGCGCGAAAAAAGCCGCTGGGTGCCCGTTGCGTGGTCATCGCTGCCCGGCGTTACGGATGATGCCGTAGGCCAGGCTTGGCCTGCCTGGTTGCAAAGCTGCCGCAAGCCCGGCCCCGTGTTTGAGCGCGTATGCCCCGAGGTGCAGCGCATGGCTCATGCCAGCGACGAAGACAAGCGCCAGTGGCTGATGCAACGCTTTCAACCCTACCGCATAGAAAGCCACGCCGGGCAGGCCGAAGGCGTGCTCACCGGCTATTACGAGCCGGTACTGCGTGCGCGGCGGCAGCCGGGCGCGGGCTACAACGTGCCTTTGTATGCGCCACCGGCAGGCGGCGCGCCACGCAGCGCGTGGTACACCCGCCGCCAGATCGACACCGACCCCGCAGCGCAAGCCGCCTTGCAGGGCCGAGCCTTGCTCTATCTGGCAGACCCTGTGGACGCCATGATCCTGCACGTGCAGGGCAGCGGGCGCGTGCTGGTGCAAGAACCTGACGGCAGCCAGCGCATGGTGCGCATGGCGTTTGCGGGCACCAATAACCACGCTTTTCGCAGCCCTTCGGGCTGGGTGATTGCGCAAGGCGGGCGCGGCGGCAGTTGGGATGCCATTCGGCAATGGATTGCGCAAAACCCCGCACGCGCGCAAGAGGCAATGTGGAGCAATCCGCGCTACGTGTTCTTCCGCGAAGAAGCCATCAACACTGCCGATGCAGCCAGCGGCCCGCGCGGCGCGCAAGGCGTGCCTTTAACGCCCGGGCGCTCCATCGCCGTGGATCGCGGCAGCGTGCCTTACGGCGTGCCGGTGTGGCTCTCTACACAAGGCGCGGCAGCCACGCTCAACCGGCTCGTGTTGGCGCAAGACACGGGCAATGCCATTGTGGGCGCCGTGCGGGCGGACTACTTTACCGGCTGGTCGCCCGAGGCGGCTGCCTTGGCGCACCGCATGAAGCAGCCGCTGTGGCTGTGGGCCATCTGGCCACGGTAACCACGCGCATTACCTGCCGAAGCAAACAGCAAGCGATAAATGGCGGCAGGTAGCACTAGGCCTGCCCATTCAAGCCTGCACCAGCGGACGGGTTGGAGCAGAACCCGTCTAAGCATGTGCTTGCCATCCCAACCATGCAACGGGGCAACCGTCAAACGGTGGCGTACGTGCGTGGCTGTGGATAGCCCGCATCGCCTGCCTTGCGCCGGAGCCTGCTCTTGCAAGCGCCATGCCTGCGCAGCATGTTGCGGACGTGGCATTGAACCGCGCATGGCTAGCGCAAACGCTGGCCGTGCGATATGCCGCATGCGGCCATGTCATATCTGGAACGTGGCTGTTCGGCGCAAGCGATGGCGCGTGCAGGGCGCATATTTGATGCGGAATGCGAACGGCCCGAAGAAAAACAAAGTACAAAAAGCACCAAAACGACAAGGCGGATAGCGCCAAGTGCCGCTAACTATTGCCAATTACTGCCGACGACTGCCAAACGTGGCTGGCAGGAAAGCAACACACGCAACAGGCTTATTTGAAAATATTGATAACAATTCTCATTTGCTATATAGTTCGCGGCTGCTTTTTCCGCTGGTGTTTTTTGCCTTTGCCTTGGCATATGCGCTTGCATGTATCTGCGCAAACGCACACGTATTGGCGTCTGCATTCATCTTCCCGTTTTTATGCTTTCTCTCGACGCGGTCAGTTTCCGTGTTGGCAACAAGGTGTTGCTGCACGATATTTCCTGCTCTTTGCCGGCTGGCCGCCTGTATGGGTTGATTGGGCATAACGGCTCGGGCAAGTCCACATTGATTCGCCTGCTGGGCGGCGAGCTGGCGCCTTCTTCCGGGCAGATCCGGCTGGAGGGCAACAGCGTGCATGCGCTTTCTGCCAAGGCGCGGGCGCGGCGCATGGCCTATTTGCCGCAGCATTTGCCCGAGGCAGCCGATTTTCATGTGCGCGAGCTGGTGATGCTGGGGCGCTTTCCCTGGCAGGGCTGGCTGCAAAAGCCTTCTGCCGAAGATGCGGAAGTGGTGGCGCAAGCCATGCGGCAGACAGCGGTTGAGCCGTTTGCCGATCAGCCGGTCAATACCCTGTCGGGCGGCGAGCGCCAGCGGGTGTGGCTTGCCATGTGCCTGGCGCAGCAAAGCGCCTATTTGTTGCTGGACGAGCCGCTGGCCGCGCTGGACATCGTGTACCAAATCGAGATCTTGCAGCTGATTCGCCGCCTGGTGGATGAGCGCGGGCTGACGGTCGTGCTCATCATTCACGATATCAATTTGGCCGCGCAGTTTTGCGATGAGTTGATTGCGCTCAAAGGCGGCCGTTTGTACCGCCAGGCACCCGTGGCCGATCTGATGCAGGCCGATGTGCTGCACGAACTGTTTGGCGTGCGCCTGCATTTGCTGGATCACCCCGACGGGCAACATCGGGTGGCCGTGGTATGAAGCGCTGGCTGGCCTCGTTGCTGTGCCTGCCGCTGCTGGCGTGCACAGAATCTTTGCAAACCGCGCCGGCAAAGGGCAGGGCAACCCAAGCTGCAACAACCCAAGCAGCAAAACATCCAGTTGCAACACCCCAATCGGCAGCCCGCCAAAACGGAGCGCCGCAAGTCATGACGCCAAACTGGGCCATGGCATCGGTACTGACCGATATGGGCCATCCGCCGCTGGCCATGGGCGACAAACGCATTTACCCCATCTGGGCCAGCGAGCCGGTGCAGCCCGCATCCGTAGTTGATATGGGCGCACGCTACCAGCCCAACCGCGAGCTGCTGGCGCAGCTGCCCATGACGTTGATTTTTGACAACTTCTTCTACCAGCACCTGCGCTCGGTTTACCCCAAGCACATTCCCGTGCACGATATTGAATTTGACGCAGGCAATACCGCGCCGCAGCAAAGCTGGCAAACCTATGCGGATGCCACCCGCAAAATGGGCGATGCCATTGGCGACCGCGCGGCGGCAGATGCTTACCTGCAACGCATCGAGCAGCGCCTGGCGGGCTACGGGGCGGATATTCGCGCCGCAGCGCCACACATCAAAAGCTATGCCGTCGTGCAGTTTGCCGATGCGCGCACACTGCGCATGTATGCGGCCAACAGCATGTTCCATGTGGCCTTTGCGCTCATGGGCTTGCAGCAGTCCGACCTGGGGCGGGGCAACCGCTGGGGCAACCGGCAAATCACGCTGGCCGATCTGGCCCAACTGCCGCCAGATAGTTGCCTGCTCATCATCTCGCCCCTGCACCGCATGACAGAAGCGGAACTTGCGCGCAGCTATGTCTGGAACCGCATCGGCTTTGGCAAAACCCGCTGCGTGCGCAAGCTGCCGGCCGTGTGGCTGTTTGGCGGGCCGGATTCCATCGCCAACTTCTCCCGCTTTCTCCACGCCGCCATGGTGCCGCCCGCATGATGCTCGCCCGCCGTAAAACCGCCTGGGCCTTTGCCCTCATGCTGCTGTTGGCCGCAGGCAGCAGCACGGCTTGGCTTGCCACACGCTGGCAGTGGCCGTGGGCGCATCTGCTGCGCCACCCCGACACCTTGCCGCTGGAACAGGCCGCCGTGCAAATGGCCGTGCTGCCCGAAATGGCCGTGGCCTTTTTGGCCGGCGGCCTGCTGGCGCTTGCCAGCGCGGCCTTGCAGCAGATTGTGCGCAACCCCTTGGCGTCTGATAGCACCTTGTCCGTCGCCAGCGGCGCGCAACTGGCCCTGATTGTGGCTACGCTGTTTGTGCCCGCTGCGGCGTTGTTTGGCAGCTTCTGGGTGGCGTTTGCCGGTGCCGTGCTGGCCATGTTGCTGGTGTTGATGATTGCCTCGGCTGGCGGCATGAACCCCGTCACCATGATTCTGGGCGGGCTGATCGTCAATATGGTGCTGGGCGCAGGGGCGGCCGTGCTACTGGCGTTTTACAACGATTTGCTGCTGGGCATCATGGTGTGGGGCAGTGGTTCGCTGTTGCAAGACGGCTGGGCGACCTGCCGCCACCTGGCCTGGGCCGCGCTGGCTGCTGCCGCTGCTTTTGCCTTGCTGCACCGCCCGCTGAATGTGCTGAGCCTGGATGATGACCAAGCCCGCCGCCTGGGCGCGCCCGTAACGTTGCTGCGCTACACCGTGTTGGCGCTGGCGGCGGCCATTACGGCGGTGGTGGTGAGCCAAGTGGGCATCATCGGCTTTGTCGGGCTGGCGGGTGCCAGCGTGGCAAA
>CAYUAF010000029.1:0-16434 GCA_964442555.1 uncultured Allobrachymonas sp.
AAAAAAGTGGGTTTGCACTCTGCCCGTCGTCGCAAACAGTTCAGCAAACGCTGATTCCCCGTTTGCCTCAGGCAACAAAAACCGCAAGGAAAAATCCTTGCGGTTTTTTTATGCGTCGCTCTCGCCGCCCGCTTTTAAAGAGCATTCTGCCAAACGGCTCAACCCCAATGCCAAGCGTGCAAGCACGGCTCTATATTTTCAAGGCATCAATCACCAGCCTCAAAGCGGACGAAACATTGCGGTGCGGGTAATACAGATACTGTCCAGCCAGGCATTGGCTGTACGGCTTCAGCACACGGATTAAATGGCCACGCTCCATATCTTCTGCCACCAAATCCAGCGGCACATATGCCAGCCCCAAGCCCAAGCGTGCAGCTGCCACTTCCATATAGCAATCGCTGACCACATACTGCCCTGCCGGTTTGTGTTTGAAGAGTTGTCCTGTTTTCTGATGCATCAACTCCCACTGGTACAGACTGCCGTTAGCAAACTGATACGCGATACACGGGTGTTGAAGCAAATCGTGCGGTGTTTGCGTAAAGCCGTAGCGACGAAGATGCTCTGGCGTAGCAACAACCGCCATTTCAAGATCGGGGCTGATGCGCACGGCGACCGTGCCCTCTTCCACTTCATTGCCCAAGCGCACGCCTGCATCAAAGTGTTCGCTGATGATGTCCACAAACCGGTTTTCGCTGATCAGCTCCAGCTGCACCTCCGGATAAAGCAGCCTGAAAGAAGCCAGCTTGGGCAACAGCACCTGGTCGATAGCGTACTGGCTGGCATTGATCCGCACCGTGCCGGAAGGCGTATCGCGGTAGTGCGCCAGCATGGTCAGACCGTGATCCAGCACTTGGAAGCTGGTTTGTGCCGCACGGTAAAGCTGCTCGCCTGCCTGTGTTAACGATAGCTTGCGCGTGGTGCGGTTGAGCAATTGCACGCCCAAGCGCGCCTCCAAATCACGCACGGTACGGCTCGTGCCCGATTGCGCAACGCCCATTTTCTCGGCTGCTTTTGTAAAGCTCCCCGTTTGCGCAACCATCATGAAAACATATAAATCGTTGTAGTTTTCACGTTGCTGCATCTGATCACACTCTCAAGAAATTTGAAAAAAACAGCATAGGTGTTTTCTGTTTTTGCCACTTAATCTCAAGCCATCGCCTTTCTAGAATTTGCTTGAAACAACAAATAACAGATATCCCATTGATCAGGAGCTGATATATGCATACCGCACAGCGCACACTCAAAACCTTGGTCGCCTCTATGGTTCTCGGCGGCACTTTATTAGGAGCACACCCCATGATTCATGCATCACCGCAAGACCCGACCGCCGCCGTTTCGATGGTGCGCGGGTGGGACAAAATCTTTCCTAAATCCGACAAGGTAACCCACCGCAAAGTGTCGTTTAAAAACCGCTACGGCATCACGCTAGTAGGCGATTTGTATCTGCCGAAAAACCGCTCCGGTGGCAAGCTGCCTGCCATTGCCATTTCTGGCCCCTTCGGGGCGGTAAAAGAGCAATCGAGCGGCCTGTACGCGCAAACCCTGGCCGGGCGCGGCTTTGTGACTTTGGCGTTTGACCCGTCTTACACCGGCGAAAGCGGCGGCCAGCCACGCAACACCGCTTCGCCCGACATCAACACCGAAGACTTTTCCGCCGCCGTGGACTTTCTGGGGCTGTTGCCCGAGGTGAATCGGGATCGCATCGGCATTCTGGGGGTGTGCGGCTGGGGCGGCTTCGCGCTCAATGCCGCCTTGGCCGATCCCCGCATCAAGGCCGTGGCCACCAGCACCATGTACGACATGACCCGCGTGATGGCGCAAGGCTATAACGACAGCACCGATACCCAAGCCCGCTACACCATGAAGCAGCAAGCCGCCGACAGCCGCTGGCATTCGGCACAGCAACAGTACGCCACCCTCGGCGACGCCGCCGCGCATTTGCCGCCGCCTTCAGCCTTAAACGCAGACACGCCGCAATTTGTGCGCGAATACAGCGGCTTTTACAAAACCCCGCGCGGTTTCCACCCCCGCTCGGTTAATTCCAACAGCGCATGGAATACCAATAACCTGCTGTCCTTTATCAATATGCCCATTCTGCAACGCACCGCCGAACTGCGCGCCCCTGCCTTGGTAGTGCACGGCGAAAAAGCCCATTCGCGCTACTTCAGCGAAGATGCGTTCAAGGCTTTGGGCAGTAAAAACAAAGAGCTGTATATTGTGCCGGGCGCAAGCCATGTGGATTTGTACGACAACCAGGCCGGAAAAATCCCGTTTGATAAATTCGAGCAGTTTTTAAAAGCGAATTTGAAATAACTGCCAAGCAGCTTGGAAAATGGCATACAACGAAACCGCCATCCACTCAATGCAACACAATCAGCCTGAAAAGCGAAAGTGAAGAGGTACCCCATGAGCAAAACCCTGATTGTTGTTGCGCATCCAAATATGGCCGGATCGGTCGTCAATAAACGCTGGCTGGCCGAGCTGCGCAAATACCCCGAGCGTTTTACCGTACACGATCTGTATGCTGCCTATCCCGATGGAAAAATCGATGTCGCCGCCGAGCAGGCGCGCGTGGATGCGCACGAAAACCTGGTGTTGCAGTTTCCGGTGTATTGGTTTAACTGCCCGCCACTGCTCAAGCAATGGCTGGACGACGTACTTACCTACGGCTGGGCATACGGCTCAAAAGGCAAGGCTTTGGCGGGCAAAAAAGCCGCCGTTGCCGTGTCGCTCGGCGCGCCTGCGCAGGACTATGCGAAAGACGGCGCCGTCGGCCATACTGTTGCCGAAGCCCTGCGCCCGTTTGAATTGTCGATGAATTACTGCAATGCGGCGTATCAGCCGATGTTTGCCTTCCACACCATCGACAGCAACGCAGGCTATGACGCCGCCGCCTTGCAGGTGATTGAGCAAAGCGCGGCGGATTATCTGGCCTATCTGAACCGATTGGCGCAGGCAGACTGAAAGGCTTTACGATTTCAGTACGAATTTCAAATGGCCTTTTTGAAGCCAAAGAACCAAGGAGCCCACGCCATGCCCGCCCGCAAGCTTGCCATTTGCACCGCCGCCGCGCTCTGCGCCGCCTGTTCTGCCTGCGCTGCCCAGCAGCCGGAACAGAACCATGCCGTTTCTGCAACCTCCGCCGCCTCTGCCGCTTCGCAGATGCAGAATGCCCGCCAGCAATGCAGCGCGCTGAAAAGCCTCAGCCTGTACAACACCACCATCACGCAGGTGCAATGGGTGCAAGCGGGCGCGCTGCCCACCGATGGCAATGCCGCCATGACCGGCTCATCTGGCCAGGATTCGCAGGTTGCCGCGCATTGCCTGGTGGAGGGCGAAATTGAGCGCCGCACCGGCGCCAACGGTAAAGCCTACGCCACCAACTTCCAGCCGCGCCTGCCTGAAAGCTGGAACGGCAAATTCCTGTTTCAGGGCGGCGGCGGCATGAACGGCTTTCTCGCCCCTGCCGTTGGCCGCATTCCTGTTCGCGGATCGACGGCCGCGCCCGCCCTCCAGCGCGGCTATGCCGTCGTCAGCACCGACGGTGGCCATCAAGGGCGTAACGACGGCTCATTCGGCGCGGACCAGCAGGCGCGCCTGGATCTGGCCTACACCGCCATCGGCAAGGTCACCGTTGCCGCCAAGCAGTTGATCGAAGCCATGTATCAGGCCAAGCCGCAATACAGCTATTTCATGGGCTGCTCCAACGGTGGGCGCGAAGCCATGCTTGCCGCCATGCGCTATCCGCTCGAATTCGATGGCGCGGTTGCCGGCAACCCCGGTTTCCGCCTCTCGCGCGCCGCCATCGCGCAGGCTTGGGACAACCAGAAATTCATGGCCGCTGCGCCCGTTAACCCGCAGGCTGAAAAAATCTTCGCCAACGCCCTCACCCGGCAGGATCTGGATGCCGTGGCCGAAGGCATCCTGCACCGTTGCGACGCCAAGGACGGCTTGAAAGACGGCATCATCAACGCCTGGGAAAGCTGCGACTTCAAGCCCGAGATGGTGCAAAAACAGATCGGCAAGAAAAAGGTCGCCTTGCTCAAGGCCATCTTCGGCGGTGCGAAAAACAGCCGCGGCGAAGCCGTTTACAGCTCGTGGCCGTACGATGCGGGCATCAACGCCAACGACTGGCGCGCCTGGAAGCTCGGCGCCTCGCAAACCGCGACGCCCGATGCCCGCAACATCACGCTGGGCGCGGTATCGCTGCCGCAATACTTCATGACGCCGCACGCCCCCGGCTTCGACACCATGACATTCAACTTCGATACCGATGTCGCCAAAACCGCGCAAATTGGCCGCATCAACGATGCCGACGCTACCGACCTATCCACCTTCAAGACGCGCGGCGGCAAGATGGTCATTTTTGAAGGCGTCTCCGACCCCGTCTTCTCCGCCCATGATTTGCGCGACTGGTATCTGCAACTACAGCAAGACACGCCCAACGCCCGCGAAACCGTGCGCCTGTTCAACGTGCCCGGCATGACCCATTGCGGCGGCGGCCCCGCGCTTGACGACTTCGACCCACTCACGGCGCTGGAAAACTGGCGCGAAAAAGGCCAGGCGCCCGAACACATGCTCGCCACCGGCAAAGCCTTTCCCGGCAAATCGCAACCCCTCTGCGCCTATCCGAAGGTAGCCACTTATGTAAAAGGCGACGGGGATAAGGCGGAAAGCTTCGCTTGCCGATAGCGCCCGATTCCCGCAAGGACAAGAACATGCATCTGCAACCCGTACCTATTCCCAAGTTCTACCGCCTCATCAACCACGGCCCCACCGTGTTGGTCTCGGCCCAACATAGTGGCACGGTCAATGCCATGTCGGCATCTTGGGCATGCGCGCTGGATTTTGACAAGCTCACCGTAGTGCTGGACAAATCCGCCTACACCCGCGGCCTGATCGAGCGCAGCGGCTGGTTCGCCGTGCAGGTGCCCACCGTTGCCCAAGCCGACATGGTGCTGCGCTTGGGCAGCCAAAGCCGCCACAGCACCCCCAACAAAATGGACGGCATCGGCCTGTTTTACCAAGCCGGTTTTGACGTGCCCCTGGTTGAAAACTGCGCCGCATGGATGATTTGCAAATTGCTGCCCGAACCGCACAACCAGCAAACCTATGACTTGTTCATCGGCGAAGTCGTATCGGCATGGGCAGACGAGCGCATCTTCCACAACGGGCGCTGGCTGTTTGAACAAGCGCCTGATGCCATGCGCACCCTGCATTACATGGCCGGCGGGCAGTTTTACGCCATTGGCAAAGGCATTCATGTAAACAATCAAACGGATATGGAATAAAGCCCCCATCCAATACGCTTTGCCCCATGCTCCTTGTGCCCAGCACTTGTAACTTGTAGTAGCTTTTGGCAAAGCGATGGATTTTACGCAGCAAACGCAAGCAAGCATGCAAAGAAACAGCAATCCCCTTTCAAACGGAGAAAGAGATGATGCATATTCGGCATATCACGATTGACGACCTGCCCGCGCTGCAACAAATAGGCCGGCAGACTTTTTACGAAACCTTTGCCGACAGCAACAGCGAAACAGATATGCAAGATTATCTTGCCAAGAGCTTTTCCAAAGAGCAATTAAGCAGCGAATTGCAAAATCAAGATATGGCGTTTTATTTGCTGGAAATAGAAGGAAAAACCGCTGGATATTTAAAGCTGAATTTCTCCCAAGCGCAAACAGAGCTGCATGACCCCAACGCCATCGAGATCGAGCGCATTTATGTGCTACAAGCCTTTCATGGCAAAGGCGCGGGACAAGCCCTCTATCAACACGCGGTAAACATTGCCCGCAGCAAACAAGCACGCTACATTTGGCTAGGTGTGTGGGAGCATAACCACAGAGCCTTGCGCTTTTACGAAAAAAACGGGTTTACCCCCTTTGGCAAGCACACATTCTATTTGGGCAGCGACGCACAAACCGACATCATGATGAAGTTGGAACTGGTGCCTTAACCAGTAACCAATTGGCGGGCGACTGGATGCGCCCTAACACAGGCCAGCTCCCAAAGCCACCATGCAACTTACCATCAACAACCACAGCTTCACCGCCGATTTGGCCGACACCGCTGCCGCGCAAGAACTGCGCCGCCTGCTGCCGCTAACGCTGACTATGCAAGACCACCTGCGCAACGAAAAACACGCCGAGTTGCCACGTCGTTTATCAAGCGATGACCAGCGCCCCGGCCGCATCGAAGCGGGCGATGTGATGCTGTGGCAGGGGCAAACCATCGTGGTGTTTTACGAAAGTTTCAGCTCCCCATACAGCTACACGCGGCCGGGCAAAATCCGCGACACGCAGCACCTGAAAGCAGCACTGGGCACCGGCAATGCGCAGGTTCGCTTTGCCGCCGAATAAGGCAGGCCAGCTTGAAGCCGTCGGCAGGCATTTGCTTCTTTTTTGATAGCTGATGCCACGCGCTGGGCGGGCGCAAACGGCTTTTTTGACTGCTCTGTTTGAATGGCCTGTGGGCTTGAACGCCAGGCACTGGTGCGGGACGCGAAGTAGCTATTTTTGGATAGTCCTCGTGGTTCAAGCTGCCGCAAGCTCTTGGGCCAAACTTGGTGGCGTCAAGCGGGCACTGAAGAACATGACTTCCGAGCCGGTATAACGACGCTGAGCCGTATAGTGCAGTCCGTATGTAAACGAGTGTGCATATCTGTACATGGCACAGATCTCTTCAGCGTTGTCATAGGAAACCACCCATGGCCGCCGAAAGCGTGTGCTTCCTAGCAGACGGGCAATGCTTTCATGATCTTCATGCTTGTAGAAGTTACGGTATAGCCCTGCGCCTTTGACGTAGTAAGGAGGATCCAAGTAGATCAAAGACTTTACTGGCAGGAACTGATGGCAGCGAAGAAGCAGAAGCTGGGCATCCTCTTCATAGACGCTAATTGCATTGGCATGCTGCCCAATGCGCTCTAGGCGCTTACACAGTTCATCACGCATGAAGCGGGCGTCCAACTTGTAAGTACCATTTTGTGCCTTACCTCCAACCACTCCGCCTTTGAGAATTCCAGAGCGATTCGTACGATTCATGAACAGCGTTGCAAAACCACGCTCTAGTTCCGTGCAAGCAACTTGTCCAAGCATTACGGCGCGCCAATGATGCCAAGCCTCTATGGTTACAGCCTCATTGGCTACCATGTTGGAAAGCGCAGCAGTCTGCTGAGTAGCAACACGCCAAAAGACTGCAACAGCGGCATCCACATCATTGATGTGAATGTGCTTGACCATTCCATCCATTAACAGAGCGAGAGCTACACCAGCCCCACCCGCGTAAGGCTCGAGGTAGTGCCCCCCGGTTAGCCCGTTTTCAGAAATCACTTCAGCAATCAAAGGTGCAAAGCGAGCCTTTCCGCCGGGGTAACGGAGAGGTGTATAAAGTTTGTTCGAATACATGATTTACAGCAACTTATGATTCGCGATGATGCCTGATCAGCCTAAATTAGGTCGTGATCCGGCGAGCCGTTTTATAGGCTGCCTCTTCAAAGGCTTGGACAAAAGTAGCCACTTCTTTGGGGTAGCAGTTAACCCATTCGCGTAATACGCCCCACTTTTTTAGCTGGTCCCAGTGATTTGTCCACCATCCTTTGCTCGCATCTCGCTGTGCACTATCGCCCGAGTTGTCTGCGAAAAATGTATTAAGTACTTTGTCGCTTGTTGGATTGGTGGTTTTAAATCTAAGAAGGGCATCGTGCAGTGGGCCATTTGATGCATCAATGACCTTTTTTAAAAAAATCTTTATCACATTTTCTGGCGATCGATCTACTCCAGTAGCACCTTTATGGCAGGGGAGCTTAATTGTATTTCCGCGATTTTTGTCCTTTTTAGGGATAGATGTGTCGGCATCCACAATAAGGAGGCGGTCCTTGAAGATTGGATCTTTGCCAGGCAAGCCAATGAGGTTGGAGCCGCCCACGCCCAAAGGGATAAATTTGATTTGAACGCCCAGCTTGCGACCCAATGCAGCCCGTTTATAACTGGGTATCAGTGCGTCACAGAACTGCATGCCCTCTAGATCTTCGAAGTAAGCACACAGCACGGGTTTTTTTATTGGGGGGGAGTCGTCTTGACGCAATGCCATATCGTCAAGAATCGCTTTAAGAGACTGGTCTTCTGCCAAGCGTGGATGCTGTGTGTCGAGCAGATAGATCACCTTGTCAGGAGCGTTTGCGTTGCCCCTGCCCTCAGGGTGAACTGCTTCAATTAGTCGGGGTGAGTGAGTCGTGGCGATGATCTGCAAGCTTAGTTGTTTTGCATGTTTTTTCAAAGCTGTGACAAGGCGATCAATTGCGTGAGGATGAAATCCTACATCGAGCTCATCAATTACAAGAAGACCACCACAGTATGCCTCGCCTTGTTCGCGCTTCAGTCGATTGAATGACGCCAAGGCCGTGGCAATGCTCGCCAAGCTATCTTGTCCAATTGAGATGGCAAAGGCGTCATGGTTGACATATCCTGGCTGCACAGTTTTCTTTTTGGCACCCTTGATGTTCTGATGAGTGACATCCGTATTAACTTGGCTGCCGAGGATCACAGAGCTAACGAAGTCGGCTATGAGCTTTTTATCTTCGTCATCCATTGTGATCTTACTGCTTTCAACTTCTTTCTCGTCAGCTTCACCAATCGAAGCAAGGCGCTTGATGCCCAAGAAGATAGTTGGTAAAGGTACTTTTGCATCTGGTCCAACGGGATCGTTGTCTGCTTTATCAATAGTTCTAGGAACAACGCGAGCTCGTTTCCACTCACTGCGATGGGTCATTGCACATCGTTTGCGGATCGTGATTCCCCCGAAATCTGCGACCACGGTAGGTGCGGCTGCAGGGTCTTGTTGTACTGCGGTGACCTCTTCTAATGCCAAATAGACAATGCGTTCGATATTGGCATAAAAAGGTTCTCCAAAATAGCTTTTGGGTATGCCTTTGGAGACGCCAAAAGTGTTAGCCACCAGCCCCTGAATGGTGGATTTACCAATGCCGTTATGACCTGCGATCAGGGTGAGACGGTCGGCGAACTCGATCCTCAGATTTCCTAACTTACGGAATGGTGGTGTACCAAATTCAAGCGAACGAACTTTGATTCGGTTATTGAATTTTTCCATGATTTCGCCCTATTGCTGCACATTCAGCACTGATTTTTGTGAAGCTCTCAAGTATGCCAGCACCGCATTGAAACGCAAGCTGACAGAAGGAGCATGCTATGCGTCAGAAAAAGGAAACGACAGGGTGGAGCAAGCACTTGCAAAGCCAAGCAGCAGCCGTGCAACTAGGCATCGATAAGCGCACTTTCACCGCCGATTTGGACGACACTGCTGCCGCGCAAGAACTGCGCCGCCTGCTGCCGCTAACGCTGACTATGCAAGACCACCTGCGCAACGAAAAACACGCCGAGTTGCCACGTCGTTTATCAAGCGATGACCAGCGCCCCGGCCGCATCGAAGCGGGCGATGTGATGCTGTGGCAGGGGCAAACCATCGTGGTGTTTTACGAAAGTTTCAGCTCCCCATACAGCTACACGCGGCCGGGCAAAATCCGCGACACGCAGCACCTGAAAGCAGCACTGGGCACCGGCAATGCGCAGGTTCGCTTTGTAATGAAATCAGGCAGAGATTGACTCTGCCTGATTGCATTTTTACGAACCGCCTGGCGTTTGGCCGATGGGGCAAAAGCGGCTGTTGCCAATGTTTGCCCCACACCGGTTTTTGACCTGCTGATGTTTTTTAACGCAGACCTTTGTTCAACAGTTCCTGATAACCGCCGTGGTTGGTGATATTGGTGTAGCCCATGGCTTTTAGCTCTTGCAGCGCCAGCTCCACACGTCGGCCGCTGCGGCAATAAAGGTGCAAGGGCGCATTTTTATCGGGGCTGGCCGCGGTAATAGCTGCGCGGATGTTCTGCACGGGAATGTTGATGGCCCCTTGCAAATGGCCCGTGCGGAATTCTTCGGGTGTGCGCACATCAATCCATATGCCTTGGGCTTTTGCATTTTTTTGCGGCAAAGCGCCAGGCTGGGTCGGTACGTTTTGCGTGGCCTGCGAAGCCAGCGGCCAAGCCAATGCGGCAGCCGTTAAAACAGTGCGAAACAGTGCGTTCTTCATGAATATGTGTTTTCCATCCATTGCATGCAAGCCGGGCAACCGGCTTGCCGACTTGAAGATCAACGCTGGCTTTCTACCGCTTCCAGCGCGCGTAGTGCATAGGTATAGGCAGCGCCCGCATTCAGCGAAATGGCTGTAGCCAAAGCGCCGGCAATCTCGCTTTCGCTCGCGCCTGCCTGCAAGGCTTTTTCCGCATGCACGCTGATGCAGCTTTCGCAGCGGGTGGTAATGGCTACGGCAATGGCGATCAGTTCCCGGGTTTTGAGATCCAATGCTTCTGCGGCAGCGGCTTGATCCAGCGCCAGATACGCTTGCAGCATTTTGGGGTGTTTTTTGCCCAACTCGCCAAACGATTGCTTGACGTGTGCTGTGTGCTCGGGCCAATTGTTGAACATGGTAGATACCTCGCATTGATGTATTGTGAAACTAGAGCCTGTTCACACTATTTTTAGAGGCGTGAACAGACCCTAGCCATTATTGCAATGCTTGCTCAAACGCCACGCGCTGCACGCCAAACAGCCCTTAACTTTTCCGGCATTTGGGCGCACAATGGTCGCTGTCTTTAAAGGGAAACAAGGAGATTGCCATGGGCACACCCGTTAACAGCTATGCCGCTTATGCGCCAGACAAGCCGCTGGCACCTTACGCCTTTGAGCGCCGCGCCCTGCGGCCCGATGATGTGGAAATAGACATTCTGTATTGCGGCGTGTGCCACAGCGATCTGCACACCGTGCGTAACGACTGGGGCTGGACCCAGTACTACCCCCTGGTGCCCGGCCACGAGATCGTGGGCCGCGTCACCCGCGTGGGCACGGCGGCAACCAAGTTCAAGGTGGGAGACTTGGTGGGCGTGGGCTGCCTGGTCGATTCCTGCCGCAGCTGCACCCCCTGCCAGCATGGCCTGGAGCAATACTGCGAAGCGGGGCACACCGGCACCTACGCCGGCTACGACCGCCACGACGGCACCCCCACGCAGGGCGGCTACAGCACCGCCATTGTGGTGAGCGAAGCCTTTGTGCTGCGCGTGCCCGAAACGCTGGACACCAAAGCCGTTGCCCCGCTGCTGTGCGCAGGCATTACCACCTATTCGCCGCTGCGCCACTGGGGCGTCAAGCCCGGCAGCCGCGTAGCCGTTGTGGGCTTGGGCGGCCTGGGGCATATGGCGATCAAACTGGCCAAGGCCATGGGAGCCGAAGTGGCCTTGTTTACCCGCTCGCCCGGCAAAGAGCAAGACGCCTACACGCTGGGCGCAAGCCAGGTCATCCTTTCAACCGACAAGGCGCAGATGAAGGCCGCGGCCAACCGCTTCGACCTGATCATAGACACCGTGCCCTACACCCACGATTTGAAGCCCTACATGCCCACCCTGGCCTTGAACGGCACGCTGGTGCTGGTGGGTCTGATTGGCGAACTGGAACAAACCATCAACACCGTGCCGATGATTCTGGGGCGGCGCGCCATTGCCGGCTCGGTAATTGGCGGCATTGCAGAAACGCAGGAAATGCTCGACTTTTGCGGCCGGCACAACATCGTGCCCGATGTGGAAATGATCGACATGCCCGCCATCAACCAGGCTTACGAGCGCATGCAAAACAGCGATGTGAAATACCGCTTTGTGATCGACATGCAGAGCCTGAAAGCCGCCTGATGCCTGACCGGATAACGGCCAGCTACGGCACCTCGACCGGCCCGCGCGCGCTGTACGTGCTGTACGTGCTGTACGTGCTGCGCGCATTGCACGCACCGGGCGGCAAGCCGTTTGCGGCCATCACGTATCCTCTTTTTTTACGCCCTTTGACTTTGCAAGAAAGGAACCCATGAACGCCATCACCAAACAGCAGGTACTGGATGTTTTTCATACCCGCGCATCCACACGCGCCTACGACCCCAACAAAAAAATCAGCGAAGAAGACTTCAACTACATTCTGGAACTGGGACGTTTGTCGCCCAGCTCGGTGGGATCAGAACCCTGGAAGTTTGTAGTGGTGCAAAACCCCGCACTGCGCCAGGCGCTCAAGCCCGTAAGCTGGGGCATGACCACGCAAGTGGATGACGCCAGCCATCTGCTTGTGATACTGGCCAAGAAAAACATGCGCTACGACTCCGACTTTTTGCGCGACGTGATGACGCGCCGCGGGCTGGAAGGCGAAAAGGCCGAGCAGGCCCGCGCACGGTACAAGGAATTTCAGGAACAGCACATGCAGGTGCTGCAAAGCGAGCGCGCCCTGTTTGACTGGGCCTGCAAGCAAACCTATATCGCGCTGGGCAATATGCTGACGGGGGCGGCCATGATCGGTATCGACTCTTGCCCGATTGAGGGCTTTAACTACCCGGAGGTCAATCGCATTCTGGCCGAGGCCGGCGTATTTGATCCGGCGGAATGGGGCGTCTCCGTCATGGCAACGTTCGGCTACCGCGCGCCCGAAGCCGCCATCAAGCCCAAATCGCGCAAACCACTGGATGAGATTGTGCGCTGGGTGAAATAAATCCGCCGCCTGCATCCCGGCCTTTACAAACGAACAGCCTGCCGCCCAAGCAGGCTGTTTGTGATTGGGGCCACAACATCCATGAACAGCCATTGCAAAGCGGCCAGCACAAGTCACCCAACGCAAATCGCCCAACGCTGCGCCAGCCATTGCGCACGCGGTGTGCGGCAATCGGCTACTGCGATACCCACTCTCGCTTTGCCACGCACGCAGTAGCCCAAGAGGGGATGTTGGGATTGATCCCAAGTGAAAAGGAAAAACGCACGAGAAAAAAGAGCCAGCAGCCTGGATTTTGCATGCTGGACGCAGCGGCAGCGCCCCTCCCGCCTAGCCGCTGTGGTATCCAGCTTGCCCGATGTTGTTTACTGGCAGGCGCTCATCCGCGCGTGTTGCGTGTGGCGTATGGCGTGTTGCCTGCCTATGGCAAAGGCTGCATTGCGTCTTGCGGCTGTGCTTGTGCCGGCGGTTCGGCCTGCACATCTTGCGCATGGAATGTGAGCAACAAATCGGCTGCAAAAAGCACGGAAATGCGCAGGCCGCAGCCCTGCCCTGCTTCGTGCGCCAAGCCATCGGCCAGCAGCAGATCGCTGCGGTGCCGAATGGCAATTTCACGCGCAATGGCTAGCCCCAGGCCCGTGCCTTCTGCCTTGGTGCCCGGCAAGCGGACAAAACGCTCCAGCACCCGCGTGCGGTCTGCCGGGGCAATGCCGGGGCCGTTGTCTTCTACCTCCAAAAAGGCGCGGTACACGGTATCCGGGGTGGCGGCAGCCGCCGGGCGCAGTTGCTTGGGCAGCGGGTTGGGCAAGGTTTTTCCCGCCGGTTTGGCTGGCGCTTGCTGTTGCGCCCGCACGCCGCAACGTATCGTGACCACGCCGCCCGCAGGCGTGTACAGCAAGGCGTTGTCCACCAGATTGCCCAGCATTTCTTGCAGCCACAAGGCGTGGCCGCGCACGCTGACGGCATGCCCTTCCAGCCCCAAGTCAATGCCCTTTTGCGCCGCGGCGTCCAGGTAGCGCTCCAGCACGTCTTCGCACAAGGCCCGCAAATCCACAGGCTGCATTTGTTGCAGCTCCAGCGTATCGGCGGCATCCGCCCGCGAAAGCGATAGCAGCTGGTGCACCAACTGCGACGTTCTGCGTGTGGCCGAGCGCAGGCGTTGCAACTCCTCTACCGGCAGTTGCACCATGTGTTTTTGCAAGGCTTCATTCCATACCAGCCGGACTTGGTCGCTGGCATCACCTTTGCGGGCGCCCGCATGGTCTGCATCAACAGGCTGCGGCAGATTGGGGCTGCCCAGATTGCTTGGATGCATGCTGCCTGTTTTGGCCTGCTGTTCTTGCTGGTGCTTGATGGTTTCGCTCCAGGCCTCGATTTGGGCTTGCTGGCTGGCGATGGGGGTGCGCAGCTGGTGGGCGGCATCCGCAATAAAGCGCCGCTGGGCTTCTGCCTGCCGGTTCAGCAGGCCAAACAGCCAGTTGAGGGAGCGCACGACGGGGCGCATTTCCACGGGTGTGCCGCGCTCGTCAATACTGCTGAGGTCGCGCGGCGAACGCCGCTCGATTGCCAACGTCAAATTGCGCAATGGCCGCAGCGCCTGCTGCACGGCCCAGCTGACAAAAAAGGCCACGACCGCAATCATGACCAGATTGGGCAGCAGCACCTTCATGGCCAATTGCTTAAGCCAGTGCTTGCGCGGGTCGGAAGAGTCCGCCACTTCGACCACGACATCGCCCGCCACAGAGGGCACGCGCTGCACCGCAATGCGGTAGTTGGTGTTGTTGATTTCGTGGTTGAAAAATTCCGGCTCGCGCGTCAAGGGCACAACCGATGGCAGGTTCTCATCCCCATGCAGCACCTGCCGTTTGGGGGTATAGATTTTGTAGGTGACTTGGCCGTTGCGTTCTTTAAGAAACTCTTCCACAGGCGGGGCCAGCAGCAAAACCGGCGGGTCGTCGGCATGCGCGCCCACGGCGATGATGGAATCTGCCAGCAAGGGCACCATTTGCAGCAATTGCTGGTCTTGCTGGCTGGCCGCCGTGCTGGCGGAGCGATAGTCAATCCAGCCACTTACCAGGCCCAGCAGACACAAGGGCACGATCAGCAGCATCAGCAAACGGCGCTGCAACCGCACGGGGCTGACCTTGTCGGCATTGCCACGCAAAGGGCTGGCCGGCGCATGCGCGGGTGCGGGCTGGCGGGGATGTTCTGGCAGAGAAGACATGGCTGCAAAAATTCAAGGGAACCCAAGGCATTGGCCGCTGTTACCGGCAACCAGGGGCAGGCGGTTTGCGCTTGCAGGCAAGCAGCCCGCGCAAGCGCCCGAAGGCAAGTGCACGGGCGAGGGCAACGCTCCATGCACGCATCCGGCATGCGTCAGGAGCGTTGTTCAATCCGATACCCAAAGCCCCGAATGGAACGCAAGGCGATGCCATAAGGCTCCAGCTTGGCGCGCAAGCGTGATACGTATACCTCCACTGCGTTGGGGGTAATTTCTTTATCCCAGCCCGTGAGCGATTGCAGCAGTTTTTCTTTATTCACGGGCTTGGGCGCATGCAGCATCAGGTATTGCAGCACGGTCCACTCACGCGGGCCGACATCCAGCGGCTGCCCGTCCACCAGCACCTGGTGCGCGGCCGTATCGATCGACAACGGCCCCAGCGTCAGCACCGAAGTGGTTGCCGCCTGCGAACGCCGCAGCAAGGCGCGCAGGCGCGCCAGCAGCTCGGGCAACTCAAAGGGTTTGACCATGTAGTCGTCCGCGCCGGCATCCAGCCCTTGCACACGGTCTTGCAGGGCGTCGCGCGCAGTCAGCATCAACACAGGCATGGTTTGCCCACGCTGGCGCATGCGCTGGGTGAGTTCCATGCCGTTCATCTGCGGCAGGCCAATGTCGATGATGGCGGCATCAAAGCTGTCAGAGGTCATGGCGTCCAGCGCACTTTCGGCGCTCTCCACCCAGTCCACCACATAGCCTGCCGTGGCCAGCCCCTGCTTGATGCCCAGGGCCAACATCTGATCGTCTTCTACCAATAACACACGCATGTTTTTTCCTCTCAAGATCGGATCATGGTGCCGCAAGGCTGCCCGAACAACAGTTCGCGCAACATCCCGTGCGGCACACGCCCATCCAGAATATGCACGGCCTTGACGCCGCGCTTGGCCGCATCCAGCGCGCCTGCAATTTTCGGGATCATGCCGCCGGAGATGGTGCCGTCGGCGCACAACGCCTCAATCCGCGCGGGTGTCAGCTCGGTCAGCAAAGCGCCCGATTGATCCAGCACGCCCGCGATATTGGTCAGCATCAGCAATTTCTCGGCCTGCAAGGCTACCGATACCGCCGCAGCCACCACGTCTGCATTGATGTTGTAGCTCTCGCCCGCATCACCCAGGCCAATGGGGCTTACTACGGGGATATAGCCAGCGTCCAGCAGAGCATGCACAGGCCGCGCATCTACCGCCGTGATGTCGCCCACCAACCCAAGATCAACGGGTTGGTCTGCATCGTTTTGGTCTTTGACAAACATCTGGAGCTTGCCGGCGCGAATCATGGCGCCATCACGCCCCGTTAGCCCCACGGCCTTGCCGCCGGCTTGATGAATCAGGCCGACCAGCTCTTGCTGCACTTCGCCCGCCAGCACCCATTGCACCACGCCCATTGTTTCGGCATCGGTCACCCGCATGCCTTGTATGAACCGGCCTTGCAGCCCCATGCGCTTGAGGGCAGACTCAATCTGCGGACCACCGCCATGCACCACCACCGGGCGCATGCCCAGTGTTTGCAACAGCACTACGTCTTGCGCAAAAGCCTGTTGCAAGGCAGGCTCTGTCATGGCGTTGCCGCCGTACT
>CAYUAF010000030.1:0-16380 GCA_964442555.1 uncultured Allobrachymonas sp.
GGCCTGATGGCCAAGCCGGACGGCTCCATCATCGAAACGCCCATTACCGCCAACTTCCGCGAGGGGTTGAACGTATTGCAGTACTTCATCTCGACCCACGGTGCGCGTAAAGGTCTGGCCGATACGGCGTTGAAGACGGCCAACTCCGGTTACCTGACCCGCCGTCTGGTAGACGTGACGCAAGACCTGACGATCAAGGAAGAAGACTGCGGCACCCACGACGGCCAGCTCATGCGCGCCATTGTGGAAGGCGGTGAAGTGCTGGAAAGCCTGCGCGAGCGTATTCTGGGCCGCACCGCAGCCGAAGACGTGCTGCACCCCGAAACACGCGCGGTTGTGACCAAAGCCGGCGAAATGTTCGACGAAGATATGGTCGATGCGTTGGAAGCAGCCGGCGTGGACGAAGTGAAAGTGCGCACCGCCCTCACTTGCGAAACCCGCTACGGCCTGTGCGCCAAGTGCTATGGCCGCGACCTGGGCCGTGGCGGCCTGGTCAATGTGGGCGAAGCCGTGGGCGTGATCGCCGCGCAATCCATCGGCGAACCCGGCACGCAGCTGACCATGCGTACCTTCCACATCGGGGGTGCGGCTTCGCGCGCGGCCATTGCCAGCAGCGTGGAAGCCAAATCCAACGGTAGCGTGGGCTTTAACAGCACCATGCGTTACGTCAGCAACAGCAAGGGCGAGCTGGTGGTCATTTCCCGTTCCGGCGAGATCATGATCGTGGACGAATACGGCCGCGAGCGCGAGCGCCATAAAGTGCCCTACGGCGCCATCATGACGATCAAGCCCGACCAGCAAGTCAAGGCCGGCACCGTGCTGGCCAACTGGGATCCGCTGACACGCCCCATCATCACCGAATACGCTGGCCAGGTGAAATTCGAGAACGTGGAAGAAGGCCTCACCGTTGCCAAACAGGTGGATGAAGTCACCGGCCTGTCTACCCTGGTGGTGATTGACCCCAAACGCCGCGGCGCAACCAAAGTGGTGCGCCCGCAGGTGAAACTGCTGGACGCAGACGGCAAGGAAGTCAAAATTCCGGGCACCGATCATTCGGTGACCATCGGCTTCCAGGTTGGCGCGCTGATTCAGGTGCGCGATGGCCAAGAAGTAGAACCCGGCGCCGTGCTGGCGCGTATCCCGATCGAAGGCCAGAAAACCCGCGACATCGTGGGCGGTTTGCCCCGTGTGGCCGAGCTGTTCGAGGCTCGCAGCCCCAAAGACAAAGGCGTGCTGGCCGAGCAGACCGGCACCGTTTCGTTCGGTAAAGAAACCAAAGGCAAGGTGCGCCTGCAAATCACCGATCTGGACGGCAAGGTGCACGAAGAGCTGGTGCCCAAGGAGAAAAACATCCTCGTGCACGAAGGCCAGGTGGTCAATAAAGGCGAAAGCATTGTGGACGGCCCGGCCGATCCGCAAGACATTCTGCGCCTGCTGGGCATTGAGGAGCTGGCCCGCTACATCGTGGACGAAGTGCAGGACGTATACCGCTTGCAGGGCGTGAAGATCAACGACAAGCACATCGAAGTGATCGTGCGCCAAATGCTGCGCCGCGTGGTGGTGGAAAACCCCGGCGATTCCAGCTACATCGCCGGCGAACAGGTGGAGCGCAGCGAAATGCTCGACACCAACGACGCCCTGCGCGCCGAAGGCAAAATCCCGGCCACTTACACCAACCTGTTGCTGGGGATTACCAAGGCGTCCTTGTCGACCGACAGCTTCATCTCTGCGGCATCCTTCCAGGAAACCACGCGCGTGCTGACCGAAGCGGCCATCATGGGCAAGCGCGACGAACTGCGCGGCCTGAAGGAAAACGTGATTGTGGGCCGCCTGATTCCGGCAGGTACCGGCTTTGCCTACCACGAAGCGCGCAAGGCCAAAGACGAAATGGACGAGGCCGAGCGTCGCGCCATTGCCGAGGCCGAAGCGCTGGAAATGTCTGCCACAGAAGATGCAGCGGACGACGCAGATGCGGCCACCGCCTCTGCCGACCATGGCGCATAAAACGCCTGCAAGGCTTGCCGCCGATGCGTAAGCCGCAGCGCTTGCGCATCCGCCAAACGGCCAAATGCAAGCCGTGCAGGCCGTGCAAGCGGCGAGCCGGTAAACAACAAGGTCTGTGTTGCCTGGTGCAGCACAGACCTTTCTTATCTGCAAAGACAGCCACCATGACACCAAGCACCCCCCCGCGCGGGCAGCACAAGCAGCAGGCAGGCCAGGCGCCGGGCGCCAAAAAGCCGCCCAAACCCATGGCCGCCACAACCGCAGCAGTAACCGCAGCCACGCCACCCGGCACGGCGCGGCAGGCGGCACCTGGCCGCGTTGCGTTGTGGCAGCAACTGCAACAGGCGGCGCGCATGGTGCAGGCGGTGCTGCAAGGCCATAGCGCGCCAACGGTGCTGGAACAGGTTCCGCCCCACTTGCGTGCAGGCGTGCAGGCGCTGGGCTACCAGGCATTGCGCCGACTGGGCATGGCGCGCTGGTTGCGCGAGCAATTGGCGCCCCGCACCCCGCCAGCCGCGGCAGATGCCTTGCTGTGCACCGCCTTGGCTTTGGCGTGGGAGCAGCCCGCGCCCAACGCCCAAGCCGCTAACCAGCCAAGCGCAGACAAACCCTGCGCAAAAGCGGGCAACCCGGCACCTGGCCAACCGGATGCAAGCGCCAGCATGCATGTGCACGCGGCGGCCCTTGCAAAACCCGATGCGGGCATGAGCGCGAGCGTGGAGGTGGCCGGCACGCAGGCAGATGATGACGATAGCCGTGGTGGCAACGGCAGCAGCAACGGTGCGCATAGCAGCAGCGGTAACTCGCCGCAGTACAACGACTTTACCCTGGCGCATCAGGCGGTAGAGGCCGCGCGGCGGCACCCGCGCATGCGGCACCAGGCCGGTTTGATCAATGCTTGCCTGCGCGCCTTCATGCGCGAGCGTGCAGCGTGGCAGGCGCGTTGCCGCCAGGCCAGCCCGCAAGGCTGCCCGGAGCTGCTCAACCTGCCCGCCTGGTGGTGGCAGCGCTTGCAGGCCGATCACCCCGCCAGCGCGCAAACCGTTGCCTTGGCGGGGCAGCAATTGCCGCCCATGCATCTGCGCGTAAACGCCCGCCAGATAACGCCTGCGCAATATCTGCACCAGCATTTGCAGCCGGCAGGCATTGCAGGCGTGTTGCATGGCGAACATGGCGTTTTGCTGCGCCAGCCATGCCCCGTGCAGCAGCTGCCGGGCTTTGCGCAGGGCTGGGTGTCGGTACAAGATGCCGCCGCGCAACTGGCAGCCCCCTTGCTGTTGCAGGCCTTGCAAACCCGCCTGCCGCAACCCGCCTGGCGCTTGCTGGATGCATGCGCGGCACCTGGCGGCAAAACGGCGCATTTGCTGGAGCTGGGCGATCATGACGTCACGGCGCTGGAGATTGATGCCGCTCGCTGCGAGCGCATGGCAGATACCTTGCAGCGCCTGCGCTTAAGTGCCCGGCTATGCGTGGCCGATGCCGCCCGGCCCGACACGTGGTGGAACGGCCAATTGTTCGACGGCATTTTGCTGGACGCTCCGTGCAGCGCATCGGGCATTGTGCGACGCCACCCCGATATTGCCTGGCTGCGGCGCGAGCAAGACATTGAGCAACTGGCGCGCACGCAGCAGCAATTGCTGCAAGCCCTGTGGCCGCTGCTGCGGCCGGGCGGCGTGCTGCTGTATGCAACGTGCTCGGTATTTCGCGCCGAGGGGCAAGCGCAAATCGACACGTTCCTTTTGCACCACAGCGATGCCGTGTGCCTGCCCGCGCCCGGGCATCTGCTGCCCGCAGCCCTGTCGCAACACGCTGGGCTGGGGCAAAATGGGGCATCTCGCCTTCTGATAAATCCTGCGCCTTCTGCTTCCGCGCAAGCAGCGGGCGCCTCGCAATGGCTGGATCACGATGGTTTTTACTACGCTTTGCTTGCCAAAACGGCTTGATACACAACGGCTGGATATGCGCCGTGCCTTGTCCGGGCTGCGGTGGGGGCATTGGCTGCTGTGCGGCTTGCTGCTTGTGGCGCTGGCCCTGGCTGTGCAACCAGCCGCTGCGCAAATACGGCCCCAGGCCAAACAAAGTGCCAACACGGGCATTACCGATGTGCGCTTTGATCTGACGGAAGACGGCGTGCGCATGAGCGGCAATATCCGCTTCACCTTGCCCGCCCGTTTGCAAGAAACGCTGGAGCGCGGCGTGCCCGTTTATTTTCTGCTGGAGACGGAAACCGCACGCGACCGCTGGTACTGGTCGAGCAAAGCGGTCAATAGCAACAAGCGCTATGTGCGCGTGCTCTACCAGCCGCTTACGCGGCGCTGGCGGGTGAATGTGAGCAACGAACCCATCCACCGCGGCAATATCGGCGTGCTGTTAAGCCAAACGCACGACAGCCTGGAAGCCGCGCTGGGCAGCGTGCGGCGCATCTCAAGCTGGCAAGTGCTCACGGCTGACCAGTGGTCGGCAGACAGCAGCTATGTGGTGCGTGTGCGCCTGCGGCTGGATGTGTCCCAACTGGGGCAAACCTTTCAGGGCGGCCCGATCTGGCAGTCCGGCTGGGGCGTGGATGTGGAACGCACCTTCCCGCTCACCGCGAAGGATCTGGGCAAAACCGTCAGCGGGCTTGAAAAAGCCTTGGCCCTGCCGTTGCAGCCATGACGGACGGCTTCAAACACTTTTGGCGCACCCGCACCGCCCGCTGGACGGTGATTGCAGGCATGGCCCTGATGGTGCTGATCGCGCTGGTTCTGATGTTTTTGCTGGCGCAAGCCACCAACAGCGCCGTGTACGAGCGCAACTACCAGCACCTGCTGGTGGCCAATGCCGTGGCGGTATCGGTACTGTGCCTGGTGCTGTGCTGGCTGGTGTGGCGCTTGTGGCGGGGTCTGCGGCGGGGCAAATTCGGCAGCCGCCTGCTGATGAAGCTGGCCTTGGTGTTTGTGCTGGTAGCCAGTGTGCCCGGCTCGCTGCTGTATCTGGTGGCGTACCAGTTCGTATCGCGTTCGATCGAGAGCTGGTTTGACGTGAAGGTCGAACGCGCCTTGAGCGCAGGCTTGAGCCTGGGGCAAAGCGTGCTCGATACCCTCAAAACCGACGCTGCCAACAAAACCCAGGCGGCCGCCTACGTGTTGAGCGCGCAGCACGCTTTTGATATGGGGCTGACGCTTGACCATTTGCGCAGCCAGCAAAACGCCGATCGTCTGGTTTTGTGGAACCAGTCCGGGCAGCAAATTGCGGCCTCGGCCCAATCCAGCTTTACCTCCACCCTTCAGCCGCCTGGCGCCGAAATACTGGAACAGCTGAAGCAGCAGCCCGTTGTGAGCATCGTTGAAGGGCTGGAAGAAATGGGCGAGCGGCAAGAAACCGCCGGGGGCGATGCGCCGGTGGCCCAAAGCCGCAGCAGCCCTGTCTCCATCGTGGCCTACACCTTGGTGCGCCCGGCCCAGTTCGGCCTGCAGAACGAAGCCTGGGTCTTGCAACTGGTGCAGCCCGTATCGGCCGACCTGTTGCAAAACGCCGTGCTGGTGCAAGACGCCAACCGCGAATACCAGGAGCGTGCGCTGGCACGCGTGGGCATGCAGCGCATGTTTATTGGCACGCTGACGCTGACGCTGTTTCTTGCGGTATTTGGCGCCGTGCTGCTGGCGGCGTTGATATCCGCCCAATTGGCGCGGCCCTTGCTGCTGCTGGAAGCCGGCGTGCGCCAAGTGGCCGAAGGCGATTTGCGACCCAAACACATCCACGATGCGCGCGATGAGCTGGGCGGACTGACGCGCGCCTTTGCCCAGATGACGCAACAGCTGGCCGATGCGCGCCAAGCGGTGAGCAGCAGCATGGCGGAGCTGGACGCATCCCGCTCGGAGCTGCAAACCATTCTGGATAACCTGACCTCCGGCGTACTGGTCTTGCAGCCCGATGGCACGATCTTGTCGGCCAACCCGGGCGCAGGGCGCATTCTGCGCGTGCCGCAGGCCGACTTGCCCGGCCAGTTGCTGGGGCAGATCGAGGGCTTGCAGCACATGGGCGAAACGGTGCAGCAGCAGTTCGAAGCGCTCGTAGGGCTGGAAGCCACCGCCAGCCGGGCGCAAACCCAGCCTGTGCAAGCCCCACCTGCGCAGAGCCTGCCCGCGCCAACGACGGCAAGCGCCGCCACACCAAGCAGCGCCGCCGCATCCATCAACACGGCAGCCACTGGCCAGGCCAATCTGCACGCAAGCGCCAACGATGCAGACGCGTACCCATCCGTGCCTGAAGCCATTGCTGAATGCTGCGAGCCGCAGCCGACAACAGGCCCGGTCAATTACTGGCAGCACTCTATGGAGCTGAACCCGCCTGCGCACGAAGGCTTGCAGCAAGAAGCCATTACCCTGGTGCTGCGGGGCGCCCTGCTGCCCGAAGGGGCCGTGCCCGGCGCGCGCCTGCTGGTGTTTGAAGACATTTCGGCTGAAGTGTCGGCCCAGCGCGCGCAAGCCTGGGGCGAAGTGGCACGCCGGCTGGCGCACGAAATCAAAAACCCGCTCACGCCGATTCGGCTCTCGGCCGAACGGCTGGAAATGAAGCTGATGGATCAGCTGCCGCCCAAGGAGCAGGAAATCCTGGGGCGATCCGTTCGCACCATTGTGGAACAGGTCGATGCCATGAAGCGGCTGGTAGACGAGTTTCGCGACTACGCCCGCCTGCCCGCAGCGCAGTTGCAGCCGCTGGACATCAACGCCCTGATTGGCGACGTGCTGCAACTGTACGGTGCCGAAAACGCCCAGGTGCCGGTGCAGGCAGAGCTGGACCCCGCTTGCCAGCCTGTGCTGGCCGATGCGCAGCAACTGCGCCAGGTCATCCACAACCTGCTGCAAAACGCCCAAGACGCGCAACTGCAAGCCAACCGGCAAACGGGCGAGCCTGTGCTCATCCAAACGCAGTGGCGGCCTGCCACGCAGCGCGTGCGCCTGACGGTAAGCGATGCCGGCGCGGGCTTTCCGGAGCACATCCTGCAACGCGCATTCGAGCCTTATGTCACCACCAAAGCGCGCGGCACCGGCCTGGGCCTGGCCGTGGTGAAAAAAATTGCAGACGAACACAACGCCCGCATCACCATCAGCAACCGCATGCACGATGGCGCAGTTGCCGGCGCGCAAGTCAGCCTGCTGATACCCGCCGCCGACCAGTCGGGCGCTCAATCCGATGAACAAGCGGACGATCAACCGATTGACGCGGCAGCAGCAGGCGCGGCACATGGCGATGGGGATGCGGATGCGTGAGGGCGCGTGAATGCATAGCGGTGAATGAACAGCGGCAAATGAATCGCGCATGGGCACACAATTTGCTTGTATCATTGGTGCAACATACATTGTCAGAAGGACATACAAGGCAAAGCGATGGCAAACATTCTGGTAGTAGATGACGAGCATGGCATTCGTGAATTGCTCTTTGAAATTCTGAATGACGAAGGGCACACGGTCGATCTGGCAGAAAACGCTGCACAGGCACGCGAAGCACGCAAGCAAACCGCCTACGACTTGGTGCTGCTGGATATCTGGATGCCCGATACCGACGGCGTGACCCTGCTCAAGGAATGGTCTGCCAACGACTTGCTGACCATGCCCGTCATCATGATGAGCGGACACGCCACGATTGAAACCGCGGTAGAAGCCACACGCATCGGCGCCTTGTCTTTTCTGGAAAAACCCATCACCCTGCAAAAACTGATGGCCGCTGTGGATTTGGGCCTGACACGCGATCGCGGCAAACGTCTTGCGGCTGCTGCAACTGCCACGTCCACGTCCGGCGAAACCAACGGTGGCGGTGCTAGTCTGGAAGCGGTCGAGCCAGCGCCAGGCTTTGTGCCCATGGCCGGCGTCATCATGCCGCAGCAGCCGGCGGCTATTCAAAGCTTCGAGCTGGACAAGCCCCTGCGCGAAGCGCGTGATGATTTCGAGCGCGCCTACTTCAGCTTTCACCTGCAACGCGAAAAAGGCTCCATGACCCGCGTGGCCGAAAAAACCGGGCTGGAGCGCACCCACCTGTATCGCAAGCTCAAACAATTGGGTGTCGAAGTGGTACGCGAGCGCAAAAGCTAATCGGCATGGCGGGCCTGCTGTTTCAGGCGTTTCAGGCTTTGCGCCCCACGGCGCACAGGCTCTGGCAAACCCATCACCGCTGTGCGGTGGTTAGCATGAGCGCGGCACAGTACATTTCCGTTCAGCACCAACACGCGGCTTGCCATCCGTTTGCCGCTGCAAGCCGTTTGCCCGTTAAACAGGGGCTTGGTGTGGCGCATGTGCAGCCGTGAGTGCCGCTGGCCCACAAATGCCGGGCGCTTCTGCGCAAGAGCCGATCGCTAGCAATCACATGGATGCCAATCATGCACGGGCCGCCCATGCCACTGCGGCCACGATAACGCACAGCCTGCCAGTGCTGGTGGCCTTGCCCGCCCACAGCCCGCTGGCCGCCGCGCCCTTGCATTACGCCTACCACGCGCAGCTGCCGGCCGGAACCTTGGTGCGCGTGCCTTTGGGGCAACGCAGCGTGCTGGGCATTGTGTGGGATCAGGGGGCGGAAGAAGCACCTCCCCTCGCCGATGTGCAACTCAAACCCATTCTGGAAGCGTGGAGCGATCTGCCCGTGCTGGATGCCGCCTGGCGGCAGCTGATCGCCTTTACGGCGCGGTATTACCAGCGCAGCCTGGGCGAAGTGGCGCTGGCCGCCTTGCCGCCGCAATTGCGCGATCTGGATGGCACGCAACTGGCGCGGCGCCTGAAAACATTGGCCAAAAAAACAGCCAAGCCTGGCAGTGCCAGCCAGCCGAACGATGCGCTGCCCGCAGCCGCCATGGCAGTGACAGACGCATCCGCCCCCTGCGCCGCACAGCCCCACGCATTGAGTCCGCAGCAGCAACAAGCCGTTGCCGCGATTCAGGCGGCTGCGCAAGAACCCACCCCGCCCCCCTTGCTGCTGTTTGGCAACACCGGCAGCGGTAAAACGGAAGTGTATTTGCAGGCCGTGGCGCACGTGCTGGCGCAAGACCCGCAGGCGCAAGCCTTGGTGCTGGTGCCCGAAATCAACCTCACACCCCAGCTGGAGCAGCGTTTCGCCGCACGTTTTGCGCAATACCCCATCGTGGCGCTGCACAGCGGCATGACGCCCGCCCAGCGCCTGCAAGGCTGGTTGGCCGCGCACACGGGGCAGGCGCGCATCGTGCTGGGCACGCGCATGGCAGTGCTGGCTTCCGCCCCCCATCTGCGCCTGATCGTGGTGGATGAAGAACACGATCTGAGCTACAAGCAGCAAGAGGGCGCACGCTACTCGGCACGCGATCTGGCCATCTATCGTGCGCACCAAGGCCACATGCCTGTGCTGCTGGGATCTGCCACGCCATCGCTGGAAAGCTGGTACCACAGCCGCCCGGCCACAGCCGAAGACAGCGGCGGCCGCTACCGCAGATTGTGCATGCCCGAACGCATTGGCGCAGCCGAACTGCCCCGCGTGCTCCTGATCGACATGGCGCAACAACCGCGCGGCACCGTATGCAGCCCGGCGTTGCTGGATGCCATTCAACAGCGCGTTGCCCGCGGCGAGCAAAGCCTGCTCTTGCTCAACCGCCGCGGCTATGCGCCGGTTTTGCACTGCCCCGATTGCGACTGGAAAAGCCAGTGCCCGCATTGCAGCACCTACCGCGTTTATCACAAAATCGACCGCACCTTGCGCTGCCACCACTGCGGCTACACCGTGCCTGTGCCGCGCGCCTGCCCCAGCTGTGGCAACCAAGACGTGCGCGCGCTGGGCCTGGGCACCGAGCAGCTGGAAGAAACCTTGCAGCAGCAACTGCACGCCACGCAGCGCCCCGACGGATCGGCCCTGCGCGTACTGCGCATTGATGCCGACACCACCCGCCAGGCCGGCAGCCTGGCGCAGCAACTGGCGCATGCGCACAGCGGCGATGTGGACGTGCTGGTCGGCACGCAAATGCTGGCCAAGGGGCACGACTTTCGCCGCATCACCTTGGTCGCGGCGCTCAACCCCGACGCCGTCTTGTTCAGCAGTGACTTTCGCGCGCCCGAGCGCCTGTTCGCCCTGCTGATGCAAGCGGGCGGCAGGGCCGGGCGCGATCCGTACTTAAGCGGGCGCAGCGAACTGTGGGTGCAAACCCAGTTCGCCACCCATCCGCTATTTGCCGCACTGCGCAAGCACGACTACCCAGGCTTTGCGCAACAACAGCTGGCAGAACGCCTGGCTGCCGGCATGCCGCCCTTTAGCCATCAGGCGCTCATCCGCGCCGAAGCGCGCGAGCAACAAGCCGCGCAAGACTTTTTGAATGCCGTGCGCGCGGCAGCCCAACAATCGGCAGAGGCTGCGCACGTGCAGTGCTACCCCGCCGTACCCATGGTGCCCCAGCGCATAGCCAACCGCGAACGGGCGCAAATGCTGGTGGAAAGCAACAGCCGCGCCGCCCTGCAACGCCTGCTGCCACAACTGGGCGCTTGGCTGCACCAATACCGCAGCACCAGTATTCTGCGCTGGGCGATTGATGTGGATCCGCAATCGGTGTAATGAATGGCGGCGGCATGTTCGCATGCGCGCCGCCCATTACCTGAGCCTCGCTTTACTCATACTAGCTGCGGCACATAACAAGCAAAGCTGGCAGCATCAACAACCAGCACAGCAACGCCAGCAAGCACATACCGTGCACACATAACACGCTGCCTTCTTCTATCTGCGCCCTGCGTCTGCCCCATGGCTATTGATTGTCCAAACATGCCCAGCCAGACTGAAAAGACTTTTTATTGAAACAACTCCGCCAAAGCCCTTCCCGGATCGGGCGCGCGCATGAAGCTTTCTCCCACCAGAAACGCTTGCACGCCAGCGCTGCGCATGCGCGCCACGTCGGTAGGTGTAGAGATGCCGCTTTCGGTCACCAGCAGCCGATCTGGCGGTACGGTTGGCAGCAGGCTCAGCGTGGTGTCCAGCGTGACGTCGAATGTGCGCAGGTTGCGGTTGTTGATGCCGATGAGCGGCGTTGTGAGTTTGAGCGCGCGCTCCAGCTCCGCGCCGTCGTGCACTTCTACCAGCACGGCCATGTTCAGGCTGTGAGCGAGCGCTTCCAGCTCGGCCATTTGCGCGTCGTCCAGACAAGCGGCGATCAGCAAGATGGCGTCTGCACCGATGGCGCGCGCTTCGTAGACTTGGTAGGGATCAATGATGAAGTCTTTGCGCAGCACGGGCAGGTTGCAGCTGGCGCGCGCTTGTTTGAGGTAGTCGTTGCAGCCCTGAAAAAACTGCCGATCCGTCAATACCGACAGGCATGCGGCACTGACTTGACCACCGCAGTCGGTATTGCCTACGGCGTAGCTTTGGGCAATGTCGGCGGGCGCAAAGTCTGCACGGATCACGCCTTTGCTGGGGCTGGCTTTTTTCACTTCGGCAATCACAGCGGCCTGCCCTGCGGCGATTTTGTTGCGCAGCGCGCCCACAAAGTCGCGCGTAAGCAGGCGGCTTTCGGCGTCGGCACGCATGGCGGCCAAGGGTGTTTTTTTCAACCCTGCGGCAACTTCTTCGTGCTTGACAGCAACGATTTTTTGCAAGATGTCATGGCTCATGGAGTCGTGTTCCTTGTTTGATAGGCATGAGGCTTGTTGGCAGGCCAGCGCGCACGGGGCGCACGCTTGGACGTTAAGCCTGCGCCTTGTTAGAGGCTTGGCGCTGCCTGAAAATCCATTTGCGTACAGGTGCGATGTTGTAGGCAAACTTCCATGTGTTGGTATGCCCCGAACCGCCCGATGTGCTTTCGCCTTCGGCAAATACCGTGCCTTTGGCAAAAGCCACGAAGTTCACGTTGGCATGTTGCTTGTCCATTGCGTTGAAGGCCGTTTGAAACTGCGCGGGCGTCCATTTCGCATCCCACACCGCGCGGGCGGTCTTGGCGCCGTGCGCTGCCAGCGCCTTCACAATCGCCTGCTGGCCGGGGTAAGCCTTGGCATCGTCTTCGGATACGGTAATCCACAGTTTGTTTTTCGCCATTGGCGCGACAACTTTCGCGTCCCACTGGCAGGCAACCAGATAGGAAGCGGCGAAAAAGTCGGGATATTTCACGTTCATGGCAATCGACAGCATGCCGCCGCCCGACTGGCCGGTGGCGTAGCGGCGTTGCGGGTCGATGGGGTATTGCTGCTCCAAGGCGCGGATCAGATGAATGGTGGCATCGAGGTAGGCCGACGTTTGGGAGTCATCGTCGGCAATGATTTCGTCGAACTGCGGCGCGAGCACGAAACAGGGGTTTTCCGCCTGCGCTTCGGGCGTCGCCCATGCGATTGCGCCGTTGCCCTGATACATCGTGGCCTGCGTGTTTTTGCCGGTCACGCCGGCATCGTGCATGAACAGCACGATGGGATAACGTTGTCCGGCCTGCCGGTTTTTCGGCGCGAACAAGTTGTAGCGCACGGTTTTGCCCGTTTGCGAATCGGCAAACTCAAACTGGCGGAAGTCGTCGAATACCTGGTTGATGGTGTTTTGCGTTACCAGCGCCTGGCCGCCAGCGCGCACGGGTACTGCGCTTTGCTTCAATGACGGCGCGCTTTCTTTCACATCGCCCGCCTTGCCCGGCCCGCCGCCCGCCGCCATTTTTGCCTGCTGCGTCTGCGACGGCTTTTGTTTGACGACCAGTGAAGCAGCCGCATCGGCCGGATCGAGTTGCATCACCACAAAACGGCCGCTTTCCGCCGGCGCGCCGCCCGCTGTTTCACTCACATACACAGCGGTAACGGTGCGGCCCGCCACGCTGAAATCGGCTTGATTCAAAGATGCGGCGCGGACGGCTTCGCGGTACTGCACCGCCACGCCGGTGAGCTTCATGCCGTCGCCAAACACTTGGGTGATGGCAGTAGCCGCTTCCGCCCGATTACCGCCCAATACCGCGCAGCCCGGCACGCCGACAACCGTCGCCGCGCCTGCGCCCCAAACCAAGAATCGACGTCGGGTAACCAAAGTTGCTCTCCCATGAATCTGCACACGCTTTGCAGGCTTGCACGCGTTTGCGTGTTTGATTTTTACCGCATAGCGGTTACTGCGATCGCTTTGCTTAGATCATTGAACAAAACCGGAACAAACGCGCGCCTTATTCCGCCTGCCGGCCAAACGCCACCAGCGCCTGTAACTTGGCCTGTGCCGCGCCGCTGTCGATGGATTGCGCGGCGCGGGCGATGCCGTCTTGCATGCTGGGCGCCACGCCTGCCGCATACAGGGCAATGCCGGCGTTGAGCAGCACAATGTCGCGGGCCGCGCCCGGCTGGCCTTCCAGCACGCCGCGCAGCATGGCAACGGATTGCTCGGGCGATTCCACCTTCAGCGTGCGGCTGCTGCGCATGGTCAGGCCGAAGTCTTCGGGGTGAATGTCGTACTCGCGGATTTCGCCATCTTTCAACTCGCCCACCAGCGTGGTTGCGCCCAGGCTCGCTTCATCCATGCCGTCGCAGCCGTACACCACCACGGCATGCTCGGCCCCCAGGCGTTGCAGGGCGCGCACCTGTATGCCAACCAGATCGGGGTGAAAAACGCCCATCAGGATATTGGGCGCATCGGCCGGGTTGGTTAGCGGCCCCAGAATGTTGAAGAAGGTTTTCACCCCCATTTCCTTGCGCACAGGCGCCACATTCTTCATGGCGGGATGATGATTGGGCGCGAACATGAAGCCCATGCCCGTTGCCTCGATACATTGGGCGATTTGCTCGGGCTTGAGGTGGATATTGACGCCCAGCGCCTCCAGCACATCAGCCGCGCCCGATTTGCTGGACACGCTGCGCCCGCCGTGCTTGCTCACGCGCGCGCCTGCGCCCGCCGCCACAAACATGCTGCACGTGCTGATGTTGAAGGTGTGCGCACCATCGCCGCCCGTGCCGACAATATCGACCAGCCCCTGCCGGTTGGCGACCTGCACTTTGGTAGACAGTTCGCGCATCACCTGGGCGGCGGCGGTGATTTCGCCAATGGTTTCTTTCTTGACGCGCAGGCCAGTGGTAATGGCCGCCAGCATCACGGGCGAGACCTCGCCGCGCATGATCATGCGCATCAGGTGCAGCATTTCGTCATGAAAAATTTCGCGGTGCTCGATGGTGCGTTGCAGGGCTTGTTGGGGGGTGATATGCATTGGTTTCATGGTGTACTTTCATCCATATGGCCCGTTGCCCGCAGCCGGGGCGGCGTGCGCGCCTTGTTCGAAAAAACGGCGCACGGCGGCAACGGTGTAGTCGATATCGGCATGGCTGATGTGCAGATGCGTCACAAAGCGCAGGCCAATCAGGCCGGTGGCCAGCACGCCCTGCTCTTTCAAAAATGCCAGCAGGGCCGGAGCTTGGCCGTTTGCCACATCCGCAAACACGATGTTGGTTTGCGCGGATTTGACGGAAAGGCCCGCAATGCCTTGCAGCCCCTGCGCCAGGCGCTGCGCGGCGGCGTGGTCGTCTGCCAGGCGGTTGATGTGGTGGTCCAGCGCATGGCTGGCCGCCGCTGCCAGCAGGCCGGCCTGCCGCATACCGCCGCCCAAGGCTTTGCGGATGCGGCGCGCCCGCGCGATCAATTCTTTGCTGCCGACCAGCGCCGAGCCAACGGGTGCGCCCAGCCCCTTGCTGAAGCAGACGGAGACGCTGTCAAAGTAGCTGGCGATGTGGCGCACCATGTTGGCTGGCGTGGTGTTGGCCTGCGCGGCATCGTGCACGGCGGCGTTGAATAGCCGCGCGCCATCCAGATGGGTGGCCAGCCCGCGGGCACGCGCCAGCGCGGTGACCTGCTCCAGGTAATCGTGCGGCATGGCAAAGCCGTTCCAGGTGTTTTCCAGGCACAGCAGGCGCGTGCGGGCAAAGTGCGGGTCGTCGGGCTTGATGGCGGCTTCAATCGCGGCCAGCTCCATCCGGCCCGCCGCATCTTGCGCCAAGGGCTGCGGCTGGATACTGCCCAGCACCGCCGCCCCGCCTCCTTCAAAGCGGTAGGTGTGCGCCAGCTGCCCCACGATGTATTCATCGCCCCGTTGGCAGTGCGCCATCAAGCCGCACAGATTGCTTTGCGTGCCGGTAGGGGTGAACAGGGCCGCTTCTTTGCCCAGCATGGCTGCGATTTTTTCCTGCAAGGCATTGACGGCAGGGTCGTCACCATACACATCATCGCCCAAGGGGGCTGCCATCATCGCCTCACGCATGGCGGGCGTGGGTTGGGTGACGGTGTCGCTGCGTAAATCGATGATGCGCATATTCAATCTCCTGTGGTTATTTGGGGCGTGCCGTTTGTGCGGCGTTGGGGTAGAAGGAGGGTGGAAGATTTTGCCCCGTTTCAACGGTGGCTGTGCTTGGCATGCCGGCTGCACACGGCCTGGGGGCATACAGCGTTGGCGCGTGCCGCCACTGGTGGCCGATCACAAAATCTCCCCTACCAGCTCGGGCGGGCGGCACAGCCGCGTGCCTTTGTTGCTGCGCACGAAGGGGCGGTTCAGCAACCGTGGGTGCTGCGCCATCCATGCGATCAATTGCGTTTCGCTCCACGCGGGCTGCACCTGCGCAAACTCGGGCACATCGCTGCGCATGGCTGCGCGTGCGGGCAAGCCGCTTTCGGCCAGCAGGGTTTGGATGAGTTCCACGCCGGGCGGCTCGGCCAGATATTCCACGATGTGCGGCTCGATGCCTGCCGCGCGAATCAGCGCCAGCGTTGCGCGTGATTTGCTACAGGCGGGGTTGTGGTAGATGGTGACGGTCATGGGCGCGCACTCTTTGCAACAGCAGCATTCAAGTCGGCGCACGGTTCATGCGGGCTGGTTCAGAAAGTTCTTCAGCATGGCGTGCCCATGTTCGGTGAGGATGCTTTCGGGGTGGAACTGCACGCCTTCGATGGGCAGGGTTTTGTGGCGCACGCCCATGATTTCGCCGTCGTCCGTCCAGGCGGTAATTTCCAGCTCGGGCGGGCAGGTGGCGCGTTCAATGGCCAGCGAGTGGTAGCGGTTGACGGTGAATTGCCTGGGCAAGCCCGCAAACACGCCTTGCTGCGTGGTGGTAATGGTGCTGGTTTTGCCGTGCATCAGTTCTTGCGCGCGAACGATGGTGCCGCCAAAGGCCGCGCCAATGGCCTGGTGCCCCAGGCACACGCCAAGTATGGGCAGCTTGCCCGCAAAGTGCCGAATGGCCGCCACCGACACGCCCGCCTCGGCTGGCGAGCAAGGGCCGGGGCTGATGCACAGACGGTCAAACGCGCCGCGCTGGTGCATGGCTTGCAGTTCGTCGAGCGTGACTTCGTCGTTGCGCAGGGTGGTGACTTGCGCACCCAGTTCGCCAAAGTATTGAACGATGTTGTAGGTAAAGCTGTCGTAGTTGTCGATCATCAGGAGTCTCATGATTCTAAGTCCTTGATTTC
>CAYUAF010000031.1:0-15263 GCA_964442555.1 uncultured Allobrachymonas sp.
CATCTTCATCTCCTTGGTTAGCAAAAAAGACCCCGTCGCCGGGCGTCACGAAAAAGCACGGACATCGACAAAGTGCCCGTGTACCGCAGCAGCCGCGGCCATGGCCGGGCTGACGAGGTGCGTGCGGCCGCCTGCGCCCTGGCGGCCTTCAAAGTTGCGGTTGCTGGTGGAGGCGCAACGCTCGCCCGGCTCCAGCCGGTCGGCGTTCATGGCCAGGCACATGCTGCAGCCGGGTTGGCGCCATTCGAAGCCGGCTTCCTTGAAGATGGCATCCAAACCTTCGCGCTCGGCCTGCGCCTTGACCTGGCCGGAGCCTGGCACCACCATGGCCTGCTTGATGTTGGGGGCGACTTTGCGCCCGAGTTTTTTCAGCATGGCGGCGGCTTCGCGGATGTCTTCAATGCGGCTGTTGGTGCAGCTGCCGATAAAGACTTTGTCCACATAGATGTCGGTCAGCGCCTTGCCGGGCTGCAAATCCATATAAGTGAGCGCACGCTCCATGGCATGGCGTTTACTGTCGTCTTTTTCCTTGTCGGGATCGGGCACGCGGCCGTCGATGCCCAGCACCATCTCGGGGCTGGTGCCCCAGGTGACCTGGGGCTGGATGTCTTCGGCCTTGAGTTCGACTACGGCGTCGAAATGCGCATCCGGGTCGGAATGCAGGGTGCGCCAGTAGGCCACGGCCTGCTCCCACTCTGGCCCGCCCACAAATTGGCCGGTTTTCGGATCCGTGCCGGGGGCGAAGGGGCGGCCCTTGACGTACTCGATGGTCTTGTCGTCCACGGCCACCAGGCCCGCACGGGCGCCCGCCTCAATCGACATATTGCAGATGGTCATGCGGCCTTCCACACTCAGGCTGCGGATGGTGCTGCCTGCAAATTCGATGGTGTAGCCCGTGCCGCCTGCGGTACCGATTTTGCCGATGATGGCCAGCATCACGTCTTTGGCGGTAACGCCCGGCTGCAACTGGCCCTCGACCTTGACGAGCATGTTCTTGGCCTTTTTGGCAATCAGCGTTTGCGTGGCCATGACGTGCTCGACCTCACTGGTGCCGATGCCGTGCGCCAGCGCGCCCAGCGCGCCGTGGGTGCTGGTGTGGCTGTCGCCGCAAACAATGGTCATGCCGGGCAGGGTGGCGCCGTTTTCCGGGCCGATCACGTGCACGATGCCTTGCTTGTCGCTCAAAAACGGAAAGTAGGCTGCTGCGCCAAATTCCCGAATGTTGGCATCCAGCGTGACGATTTGTTCTTTGCTGGTTTTATCGACAATGCCGTCGTAGCCGCATTCCCAGCCGGTGGTGGGGCTATTGTGATCGGTGGTGGCGACAACCGAGCTGACGCGCCATAGCTTGCGCCCCGACTGACGCAGCCCTTCAAACGCTTGCGGGCTAGTCACTTCATGCACCAGATGACGGTCGATGTAGAGAATGGTGGTGCCGTCTGCTTCAGTGTGGACGACGTGCTCGTCCCAAAGTTTGTCGTAGAGTGTGCGAGCCATTGCGCATTTCCTTGAATGAACGGTTTTTTGCTTGCCGGTTTGTGGTACCGGGCTGTCTATCGGCTATCGGGCGGGATATTGCCTGTGCGCAAACCGGCCAACGCCGGGCGTTTGCCCAGCCCACGCCCGAGAGCAGCTAGATGCCTAGGGCATGTACGCACATCACAAAAATAGTGTGAACAGACCCTAGCTACCTAGTTATTTTACCTGCTAAATCTCCATCGCGCAGCAGGCAGGTGGCTTATCCCTTGAAATTGACCGGCACGTCGCGGCGCGACTGCCCCACGTACAGCTGGCGCGGACGCCCGATTTTGTATTCGGGGTCGGCAATCATCTCGTTGAGCTGGGCAATCCAGCCCACCGTGCGCGCCAGCGCAAAGATGCCCGTGAACATATTGACGGGAATGCCGATGGCGCGTTGCACGATGCCCGAGTAGAAGTCCACATTGGGGTAAAGCTTGCGCGAGACGAAGTAGTCGTCTTCCAGCGCGATTTTTTCGAGCTTTTTGGCCAGGGCGAACAGGGGGTCGTTTTCCAGCCCCAGCTCGGCCAGCACTTCGTGGCAGGTTTCTTGCAGCAGCTTGGCGCGCGGATCGTAGTTTTTGTACACACGATGGCCAAAGCCCATGAGGCGCACGCCGGAGTTTTTGTCTTTGACCTTTTCCATGAACTCGCCCACTTTGGCAATGCCGCCGTTGTGGTACAGCTCTTCGAGCATGCTCAGGCAGGCCTCGTTGGCGCCGCCATGCGCCGGCCCCCACAGGCAGGCAATGCCTGCCGCAATGGCAGCAAACGGGTTGGTGCCCGAGCTGCCGCACAGGCGCACGGTGGAGGTGGAGGCGTTTTGTTCGTGATCGGCGTGCAGGATGAAGATGCGGTCAATGGCGCGTTCGATCACGGGATTGACCACATAGTCCTCGCACGGCGTGCCGAACATCATGCGCAGGAAGTTGCCGGAGTAGCTCAGCTCGTTGCGCGGATACATGTACGGCTCGCCCTTGCCGTATTTGTAGGCCATGGCCACCAGCGTGGGCATTTTGGCAATCAGGCGGATAGCCGCAATTTCACGATGGCGGGCGTTGTGGATGTCGGTCGAGTCGTGATAGAAGGCCGACATGGCGCCCGCCAGCCCGGTCAGCACGGCCATGGGGTGGGCATCGCGGCGGAACCCGCGCAGGAAGAAGTGCATTTGCTCATGCACCAGGGTGTGCCGCAGCACCATCTGATGGAATTCTTTGCTTTGCTGCGCATCGGGCAGCTCGCCCATCAGCAGCAGGAAGCACACGTCCAGAAAATCGCACTGCTTGGCCAGCTGCTCGATGGGGTAGCCGCGGTACAGCAGCTCGCCCTTGTCGCCATCGATGTAGGTGATGCTGGACTGGCACGACGCCGTGGACAAAAAGCCCGTGTCGTAGGTGAACATGCCCGTTTCGCCGTACAGCTTGCGGATGTCGATGACATCCGGCCCGATGGTGCCACCGTATACCGGCAGATTCACGCTTGGCGCGCCGTTGCTGAAAGACAGGGTGGCAGTG
This sequence comes from uncultured Allobrachymonas sp., assembly GCA_964442555.1. Taxonomy (GTDB): domain Bacteria; phylum Pseudomonadota; class Gammaproteobacteria; order Burkholderiales; family Burkholderiaceae_C; genus Brachymonas. The sequence goes on from CAYUAF010000031.1 coordinate 3,033, forward strand.
GTATCCGTAGGTTTCATCAGGCAAAACTCCCAGGTTGATCCAATGAATGATATGCACCGGCGTGCCTGCATATCGCTAAAGAGACTGAAGAAAGCGGGCAACGTTAGCAGATGCTTGGCAACCGCTGCGTTGCAAAATGTTGTTGCGGGCTTGCACCGCTACAGCGCTTGTCTGCCCCAAAAAACACCAGAAAAGCGCCGCACGCGCGCTCAATCCATGCCTTGCTGTGGCGATAGGCCTGCGCTGCGCGGGCGGTAGACAAAACAATGCCCACCCCGCCATACCACAGCAAGCCGATTGCGGCGACCATGCCGATCATCGCCAGCAAGGTAGATGTGCTGGCACGGGCAGGCACCGCCGCCGAAAACACCGAGACATAAAATAGCATGGACTTGGGGTTGGACAGATTGGTCATCACCCCCGAGCGAAAAGCCGGCCACAAAGCACCGAGCGATTGGCCGCCCAGTGTGGTCTGGCGCTTGGGAACGGCTGCCGCCTTATCGGCTTTGGCGCGGCGCATCATTTGCACGCCCAGCCAAACCAGATAGGCCGCGCCCGACAATTTGACAGCCCAGAATACCCACGGAAACATCTTGAACACCACGCCCAGGCCAAAAAGCGCGGCGGATGCCCACAGCAGATTGACACACACTATGCCCAGCACCAAGGCCAGCGCCTCTCGCCGGTTGCCCGACAAGGCGCGATGCGTCACGGCAATGAAATTGGGCCCCGGGCTCATGACGCCCGCCGCGCAAACCAGCGCAGCCGCAGTCAAAGCAGCCACGTCTATCATCTTGCCTGCCCTTGGGCGCTGCCATCTGCCTGCTGTTGTTGTGCCGCCGCTTGCAGCGAAGTCTGCTGCAAGTCGCGCAGCAGCAGGCGCACCGGCTCGGTATCCAGCGCGCCTTGCGGCCGTGTTTTGCCCAACAGCAAATCCAGCAAATCGTTATCGGGCAAGTCCAACAGTTGCTGGAAGGTGTGCGCATCCCGCACCGTGAGCGTATCCAGCCGCTTGTCCAGCCAGCGGTTGATGATGAGTTCGCTCTCCAGCAGGCCGCGGCGGCAGCGCCAGCGCAAGCGGCTGCGCGCTTCTTGCGACAATTTTTCGTGCTGATCCATACCGCCCGCCGCGTCTGCCATGCCTACCGTGCCTGCGGCGGCTTACACCACGCGCTGCACCATCAGATCTTTGATCTTGCCGATGGCGCGCGCCGGGTTGAGGTTTTTCGGGCACACATCGGTACAGTTCATGATGGTGTGGCAGCGGAACAGGCGGTAGGTGTTGTCCAGATCGTCCAGACGCTCGGCCGTGGCCTGGTCGCGGCTGTCGGCGATGAAGCGATAGGCTTGCAGCAGGCCGGCCGGGCCTACGAATTTGTCGGGGTTCCACCAGAAGCTGGGGCACGATGTGGAGCACGACGCGCACAAAATGCACTCGTACAGGCCGTTAAGTTCTTCCCGCTGGGCGGGCGATTGCAGCCGCTCGCGCTCGGGCGGCTGGCTGTGGTTGATCAGATAGGGCTTGACCGATTCGTACTGCTTGAAGAACATGGTCATGTCCACAATCAAATCGCGCACCACGGGCACGCCGGGCAGCGGCTTGAGCACGATCGGGTCTTTGAGCGTGCGCAGATTGGTCAGGCAGGCCAGGCCGTTTTTGCCGTTGATGTTCATGGCGTCCGAGCCGCAAACGCCTTCGCGGCAGGAGCGGCGGAACGAGATCGACGGATCTTGCGCCTTGAGTTTGACCAAGGCGTCCAGCAGCATGCGCTCGCTGCCGTCAAGCTCGATGGTGACGGTTTCCATGCGGGGCTTGGCATCTTTGTCAGGATCGTAACGGTAGATTTTGAATGTGCGTTGCATGGGAAAAAACTCCAGATTCAGCGAACAATGTGCGGCGGTTCAACGGCTGTTTTAACGCTGCTGCTGACGAAACGGGCCGATAAAACACAGGGGCTTGCGCCAAGTTCCGGGGCAGGGCACCGTGCCGCATGCAGGCGCGGCATGCGCCCGCCCGCCAAATGCGCCCGGAAGCTGGCGCGCCATCATCAGAATGTGCGCACCTGCGGCGGCACCGTATCCACCGTCAGCGGCTTGGTGGTTACGGGCTTGTAGCTCAGGCTGTTATCTGCGCTGTGCCACAGGGTGTGCTTCATCCATTCGGCGTCGTTGCGCCCCAACCCCATGGTGGGGTGGTCGGCAGGGTATTCGTAGTCGTTCACCATGTGGGCACCGCGGCATTCCTTGCGGGCGGCGGCAGACACGATGGTGGCTTGCGCGACTTCGATCAGGTTTTGCACTTCCAGCGCCTCTACCCGATCGGTGTTGAAGATTTGGGACTTGTCGCGCAAGTGCATATGCGCTACCCGCTCGCGAATGGCGGCGATTTTTTCCACGCCTTCGTCCATCAGCGCCTGGGTACGGAACACGCCCGCGTGCTGCTGCATGGCTTTGCGCATGTCGGCGGCAATTTCCTGGCAGTATTCGCCTTCGGTGCTGGCGTTCAGCTTGGCCAGGCGCTCGCGCGTTTTGTCGGTTGCATCTGCCGGCAGCGGCTGGTGCGATTGGCTTTGCAGGTTGGAGCCAACAATGTGGTCGCCCGCCGCCTTGCCGAATACCAGCAAGTCCAGCAGCGAGTTGGTGCCCAAGCGGTTGGCACCGTGCACGCTTACGCAGGCGCATTCGCCTACGGCGTACAGGCCGTTGACGACTTTGTTGGCCCCGTTGATGTGTTCGACCACTTGCCCGTTGATGTTGGTGGGGATGCCGCCCATCATGTAGTGGATGGTGGGCACCACGGGCACCGGTTCGCGCGTGATATCGACGTTGGCAAAGTGCAGGCCGATTTCATGCACCGAGGGCAGGCGCTTGAGAATGGTCTCTGCACCCAAGTGATCCATCTTCATCAGGATGTGGTCTTTGTTGGGGCCGCAACCGCGGCCTTCTTTGATTTCCTGATCCATGGAGCGGGATACGAAATCGCGCGGCGCCAGGTCTTTGAGCGTAGGCGCATAGCGTTCCATGAAGCGTTCGCCTTCGCCGTTGAGCAAAATCGCGCCTTCGCCGCGGCAGCCTTCGGTCAGCAGCACGCCGGCGTTGTGCACGCCTGTGGGGTGGAATTGCCAGAATTCCATGTCTTGCAACGGAATGCCCGCGCGCGCCGCCATGCCCAGGCCGTCGCCCGTGTTGATGAAGGCGTTGGTAGACGAATGGTAGATACGGCCCGCGCCGCCGGTTGCCAGCAAGGTGGCTTTGGCTTCGAGCACATACACATCGCCTGTTTCCATTTCCAGCGCGATCACGCCCAGCACATCGCCGTCGGCATTGCGGATCAGGTCTAGCGCCATCCACTCCACCAGAAACTGCGTATGCACCGTGAGGTTTTGCTGGTACAGGGTGTGCAGCATGGCGTGGCCGGTACGGTCAGCCGCCGCGCAGGCGCGCTGCACGGGTTTTTCGCCGTGGTTGGCGGTGTGGCCGCCGAAGGGGCGCTGGTAGATGGTGCCGTCGGGGTTGCGGTCAAACGGCATGCCGAAGTGTTCCAGCTCGTACACCACTTTGGGCGCCTGGCGGCACATGAATTCGATGGCGTCTTGGTCGCCCAGCCAGTCGGAGCCTTTGATGGTGTCGTAAAAGTGCCATTCCCAGTGGTCTTCGCTCATATTGCCCAGCGAAGCGCTCACGCCGCCTTGCGCAGCCACGGTGTGCGAGCGGGTTGGAAAGACTTTGGAGAGCACGGCCACTTTCAGGCCGGCGCGCGCCAGTTGCAGCGAAGCGCGCATGCCCGAGCCGCCCGCGCCCACGATCACGACATCGAATTTGCGCCGTGGCAGGTTAGTCATCATTGTTGTCATGTTTTTACAGTCTCCACAAAACCTGCAGCGCCCAGCCGGTGCAAGCAACGATCCAGACGATTGCGCCTACGTGCAGAATAAAACGCAGCCAAATGGGTTTGATGTAGTCCATGAACACATCGCGTATGCCAACGAATGTGTGCCAGCACATGGACGCAATGGCCACAAAGGCCAGGCCTTTCATCCATTGCGGCGCGAAAACGCCCGCCCAGGCTTCATAGGTGATGGGGCCGGACACCATCAGCACGCGCACAATCACGAGCAGCGTAAACAGCAGCATCAGCACGGCGGTTACGCGCTGCATCATCCAGTCGCGCAGGCCGTGGTGGGTGCCGCTGGTGGAACGTTTGGATTGAAGGATAGAGTGTGCGGACATGGCAAACGCTCCTTGTTTAGTACAGGCCAAACAGCTTGGCGCCAAAGGCCAGCGTCAGCGGAATGCTGAAGGCAAACACGGCCAGCGCCGATGTTTTGCCGGTTTTTTTGTTCACCATGCCGTGAAACACGTCCATGACCAAATGGCGCACGCCCGCGCCGATATGGTGCAAAAACGCCCAGATGATGCCCAGCACCACCAGCTTCACCATCCAGCCCGGAAAGAACAGCAGGCCGTCGAACAGGGCGCGGAAGCGGTCGAACGACACTTCCGACGTGAGCGAATGGTCAAACAGCCAAATCAGCAGCGGCAGCATCACGAACATGATCACGCCGCTGATGCGGTGCAGGATGGACACCAGCGCGCTGGGCGGCAGGCGGTAGCTGAGGATGTCGGTCGGCGCGATATTGCGAAATTCGCGCCGCGGTGTCGCGTTTTTAGGAGGGGAGGCCATAGCAGGAGTGGATCCGATCAAGGGGAAAAAGCCTGGCACGTATCAGCAAACATGCCATAAAGACAAGGGGGATTTTAGGCGCTGTTAGAAGGGATGTGGCGCAGGCCGGCACACAAAATGCGGCGCCGCGCCCCAAAACTGGGGTAAACCCTGATGCACAGGCGCAGGTTTTACGCCAGGCATCGCCGCCATTCATACAGAGGCTTTTACAGAAGTTTTGCGCAGACCCTGCCCGCAGCGCCCGCCCCATGCGGCCTCCCGGCATGGGCTGCTGCAAGCGCCGCCACAAGCGCGCTGCGGCCATCCCTTGGGATATACCCCGCGTTACCCCAGCGTGTTGCGGTAGTAGTGCCTGTCCGTGCGGTTGAGCACGCGCCGGATTTCGATCGGCTGGTCGTTGAAGGTGTAGCTGGTGCGCTCGATTTGCAGCAAGGGCGTGCCCGCTTCGCATTGCAGCAATTCGGCCTGGGTGGCATCGGGCAGTACGGCGCGCAGTTTTTCTTCGGCGCGCATCATGCGCACGCCGTATTCTTTTTCGAACAGCACGTAGGTCGATTCGGGGTAGTCACGCAGTTCCTCGGCCGTCAGGCCCTTGAAGCGCAGGGCCGGTAGCCAGATTTCTTCCAGCACAGTGGGCGTGCCGGCAAATGAGAGCACCCGGCGAATCAGCAGCAGGGTGTCGCCGGTGTTGAGGTGCAGGGCGCGCGCTAAATCGGCTGGCGCGCGCAGGCGGCGGCATTCGACGATATTGCGTTGCGGTTGCCGGGTTTCCGCCAGATCGGGCCGGTCGGATTGCAGGCGCAGAAAGCGCAGCCGCATTTGCTGCTCGCCGTGGCTGGCCACAAACGTGCCTTTGCCCTGGCGGCGCACCAGCAAGCCCTCGGCTACCAGCGCGTCAATGGCTTTGCGCACCGTGCCCAGGCTGACGTTGTAGCGCCGCGCCAGCATCACTTCGCTGGGAATGACTTCCAGCGGCTTCCATTCCCAGGCTTGCAAACTGGCGCGGATGGACTGGCGGATTTGCTGGTACAGAGGATGGGGCGCTGCCGCCAGCGACACCGCGCCATCGGGCGAGATGTGCACGCCGGGCAAGGGCTTTTTGGGCTCTGCGTAAAAAGGAACGTCCATACAGGGAAAAATCGGTTCGAACACGGCGCAGCCAAATGGCCGCAACTGGCTATGCTAGCCGATCTGACGGCTATTCGCACCCTACACTTAACAAAAAAACATGATGTTCCACGCCGCGCCGATGCATGCATGCGCCGTGCTTTGGGTCTGCGGGCTGCCCGTCAGCTTGCTGCGGGGCAAGTTCTTTTTCGGCTCGTGGCAGGGTTTTGCCGGTGCTTGGCACGCCCCGCCTGCCGCTACACTAAGGCATGATGCGCGCAATGCCCGCCCGTGGCGGGTAGCCCATTCTTCATCAATGCGCATTGCGCATGGTTTGCCGCACGCTGCCGCGCTGGATTGGGGCGGCGCAACTTTGCGGCCTGTTTGACTTTTTCGGAGAAAGACCATGAAAAAACCCGTTCGTGTTGCCGTTACCGGCGCTGCCGGCCAAATTGGCTACGCCTTGCTGTTTCGCATTGCCGCTGGCGAGATGCTGGGCAAAGACCAGCCGGTCATCCTGCAACTACTCGAAATTCCTGACGAAAAAGCGCAAAAAGCCCTCAAAGGCGTGATGATGGAGCTGCAAGACTGCGCCTTTCCGCTGCTGACCGGCATGGAAGCCCACAGCGACCCCATGCAAGCCTTTAAAGATACCGACTACGCCTTGCTGGTAGGCGCGCGCCCGCGCGGCCCCGGCATGGAACGCGCCGACTTGCTGGCCGCCAACGCGCAAATCTTTACCGCGCAGGGCAAGGCGCTCAATGCCGTAGCCAGCCGCAACGTGAAAGTGCTGGTGGTGGGCAACCCGGCCAACACCAACGCCTACATCGCCATGAAGAGCGCACCCGATCTGCCCGCCGCCAACTTCACCGCCATGCTGCGGCTGGATCACAACCGCGCATTGAGCCAGATTGCCGAAAAAACCGGCAAGCCCGTTTCTGCCATCGAAAAAATGGCCGTATGGGGCAACCACAGCCCCACCATGTATGCCGACTACCGTTTTGCCACCATCGATGGCGCCAGCGTCAAAGACATGATCAACGACGAGGACTGGAACCGCAACACCTTCCTGCCCACCGTGGGCAAGCGCGGCGCAGTCATCATTGAAGCGCGCGGCCTGTCTTCCGCCGCCAGCGCGGCCAACGCCGCCATTGACCACATGCGCGACTGGGCGCTGGGCACAAACGGCAAATGGGTCACCATGGGCGTGCCCTCGCAAGGCTGGTACGGCATTCCGCAGGATGTGGTGTTCGGCTTCCCCGTCACCTGCGAAAACGGCGTGTACAAAGTCGTTGAGGGTTTGGCAATCGACGCTTTCAGCCAAGAGTGCATCAACAAAACCCTGGCCGAGCTGCAAGGCGAGCAAGAAGGCGTCAAGCACCTGCTGTAATCCGCCACCCGCGCCCCGGGCAGGCTGCCCCCCGCAGCCTGCGGGGCAGGGCGCCGCGGCAGGCACGCATCGGCGCGCGCCGCATACGGCATTCAACATCCGGTTTTCCACATCCAACCCGCATCACCATTCCACCACTTGCCGCGCAGGCCATCCGCACAACAGATCAACACCCAAGATCAGCACCCGATGCCACGCGAACAGGCCAGAAACAGGCCATAAAAGGAGCCAGCACATGAGCAACCACCCCCGCGACGTTTTGCTGGGCGCGCAAGCCCGCACCGGCATGCTGCCCGTGTGCGACCACTACAGCGGCATCCCCAGCCGCATGGTGCGCAGCCTGCAACTGCAAGCCGAATTGACACAGGAATTCGGCGTATGCGTCATGGATGTGACGCTGGACTGCGAAGACGGCGCGCCCGTTGGCCGCGAAGCCGACCATGCCGCGCTGGTAGCCGACCTGGTTGCGGGCAGCGACGCCGCCGCCCGCGTGGCCGTGCGCGTGCACCCGCTGGACCATCCCGCCTTTGCCGACGACATCCGCATTCTGCTGGCGCGCGCAGCCGGCAAGCTGCGCCACATCATGGTGCCCAAGGTCGATTCGGTAGACGACATCGACCGCATCACGCACGTGCTGGACGATGCAGGCGGCAGCCAGGTGCCGCTGCACGTGCTGGTCGAATCGCCCCTGGCCGTGCACCGCGTTTTTTCCATCGCGGCGCATCCGCGCGTAGCCTCCATCAGCTTCGGCCTGATGGATTTTGTCTCCAGCCACGGCGGCGCCATACCGGCGCAAGCCATGCAGATTGACGGCCAATTCAGCCACCCGCTGGTCGTGCAAGCCAAGCTGCAAATCGCATCGGCCTGCCACGCCTGGGGCAAAACGCCCTCGCACTGCGTTGTCACCGAATTCAACGACGCAGCCGCCATCACCCGCGCCGCCACACAAGCCGCACGGCAGTTTGGCTACACCCGCATGTGGAGCATTCACCCCAGCCAAATTCGCCCCATACTGGCCGCATTTGCGCCAGACGCCAGCAGCGTGCAAGAAGCTGCCGCCATCATCGAAGCAGGCCACGCCGCCCAATGGGCACCCATCAACCACAACAACCGCCTGCACGACCGCGCCAGCTACCGCTACTACTGGCACGTGCTGGAGCGCGCCCACGCCACAGGCCAGACGCTGCCCGCCAGCGTGCAGGCGCTGTTGGAGCCGCAAACCGCCGCAAACCGCCGCAGCGCAGGCATCCACTGCGGCTTGATCGCGGTTTGACTGCGGCCTGATTGCCCATTTGCGCCCGCCACCCACGCAAGCGGCCCCGCATGCGCGGGGTGCCAAGGCAAATCGCTCCGCGCGGCGTACACATCCTGCACACCCAGCTTATTCATGGCCAACACCTGCGAACACAGCCCAACGCATGCCTGCCACATCCGCTTGCCGGATAAGCCGGCTGGTGTCTGGCCGCACGCATGCCTGCATGCCAACAGCACGGGAAATGGAGTGATGGCGGATCAAGATCCAGATACACGCCGCAGTTGCAAGGTGGCGCAAGAGCACATTCGGCCTTCAGTGAAAGTGCCGTAAGGAGTTCAGTGAGGAGCACGCCAAGCGTGTGCTTCAATGTGCGACTCGATACCTGCCGCATCACCCGCACAGGCGTGATATTTTTCATTTTCTGTTGGCAAATCGCCACCTTACAGCGCCTTTTTGATACGGATGCTCACACATTGTCCGCGCATTCCTTGCCATAATCAAATTCTCTTTACTTTTTGAAGCGAGTTCCCTTAGTCATGAAACACTCTCTGATCGCCTTAGCCGTTGCCTTGGCAACCTGCACCGTCGCTGTCACCGCACACGCCCAAACCGCAAGCGCCAAAAAGCCTGCTGCGACCAAAAAAGCGGCTGTGAAAAAAACCGCCGTCAAAAAGAAAAAAACAACGACCAAAAAAGCTACCAGCAAGGCAGCCCCGCAACAAACAGCCGCCGCGCCAGCAGCCCCCACCATGGTGCCTGACACCGCAGGCGGCTTCCCCGTCTTTACCGGCGACTTCCGCTGCGACGAAGGCCTGGCCACCATCACCCCGCAAGGCAACGAGTTCGATGTGCGCGTTCCCGGCGGGCGTCACTACACCCTGCGCCGCGTGCCCACCAGCACGGGCGTAGTGCGTCTGGAAAACGCCAGCCGCACCGCTTATTGGCTGCAATCGGGCAACAAGTCGATGATGATCGACACCCGCGCGGGCGGTCGCGTGGCTGACGGCTGCCGCAACGCCGTGCAGCAAGCGCGCGAAAACGAGCTGAAAACCAACCCTTCCGCCAGCCTGCTGTAATACACGCGCTGCGCCGACAAGAGCCTGAAAAGAACCCGAAGCAGCTCTCGCTGTTTTTGCTGCCTTCGCCGTTCTTACTCTTGTCGTGCATGGGTTTTCGCATACGCTGCATGCGGCAAAAATGCAGCAAAAACACGCACGGCCCGCTTGGGGCTGTGCCTCGCTGCCAAGCGCCGATATTTGCTGCGGCGCTTGGGCGAACAGCTTGAGCAAATAACGTAGGCAAAAAAGCGCGCAACAACACATCTGCGCACGGCACATCCAAGATATGCGCCTTAGGTGGCGATGCTCTGGGTTACTCTCACAAGCCGCCCTATCACCGCCGCCGTGCCGCCGCACCCGCATCCCCCCTTTTTTCCTTCACCAAACCGGCAAACAAACAGCAAGCGCCACTGCACGCTTGTGACCTGATATTTTGTGCGTGATGCGCGGCGCGCAAAAATGCAGAAATGCGCCAAATCGGGTAGGCTAGGCACCGTCTTGTACGGCAAGATTGCTGTACGCTTCCATTCTCACCAGTCCGGCATCCAAACCCACCCGCATGCACGCCCCGCATGCCGCGTGTTTGGCTGCATTCCCTGCGATGGCACGCGCTTGTGCCGGGCAGGGCGTTTGGGTGGTTTTGCAGGCCGCCCCTTTTGCCTAGAGGAGCACACCATGCTAAAAGCCTACCGTGACCATGCCGCCGAGCGCGCGGCGCTGGGCATTCCCCCGCTGCCGCTGGACGCACAGCAAACCGCAGCGTTGATCGAACTCATCAAACACCCGCCTGCGGGCGAAGACACGGCCTTTTTGCTCGATCTGCTCACGCACCGCGTGCCGCCGGGCGTGGATGACGCCGCCAAGGTCAAGGCCAGCTTCCTGGCCGCCGTGGCGCACGGCGACATCCAGGTCGAGCTGATTTCCCGTGCCAAGGCCACCGAGCTGCTGGGCACGATGGTCGGCGGCTACAACGTGCAGCCCCTGATTGAGCTGCTGGACGACAAAGATGCCCAGGTGGCAGACGTGGCCGCCAACGCGCTGAAGAAAACCCTGCTCATGTTCGACTTCTTCAACGACGTGGCCGCCAAGGCCGAGGCCGGCAACGCCAAGGCCAAGGAAGTCATGCAAAGCTGGGCCGATGCCGAGTGGTTTACCAGCCGCCCCAAGGTGCCTGAAAAAATCACTGTCACCGTGTTCAAGGTGCCGGGCGAAACCAACACCGACGACCTGTCGCCCGCGCCCGACGCCTGGAGCCGCCCCGACATTCCGCTGCACTACCTGGCCATGCTGAAGAACACGCGCCCCGACGCGGCCTTCAAGCCCGAGGAAGACGGCAAGCGCGGCCCCATCCAGTTCATTGAAGACCTGAAGAAGAAGGGCCACACCGTGGCTTACGTGGGCGACGTGGTTGGTACGGGCTCCTCGCGCAAGTCGGCCACCAACAGCGTGATCTGGGCCACGGGCCAGGACATCCCCTACGTGCCCAACAAGCGCTTTGGCGGCGTGACGCTGGGCGGCAAGATCGCTCCCATCTTCTTCAACACGCAGGAAGACTCCGGCGCGCTGCCGATCGAAGTGGACGTTTCCAAGATGGAAATGGGCGATGTCGTGGACATCTACCCCTACGACGGCAAGATCGAGAAGAACGGCGAAGTCATCGCCAACTTCCAGCTCAAGAGCGACGTGCTGCTCGATGAAGTGCGCGCTGGCGGCCGCATCAACCTCATCATTGGCCGCAGCCTCACGGCCAAGGCGCGCGAAGCCCTGGGCCTGCCCGCATCCACCGTGTTCCGCCTGCCCAAGGCGCCCGTGGATTCCGGCAAGGGCTTCACGCTGGCGCAGAAGATGGTCGGCCGCGCCTGCGGTCTGCCCGAAGGGCAGGGCATCCGCCCCGGCACGTATTGCGAGCCGAAGATGACCACCGTGGGTTCGCAGGACACCACCGGCCCGATGACGCGCGATGAGCTGAAGGATCTGGCCTGCCTGGGCTTCTCGGCCGACCTCGTGATGCAGTCCTTCTGCCACACCGCTGCGTACCCGAAGCCGGTGGACGTGAAGACCCATCGCGAACTGCCGGCCTTCATCAGCAGCCGCGGCGGCGTGTCCCTGCGCCCGGGCGACGGCGTGATCCACAGCTGGCTCAACCGCCTGCTGCTGCCCGACACCGTGGGCACGGGCGGTGACTCGCACACCCGCTTCCCCATCGGCATCTCCTTCCCCGCAGGCTCGGGCCTCGTGGCTTTCGGCGCTGCCACCGGCGTGATGCCGCTGGACATGCCCGAGTCGGTGCTGGTGCGCTTCAAGGGTGAGATGCAGCCCGGCGTGACGCTGCGCGACCTGGTGCACGCGATCCCGCTGTACGCCATCAAGGCGGGCCTGCTGACCGTGGCCAAGGCCGGCAAGAAGAACATCTTCTCGGGCAAGATCCTCGAAATCGAGGGCCTGCCCGACCTGAAGGTGGAGCAAGCCTTCGAGCTGTCCGACGCCTCGGCCGAGCGTTCCGCCGCCGGCTGCACGATCAAGCTCAACCCCGAGCCGATCGCTGAGTACCTGCGCTCCAACGTCGTGCTCATGAAGAACATGATCGCCGATGGCTACCAGGACGCGAAGACCCTGCAGCGCCGCATTGAGAAGGTGGAAGCCTGGCTGGCCAACCCCAACCTGCTCGAAGCCGACAAGGATGCCGAGTACGCCGCCGTGATCGAGATCGATCTGGCCGACATCAAGGAGCCGATCG
>CAYUAF010000032.1:0-14744 GCA_964442555.1 uncultured Allobrachymonas sp.
CCGTGATCACGTCCACGCTCGGGCGTTGCGTGGCCAAAATCAGATGGATGCCCGCAGCGCGCGCCTTTTGGGCCAAGCGGGCGATCAGCTCCTCAATCTTTTTGCCCACCACCATCATCAGGTCGGCCAGCTCGTCGATCACGATCACGATGTGCGGCAAGCGTTCCAACGGCTCGGGCGATTCGGGCGTGAGGCTGAAGGGGTTGGGAATCAGCTCTTCGCGCGCGCGCGCTTCTTCAATACGTGCGTTGTAACCGGCCAAGTTGCGCACGCCCAGTTTGCTCATGAGGCGGTAGCGGCGCTCCATTTCGCCCACGCACCAGTTCAGGCCGTGCGCGGCTTGTTTCATATCGGTTACCACCGGGGCCAGCAGGTGCGGAATGCCTTCGTACACGCTCATTTCCAGCATCTTGGGGTCGATCATGAGCAGGCGCACTTCGTCGGGGCTGGCCTTGTAGAGCAGGCTCAGAATCATGGCGTTGATGCCCACCGATTTGCCCGATCCGGTGGTGCCTGCCACCAGCACGTGCGGCATGCGCGCCAAGTCGGCCACTACAGGCATGCCCACAATGTCTTTGCCCAGGCCCATGGTCAGCAGCGATTTGGCTTCGTGGTAAGCGGTGGATCCCAAAATCTCGCTTAAGCGAATGGTTTGGCGGCGTGCGTTGGGCAGCTCCAGCGCCATCAGGTTTTTGCCTGGAATGGTTTCGATTACGCGAATGGAGACGAGACTGAGCGAGCGCGCCAAATCTTTGGCCAGATTCACGATTTGCGAGCCTTTCACGCCGGTGTCGGGCTCGATTTCGTAGCGGGTGATAACCGGGCCGGGCATGGCCGCCATCACGCGTACCTGTACGCCAAAGTCCTTGAGCTTTTTCTCGATCAGGCGGCTGGTCATCTCCAGCGTGTCGTGATCAACCGTTTCGGCGTTGGCAGGCGCTTCATCCAGCAGATGCACTTGTGGCAGCTTGCTGTCGTTCGGGTCTTGAAAGAGTACCTGCTGGCGCTCGCGTGCCACGCGCACGCTGGGCGCAGCCGCAGCAGCCGCGCGCGGGGGCGGCTCTACCACCACGGGCACGGCGGGTTTTTCCTGGTGCTGTTCCAATTCTTGCTGCACCACGGCTTCGCGCTGGCGGGCGGCTTCTTGCCCGGCGGCCAGGTCTTGGGCGATTTCGCGGCGCTCACGGGCTGCGGTAAACCAGGCATCTATCTGCGCGCCCAGCGATTCGGACACTTGCAGCCACGAAAAGCGAAACACCCACGACAGGCAGGCCAGCAGCAAAACAATGGCGATCACGGCCGAGCCGGTAAAGCCTAGCCAGCGCAGGGCCACCGGCCCAATCAGCGCGCCGATCACGCCGCCCGCCCCGTTGGGCAAGCGGTCGGGGTTGGCGTCGTAAAAGCGGCTCCATTCCAGCACGCAGCAAGACAGCAGCAGCAACACCAGCGCCAGCCCCCACATGCCGCGGCTGTGCCACAGGCGCGATGCCCAGGTGGGCGCTTGCTCGGCTGGCGGCTGCGCCGTGCCGGACATGAAATTGTTCTGGCGGGCGTGCGCCCAGCTGCGCAACAGCCGCAGCCAAGCCCAGGCCAGCGCCAGAAACAGCATCCACACGCTGCGCCCGAAAAAGAACAGGCTGATGTCCGAAACCAAGGCACCCGCCGCGCCCAGCCAGTTGGCGGGCACATCGCGACTGCCCGTGGTGCTCCAGGCCGGGTCGGCAGGGTTGTGGCTCAACAGCGTAAGCAGCCACATCGCCAGGCCAAGCAGTCCGAGCAGGAGCGCGATTTCCTGACTGAAACGGTGGAGCATGCGCGCCAGCAAAGAGCGTTCAACTGGCGGGGGGGCTGGCGTTTTGCCGGTGCGCAAAAGGTAGGGGGCAGAAGATGTCATGGTGTGCCGATGCAGAAGGCATGCAAAGAATCAACCCGCTTCACCTGCTTTTGGCGCAGGTGGCGAAAGTACTTTCGCATGATGCTGCAACTATGCATGAAAAAAGAGTTTTTACGATGGCGCGTATTGTGCAGCATGGAAGGCGGACATGCTGTAACCAAGCTGCAAGCCGTTGTGTGGCAACGGCAATCCATGCCGGGCGGCGGGGCGCTTGCTGCTGTGCGAAGCCTGCCCAAGCAGGCTGGTTTGCCAATGCAAGGGGCATGCGGGCTGCATGGCGCATGGGGGCAAAAGAGCGATCAACCGTGGAGGTTCCAACGCGGCGGCTGTTGCCCATACTCCAAAGCCGTTGAGTCGGTTGCTGGGCGGGCGGCAGGCGGGGCAGGGTGGCTGTGCCGGTCGGGCCAGCTAGGCGCGCGCGTTGTCGGCATCTGTTATCTGTTGCGCATGCCCGGGCGGGTAGGGCCAATGGCAAGTTGGCCCGGTATCCCGGTATTTATCCCAGCGATTGCCCGCCTTGGAGCAAAAAGGTGCCGTCCGGTTGGGGGACGATCACGCCGTTGTCTTCGAAATGCTTCATCACGCGGCTCACCATTTCGCGCGATGCGCCCACCATTTTGGCCACATCCTGCCGTGAGACTTTTTTGCGCAGCACCTTGTTGCCCTGTGCATCTTCTTGCGCCATATCTTGCAGGGTGCTGAGCACGCGGCCATACACATCCATGAGCGCCAGCGAGAGAATCTGCTTGTCGGCCCGCCGCAAGCGGCGCACCAAGCCGCGCATCACGGCGTCTGACAGGGCGGCGTTTTCGCGCAGGCAGTGCATGAAGGCGTCGCGCTCCAGCACCAGCACATCGGTTTGCACTTCGGCGCGCACGGTGGCGGAGTGCGGCTCGCCGTCGATCAGGCTCATTTCGCCGATGCAATCGCCCGTATCCAGCGTGGCGATGATGACTTCCCGCCCGCGCTCGTCTTGCGACAGCACCCGCGCCTTGCCCGAAAGGATGATGAACAGCGCCCCCGAAATTTGCCCTTGCTGGACGATGGCCGCCCCCCGTTTGTAGCGTTTTTTGCTCATGGTGGCCGACACAATGCCGGACTGCGTGGGAGACAGGTCGCTGAACAAGGGAACACGCCGGATCAGATCAATATCGGACACGATAGCCATAAAACAACCCCCTGAAAAATCTGTAAGCCCAAGCAGCCGCAAGCGCTTGGGCAGATTGCCATCCGCCCGTGCGACCGGGCAGCCGGGCACATGCCAACCAATCAATAAGGTGTAAATACCAAAGAATTAAAGCCGCTTATTTTGCGGTAATCCATACGGATTTTTTTCTGCTTACGGCGTGTAATGCAGGCTGCGCCAGTATGATTGTCTGCATCTTACAACTTTAACTTTCGTGCATCATCATGAGTACACCGCAACATGCCAAAGTTCTGATTATCGGCTCCGGCCCTGCCGGTTACACCGCTGCCGTTTATGCGGCGCGCGCCAATTTGCAGCCCACCCTCATCACGGGCATGGCGCAAGGCGGCCAACTGATGACGACCACCGAAGTGGACAACTGGCCGGCCGACGCGCAAGGCGTGCAAGGCCCGGATTTGATGCAGCGTTTTCTGGAACATGCCGAGCGCTTCAACACCAACATCGTGTTTGACACCATCAACGCGGTGGATTTGACGAAGCGCCCCTTTGTGCTGACGGGCGACAGCGCTACCTACACATGCGATGCGCTTATTATCGCCACGGGCGCATCGGCCAAATACCTGGGCTTGCCGTCTGAAGAAGCCTTCATGGGGCGGGGCGTGAGCGGCTGCGCCACCTGCGACGGCTTTTTCTACAAAGGGCAGGATGTCTGCGTGGTAGGCGGCGGCAACACTGCCGTGGAAGAAGCCCTGTACCTGAGCAACATCGCCAACAAGGTGTACCTGATTCACCGCCGCGACAGCTTCAAGGCCGAAGCCATCATGATCGACAAGCTCATGGACAAGGTCAAAGAAGGCAAAATCGTTCTCAAAACCCCTGCCACGCTGGACGAAGTGCTGGGCGACGACAAAGGCGTCAATGCCGTGCGCATCAAAAACGTGCAAACCCAGGCGAGCGAAGACTTGGCCGTGCAGGGCTGTTTTATCGCCATCGGGCATTCGCCCAACACGGCGGTGTTCAATGGGCAATTGCAGATGGAAAACGGCTACATCGTGACCCAGGGCGGGCGCGACGGCTTTGCCACGCAAACCAGCGTGCCCGGCGTGTTTGCCGCGGGTGATGTGCAAGACCACATCTATCGCCAAGCGATCACGAGCGCCGCGTCGGGCTGCATGGCCGCGCTGGATGCACAACGTTTTCTGGAGCAAACGCCTGCTGCCTGAGCAAACGCAGCCGGGCGAAATCGCCTGTTGCCATACCGGTGCGGCTGATGCCGGCATGGCAGCGGGGGATGGCTTGGGGTGTTGTTTTTACTGACTGAAAGAACGGAGTCGATCATGAGCGGTATTCCCAACTATCTGGAGCACACACGCGCCATTTCTGCCAACCTGGCTACGTTGCGCAGCGATCAGCCTGATTTGATGAAGGCTTTTGGCGAAATGGCTGCTGCGGCTACGCGCGATGGTGCTTTGTCCAAAAAGACCAAAGAGCTGATCGCGCTGGCGTTGGGCGTTGCTGCACATTGCGATGCCTGCATCGGCTTTCATGCCAAGGCGTTGGTGGCGCTTGGCGCCACTCTGGAAGAGGTGGAAGAAACCTTGGGCATGGCCGTATATATGGGCGGCGGCCCTTCGCTCATGTATTCGGCCAATGCGCTGGCGGCCTTTAAAGAGTTTCAGGCACAGAAACCTGCATAAAGCGCCATGTCAATACGGCAACCGCCAGCGGTTGCTTGCTGCAGGGCTGTGCAGCAAGCGCATGTGCCGAGTGGCTTTTCGGTACGCAACAGCACGCCTCAAGGCGTGCTGTTTTTATTCGTGGGCTTGAAACGCCTGGAACATTTGCCAGCCCTGCCAAACAGCGCCGGGCGGCAGGGATACGGGCGTGTCGATCTGCGCGGCTTCAACACACACAAAGTGCTGGTAACTGTTGGCTTGCAAGTCTGCCAGTTGGGCGCACAGGCGGGCGCCGGGGTTCCACACCACGGTTTGTTCCATATGGGGGGATTGCCACAGGCGCAGCGTAGATGCGCCGTCTGCCAAGCCTGCGGTAAAAGCGGGGTAAACGCGATCCACCTCGCTCGCAAAGCGGATCGGCCCGTATTGCGTGGGGTGCGAAGGCGTGGCGTTGGGGGTGGCATCCCAATACCGCAGGCCGTGCGCACCCTGAATATGGCTGCGGGCAATGTCTGCAACCGCCCAGTAGCCATGAAATGCAGTGGTGAATGCAAAGGCGGTTTGACCCGTGTTGCGCACGTGCAGTTGCAGGGCCAGGGCATTGTGTGCCAACTGAATGTGCAGGGTGGTTTCAAACGCGTGCGGCCACAAGGAGCGGCCTTGCGCATCGTGCAGCCAGGCCGGGGGTACATCGGTTTGGCGCAAACGCAAGCTCAGGCTGTGATCGCTGTGTGCGAGCAAGGCCCAAGGCAGTAAGCGGGCAAAACCGTGTTTGGGCAGCGGCCCGCGCCGGTTGAATTGCGGCCAGCACACCGGAATGCCGCCACGAATGGCGCAGCGCTGGCGGGCAACGTCTTGCCAGTTGATGGCGGGGCTTAGAAACAGGCGCTCTTTGCCATCTGCCGTGCGCCAGGACAATACCTGCGCGCCGTGTTGCGAAATCACCGCCGTGTCGCCTTGCGGCGTGCGCAGGCGGTATACCGGCCAGTCGGCAGGCCATGCGGCTGCTGTAGCCAAAGAGGTGGCCGCAGAGGCAGCTTGCGGGTGGGCTGGGCGGGGCATGGCGCGGCAGCGATGGATGTATGAATATGGAATTAGAGGCGATGGCTTATTGCCCCAGGCTGTCTGCGTAAGTTTGGGCTTTGGCAAAGTCCAGATCGCCGCTGTAGATGGCGCGGCCGCAAATAACGCCTTGCACGCCTTCTTCTTCCACGGCGCAGAGCTTGGCAATGTCTTGCATATTGCTCAGGCCGCCCGAGGCAATCACGGGGATGGACGAAGCCTGCGCCAGCTTGACGGTGGCTTCCACATTGATGCCGGTGAGCATGCCGTCGCGACCAATGTCGGTGTAGATGATGCTTTCCACGCCCAGGTCTTCGTATTTTTGGGCCAGGTCGCACACGTCGTGGTGGGTCAGCCTGCTCCAGCCGTCGGTGGCGGCTTTGCCGTCTTTGGCGTCCAGCCCCACGATGATGTGCCCGCTGAAGGCGCTGCAAGCATCGGCCAAAAAGGCCGGGTCTTTGATGGCGGCCGTGCCGATGATGACGTAGCGCATGCCTGCGTCGATGTATTGCTCCACCGTGTCCAGATCGCGGATGCCGCCGCCGATTTGCACGGGGATTTCATCGCCCAGCTCTTGCAGAATTTCTTTGACCACGCCCAGGTTTTTGGGGCGGCCGGCAAAAGCGCCGTTCAAATCGACCAGGTGCAGGCGGCGCGCGCCTTGCTCCAGCCAGTGCAGGGCTTGTTCCACGGGGTCGGTGTTGAAGGTGGTGGCCTTGTTCATGTCGCCTTGTTGCAGGCGCACGCATTGGCCGTCTTTCAGGTCGATGGCGGGGATGAGCAGCATATGGATGACAGAGAAGGAGTGGTGGATGAAACCGGGGTAAAAGCAAAGGCCAAGGGACGGGGTCAGGGCTTCCAGTGCAGAAAGTTGCGGTACAGGGCCAGCCCCATGTCGGCGGATTTTTCGGGGTGAAACTGCGTGGCAAAGATATTGTCGCGCGCAATGGCGGCGGTGTACCAGCCACCGTAGTCGGCCTCGCCCACGCTGTGGGCCGGGTTGGCGGGCAGCGCATAGTAGCTGTGCAGAAAATAAAACCAGCTCATGTCGGGCACGCCGTGCCAGATGGGGTGGGCCTGCGTTTGGCGCACGCGGTTCCAGCCCATTTGCGGCACTTTGTAGCGGCTGCCGTCGGGTTGGGTTTTGTCGGCCAGCTGAAAGCGTTTGACCGCGCCGGGAATCAAGTCCAGCGAGGGGGTGTCGCCCTCTTCGCTGTGGGTCAGGAGCATTTGCATGCCCACGCAGACGCCAAAGAGGGGCTTGCTGGCGGCGGCTTCGAGCACGGCTTGCATCATGCCGCTGTCGCGCAGGTGCTGCATGCAGTCGCGCATGGCGCCTTGGCCGGGCAGTACCACGCGTTCGGCCTGCTGGATGTGTTCGGGCTGGCGGGCGATGACAACGTCCCACTGGCCGTTGGCTGCGTGGGCTACGGCCTGCGCGACCGAGCGCAGATTGCCCATTTCATAGTCGATGACGGCAACAATCGGTTTGGCCATTACAGGCAGCCTTTGGTAGATGGGATAACGCCGCTGCTGCGCGGATCGTGCGCCAGTGCCATGCGCAGGGCGCGGCCAAAGGCCTTGAAGACGGTTTCGCACTGGTGGTGGGCGTTGATGCCGCGCAGATTGTCGATATGCAGGGTGACGCCTGCGTGATTGACAAAGCCCTGGAAGAACTCCTGCACCAGCTGGGTGTCCAGCGCGCCGATCATGGCGCTGGTAAACGGTACGTGAAAGCTCAGGCCCGGCCGGCCGGAGAGGTCAATCACCACGCGGCTGAGCGCTTCGTCCAGCGGCACATAGGCGTGGCCGTAGCGGCAAATGCCTTTTTTGTCGCCCACTGCCTGGGCCACGGCTTGGCCCAGCGCAATGCCAATGTCTTCAACCGTGTGGTGGCCGTCAATGTGCAAGTCGCCTTGGCATTGCACGTTCAGGTCGATGAGGCCGTGGCGGGCAATCTGATCGAGCATGTGGTCCAAAAAGCCGATGCCGCTGGCAAGCTGGGCAGTGCCAGTGCCATCCAGATTGAGGGATACGGCAATATCGGTTTCGGCTGTTTTGCGGGTCACGGCAGCCGTGCGTGCGGCGGGCGCGGAAAGGGATGTCATGCGCTTTCTTTCAACAGGAAGGGGTCAAACACCATGCACGGCTATTCTATTGAATTGCCGGGGGTGTTTGCTAGGCTATTTGCGCGGCACAGCAAGGCGTGGCGGCAGCCCCTGCGGCGGCTGCATTTGGCATGCAGCGGGGCAAATCCGGGAAAAACGGGAAAACGGCAAACGGTAAAGGGCAAACGGGGTACTGGGGATACGGATAAATGGGAAGCGGCTACGGCAGACAGTGGCAGGCGGCGCAGATGGTGCATGGGCGCATGGGCAAAGGCGCGGCAGCGAGCCTGTTACCATGCCGAAACAAAGCCGTTTTGCCGTTTTTTCTTGAGGAATTTGCCCATGAGCCGCTTCTGGAGCCCCCTGGTTCATACCTTGACGCCTTATGTGCCGGGCGAGCAGCCCCGCATCGAAGGCTTGATCAAGCTCAACACCAACGAGAACCCGTATGGCCCGTCTCCGCTGGCGTTGCAGGCCATTCGCGACGCCACCAACGACAGCTTGCGCCTGTACCCCGATCCGAACGCAGAAGCGCTCAAAGCCCAGCTGGCCGAGCGGTTCGACGTGCAACCCCGGCAGGTGTTTGTGGGCAACGGCTCCGACGAGGTGCTGGCCCACGCCTTCATGGCCTTGCTGCAACACGGGCGGCCACTGTGGTTTCCCGACATTACCTACAGCTTTTACCCCACGTACTGCAAGCTGTACGGCATTGCCAGCAAGCAAATTCCCTTGGCGGATGACTTCAGCTTGCGTGCCGATGATTACTTGCCCGGTGCCGTCGCGCCCGCAAATATGTCTGCCAACGCACCTGAACATGCCGATGCGGCGCGCGCCGGTGCCATCGTTTTTGCCAATCCCAATGCGCCTACGGGGCGCTTGCTGCCGTTGGGCGAGGTGGAGCGCATCGTTGCCGGCAACCCCGATGCCGTGGTGCTGGTAGACGAAGCCTATGTGGACTTTGGCGGGCAAAGCGCCATTGCGCTGACCAAGCAGTACCCGAACGTGCTGGTGGTGCATACCTTCAGCAAAAGCCGTGCCTTGGCCGGCTTGCGGGTGGGATACGCCATCGGGCACGAAGATTTGATTGAAGGGCTGGAACGCGTGAAAAACAGCTTCAACTCCTATCCGCTGGATCGCCTGGCCTTGGCAGGCGCATTGGCATCCTTGCAGGATGAAGCCTATTTCGCACAAAGCTGCGCCCGCGTGGTGGCCAACCGCGAGGCGCTTGCCAGTGGCTTGCAGGCGCTGGGCTTTGAGGTGCTGCCTTCTACCGCCAACTTCGTGTTTGCACGCCACCCCGGGCACGATGCCGCGCAACTGGCCGCCCGCTTGCGTGCGCAAGCCATCTTGGTGCGCCACTTTGCCAAGCCGCGCATCGAGCAGTTCTTGCGCATCAGCGTGGGGGACGAGGCGCAGTGCCAGCGGCTGCTGGATGTGCTGCGTACGCTGCTGGGCTGAGCCGCCGGGGCAACGGCGGCGATGGTCTTTTCGAGCACAACCCGAGAGGAACAGGCCCATCAAGCCGCCATTCGCTGTTGTACTCCTTACCTAGAGCCAGTCTGGGCGTTGTTGCGCGCCTTAATTGGGGCTTTCTGTGGCACGCTCGCCCCTCCAAAAACAGGGCGAGCAGGCGCTAATCAGCCGGGCGCATTTCTTGTTGCAGGTGCGTGATTTGCTCGCCCAGCCGGGCGGCGGCGGCCAAATCGTGCTGGGCATACGCCATGCTTTGCTGCTGCTTGAGCGCTTGCAGCTGCAAGGCGTACACGTTTTGCAGAAATTCGCCCTGATCCGGCTCTACCAGCCGGTGGTCGGAATGCATCAGCCGCTCGGCCAGCGCCAGCAAATCGGCGTGTGGCGGTGCTTGCAGGGCAATGCGCAGGGCGCTCCAGGGCTGGGCGCCGTGTTGCATATATTGGCCTTCGATCCAGGCAAACAGCTCTCCGTGCGGCGCGGGCTGTTGCAGCAACACATGGTGCGCGGCGGGGGAGAGCAAATCCCACGCTTGCGTGTCGCTTAACAGATGGCGCAAGGCGTGGTCGGCGCGGGTGTGCAGGGCAATGCGGCTGCCGCGCGGGCGCATAGTGCCTGTGCTGGCCGGTTGCTGGCGCTTGAAGCGCCCCGCCGCGTAGGGCGCGGGCACGTCGTGCCGGTGGTTGTAGTTGGGGGTGTAGCCGTGTTCTGCGGCGGGCGGCTGGTGGTCGTAATGTGTACCGCGGGGGGCAGAAGGCGCGGGTGTTGCTGGCATGGACGCTGCGCTGCCGCCCCATAGGGTTTGCAGCTCTTGTGCCGATAGTTGAATCAGCCCGGCCAGCTCGCCCAGCAGCTGGCGTTTGAACACGCCTTCTGGCAGGGCTTGCCACATGGGCGCGGCCTGGCTGGCCAGGCGGGCGCGGCCTTCGGTGCTGTGGATGTCGCAGTCTTCTTGCGCGGCTTCGATCACAAAGCGGCTTAATGGCAAGGCCTGCTTGATTTGTTGGGCAAAGGCTTCGTTGCCGTGGGCGCGGATGTAGCTGTCGGGGTCGTGCTCGGGGGGCAGAAACAGGAATTTGATGCTGCGCGTATCGTTGGCGTGGGGCAGGGCGGCTTCCAGCGCCTTGCGGGCGGCGCGGCGGCCTGCGGCATCGCCATCAAAGCTGAACACCACGCTGTCGGTAAAACGAAACAGCTTGCGCACATGCTCGGGCGTGCAGGCCGTGCCCAGTGTGGCTACGGCGTTGGCAAAGCCCATTTGCGCCAGTGCAACCACGTCCATATACCCTTCGGTTACCAGCGCAAAGCCGTGCTGGCGCATGGCAGTGCGGGCTTCAAACAGGCCGTACAGCTCGTGGCCTTTGCTGAATACGGGGGTTTCGGGCGAGTTGAGGTATTTGGGCTTTTCGTCGCCCAGCACGCGGCCGCCAAAGCCGATGCACGCGCCTTTGACGTTGCGGATCGGGAACATGATGCGGTCGCGAAAACGGTCGTACCGCTTTTCTTCCTGGCCGTTGTGGGTGGCTGCCTCTTCGCTGTGGTGGATGACCAGCCCGCTTTCTTCAAGCAAAGGGTCGGTGTAGTCGGCAAACACGGTGCTGAGGTGGCGCCAGGTGGCGGGCGCGTAGCCCAGGCCGTAGCGGGCGGCAATTTCGCCGCTCAAGCCGCGCTGTTTCAGATAGTCGATGGCGCGCGGGCTGGCCTTGAGCTGCTTTTTGTAGCTGGCGGCGGCTTTTTCCAGCACATCGGCCAGGGTGGCCTGCTGCTGGCGGCGGGCTTCGGCGCGGGCGCGTTCTTGCGGACTGCTGTGGTCGTCGGGCACTTGCAGGCCGCATTGCTGGGCCAGCTCTTGCACGGCATCAACAAAGCTCATGCCGTTGTGTTCCATCAAAAAGTTGATGGCGTCGCCGCTTTTGCCGCAGCCAAAGCAGTGATAGAACTGCTTGCTGGGGCTTACGGTAAACGAAGGCGTTTTCTCGCCGTGAAAAGGGCACAGCCCCAGCAAATTGGCGCCGGCTTTTTTCAATTGCACGTGCCTGCCCACCACGTCGGCCACGTCGACGCGGGTCAGCAATTCTTGAATAAAACCGTGCGGAATAGCCATGTCGGAATTGTAGGGGGAGCCCATCACCCGCCTGAACAACCCGCCTGTTTGCCTGCCAAAAACCGATGCAGCCGGCAGAGGCTGCGGCGCAGAAAGCATTACGCCACGCGCCCCTTGGTATCTGCTGGCGCTACCGCATGGCATGCACGCTGCTTCCAGGTTACGTGTAGCTATATAGTGTGCGTCGCATTGGGGCAATGCCTGCCGGGCAGGGGCAAACGGGCGCATGCTTTGCGCGCTTTGAAACGCCCGCCGCAAACGAAAGACGATATGGATATGCACAAAACATTGCACGAACTGGCGCAACAACAGGGGCTAGACCCTAGGCAAACGTACGCGTTGTGGCGGCTGGCCGGCATGTACGAGCCGCCTGCCGCGCTGTATCAACGCTTGCGGCATGCGTTGGCGCTGGTAGCGGCCTTGTTGCTGGGGGCGGGGCTGATCTTTTGGGTTGCCGCCAATTGGGATGCGCAAACCCGCACCTTCAAGCTGCACCTGCTGCAAGCCGCCGTGGCCGTGCCATTGGCCGCAGCCTTGCTGTTGCCTGCCGGGCGTAAAGCCCTGCGTGTGGCGCTGGTGCTGCTGGGCACGCTGGCCCTGGGCGGCTTGCTGGCGTATATCGGCATAACTTACCAAACCGGGGCCGATGCCTGGCAGCTGTTTGCCACATGGGCGGCGCTGGCTTTGCCGATGGTGCTGGTCTTGCGCAGCGATTGGCTGTGGGCGCTGTGGTTGCTGATTGTGGCTGTGGCAATCGGCTCCTGGTCGGGCCAGTCGTTGATGAACCATATTGCCAATGCGCTTGATTGGCGCAGTGGCCGCAGCCTTATTACGCCTTGGCTGTGGCTGCTGGTGTTTGTATTGCCGTTGTTGATGGCGCATTTGGGGCAGGTGCGCGATATGCAGGGCCAAGCCGTTCGGCCTGTATTCAGTTTGCGGCTGGCTGCTTTTTTGGCAATAGGTGCATGGGCGGCACATGGTGTTTTTTATGTCTTTAATAGCTGGAGCGACAAAGCGTTTGTGGCCTGGTTGCCGCCCGGTTTTGCGTACCACACGGTGTTTGTGCTTTTTGCGGGCTGGGTGGGCTGGCGTTCACGCTGGCGCGACCTGGTGGTGCTGGCGTTGGCTGTTCTGGCTTTGGATGTGCTGGTAATGACGCTGATAGGCAGGTGGATGGTCGAGTATGTGAATATCGGAACGGACGGTTTGCTGCTGTTTGCTTTGATTGCGGCCGTCGTGGTCGGGCTGAGCGGGCGCTGGCTGTACCAGCAGCAAAAAGCCGCCCGCGCAGATGCGGAAACATGGAACGCAACAGGCGAGAAAGAGGGCGCAGATCATGGCAACTGATACACAACGTCTGCAACAAGCATTGCATGCCGCCCAAGCGCGGGGCATTTTGCCCGCCGGCGCGGCATTGCCGGAAGACGAGTCCCCTTCGTGGGTGGTGCTGGTCTTGTCCTTTTTGGGCGCGCAGTTGGTGGTATGGCCTGCCTTGCTGTTTTTGGGCTTCACCGTGCATGATTTTTTGAGTGAGCCGCCCGGCACGCTCGTGATGAGCGCCATGTTCCTGGCGGCAGGCATCTTCATGCTGCGCGGGCAGGATAAAGGCATGTTTTTTGCCTCGCTCGCGTTGAATGTGCTGCTCACAGGCATTGGGCTGTGGTGCTTGGCGTTGGTGCAGCTTGAACTGGATGACTGGTTTTTCCCAGTGCTGTCGGCCAGCTTGCTGGCATTGATCTTTGCGATTCGCGTGCAGTGGGTGCAGATCCTGCTGGGCATGGCGTTTGCCGTAGCGGCAGCGCATATGAACTTGTTTGGTCTGCTGGGGGTGGCAGATAGCCTGGGCTACCAAGGCTTTCCCTTTTTTCGCTTGCAGCTGCCAAATATGTGGCTGCTGGCCGGCGCATGGTGGGCGTGGTGCGCGTTGGAGTCACGCTGCGGCAGCAAACCTTGGGTGACTGCGGTGTATGCCCTGATGCAGGGGCTGGCCGTCGGCTTGCTGCTGATCGTGCTTTTTTCTGCGGGCAGCCATTTGCAGGGCGATTGGAATGCCGGCTCGGCCGATGTGATGGGCGCAGGCACGGCAGCCCTGTTTCGCTTCAATGGCTGGACGCTTGCTTCTTGCCTGCTGGTGCTGGCCTCCGGTCTGTGGCTGGCATGGCACTGGGTGTACCTGCCCGCGCAGCGTGATCGGGCGCATGACCAGGCAGGCACTGGCAGCGCAGGGCAGGGCTGGCTGTTGCCCGAGCGTGCGCTGTGGCTGGTGCTGTATGGCTTGTGGGCCGTGCTGGCCTTTGTGATTCCCCACATGGGCGTGCTGGCCGTGCTATTTACCGCGGCGTGGGGCAGCGGGCGGTGGCGCATGCTGGCGCTGGCCTTGCTCGTGTTGCTGGCGCAGCTTTCATCCTTTTATTACGCCCTGCAATGGCCGCTGGCGCACAAGGCCGGGCTACTGGTAGCCACGGGCAGCGTGTTGGCGCTGGCCCTGGGCGGCTTGCACTTGTGGGGCAAACGCATGGCGGCTGTGCCTGCTGTTGCATCAGCCGATGCCAAAGCTGCGCGTGCCGATCGCCGCGGTGCGCTGGTGTGGCGTGCCGGTGTGGCAGCCAGCCTGCTGCTGGCCGTGGCGCTTACGCAGTGGGATGTGATGCGGAAAGAGCAAGTGCTGGCACAGGGGCAAAAAATCTACATGCCTCTGGCACCGCGCGATCCGCGCTCCATCATGCAGGGCGACTACATGGCGCTGGATTTTGATCTGCCCAGCCACTTGGTGCAGGGCGATGAAGAAGCCCCGGACGCGCAGGCGCAAGACCAGCTGAACCCTTTGCAGGGCACCGCGCTGGTGGTAGCCAAGCTGGATGAAAAAGGCATTGCCGCCCTGCAGCGCAGATACCAGCCAAGCGAGGCGCTGGCCGCAGGCGAGGTGATCGTTCCCCTCAAATACATGAAGGGCAATTGGGTCGTGGTGACCAATGCCTACTTCTTCCCCGAAGGGCAGGGCCGTGTTTTCAACAATGCCCGCTATGGCGAATTCCGCCTGCTGGGCAAAGGCAAGGTGCTGCTGGCAGGGCTGGCTGATGAGCGCCTACAACGCATCGAGCCGCGGCCAGACCGTGCTGACGAGCCTTGAATCATGTTGGGTTTATTGCTGCATGCAGTGTTGTAAAGGAGCTTGCCATGCTGTTTTTTATTAATCGCCTGAAATTGTGGTGGCCCAGAATATTGGTGTATTTATTGCCTTCTTGTTACGTGTTTTACCGCATGCTGCGCTCTTTTTATGAAG
>CAYUAF010000033.1:0-6911 GCA_964442555.1 uncultured Allobrachymonas sp.
CTGCCCAGTTGCACGTCGTGCGCAATATGCACGCAAGCCATGATCCAGTTGTCATCGCCTACGCGGGTGCAGCCGGCATCTTGCACCGTGCCGGTGTTGAATGTGCAAAACTCGCGAATGGTGTTGCGGTGGCCAATTTCCAGGCGGGTGGGTTCGCCCGCGTATTTTTTGTCTTGCGGCTGCCCACCAATGGCGTTGTGCGAAAAAATGCGGTTGTCTTCACCAATGGTGGTATGTCCGTCAATCACGCAGTGCGAGCCGATCACGCTGCGCGCGCCAATGACCACATGCGGGCCGATAACGGTAAAAGCGCCAATCGTGGCATCAGCCGCAATGCTGGCGGCAGGGTCAATCAGGGCTGTGGGGTGGATATGCGCCACGGGGTCGTCCTTACAACAAATCAGCCTTCAATTTTGCGTACGGCGCACATCAGGTCTGTCTCGCACGCCAGCTCGCCATCTACGGTTGCCGTGGCGTGGTATTTGTAGATGCCACCACGATCGCGCTCGGCAATGACTTCGATAATGACTTGATCGCCCGGAATGATCGGGCGCTTGAAACGCGCATTGTCAATGCCTGCAAAGTAATACAGGTTTTCCGTATCCGGGCCGTCATCCGTGCCCGGGTAGGAGTGCAGCAAGGATGAAGCCTGCGCCATCGCTTCCAGGATCAGAACGCCCGGAAAGATGGGGCGATGCGGAAAATGCCCATTGAAAAAAGGCTCGTTGATGGTGACGTTTTTAACAGCCTTAAGCCGCTTGTTGGGAAGATCGACCTCAATCACGCGGTCAATCAGCAAAAACGGATAACGATGCGGCAAACGCTGCATCACCTTGAAGATGTTCATTGGAAGCGTCATGTTTTTTGTATGGATTGCAATTCTTGTTCAAGTGCCTTGATACGGTCACGCAACTTGTGCAACTGCTTGAGTGTAGCTGCGTTTTTTTCCCATGCTGCATTATCGTCTATAGGAAAGACGCCTGTATAAAACCCCGGTTTGTGCAACGAACGCGTGGCAAACGAGGTGGCAGAAATATGCACCCCTTCAGCCAGCGTAATATGCCCCATGATATTGGCCGCTCCGCCAATGGTGCAACCAGCGCCTACGGTTGTACTGCCCGCAATGCCCGCGCACGCTGCCATGGCCACATTGCGGCCCAAATGCACGTTGTGCGCAATCTGAATCAGATTGTCGAGCTTGACGCCGTCTTCAATCACGGTATCGTCCAGCGCACCGCGGTCGATGCAGGTGTTGGCGCCAATTTCCACATCGTTGCCGATGCGCACGCGCCCCAACTGCTCGATCTTGACCCACTGCCCCTGATCCTGCGCAAAGCCAAAGCCGTCCGCACCGATCACGGCACCGGCATGCACAATGCAGCGCTCGCCAATGGAGCAGCCTTCGCTCACGGTTACGCGTGATTTGAGCCACGACCCCGCTCCCACCGAAGCGCCCTGCTCTACCACGCACATGGGGCCGATGATGGCATCGGGCGCTACTTGCGCAGCAGGGTGCACAAAGGCTGTGGGATGAATGTGATAGTCAGGCATCGGGTTGCTGCGCTGCTTCCACCATTGGCTCAAGCGGGCAAAGCCTGCATAGGGGTTATGCATCACGATGTGATTGAGGCCCCGGCTCTGTGCCTGCTCTTGCGCCCATGGCGCAACAATTACGCACGTTGCAGAGGTGCTTTGCAAGTGCGCCAGAAACTGGCGATTGCTGAGAAAAGTAATGCTTTGGACGCCAGCCGTTTTCAACGGGGCGATATGCGTGATTTGCTGCTGGCGGTCACCATGAAAAACACCGCCATATACCTGCAAAAAGTCGGCAATTTCTCCAAGCTGGTACGACATATGAAAATTCTTTCAATCAACACTCAAAAATCTGCTGCCGTTTTTAACACATCAGGTCTATTCATTGCACGGATGCATGCGCAATAGAGCCAGCACGCTATTTAAATCAGCGACTATCAGTAGCTTTTACACGCCATTCTTTCTATTCCCAACGGGCAGCCTTGACATGCAAAGCGCTGCTCCTTGCAAAGCAGCTAGAAGCAAAAAACCTGTTGCTGGCAGATCAGCCTGGTCGGCATCAATCATCGAGCAAGGCAATACAAAACCGTTAAAAAAAGGCGCTACCTAGCGCCTTTTGTCGTTTCAAGCAATCCGTTTACTTGGCAGCATTCAGGGCACGCAGCACCTTGTCGGTAATGTCGATGCGCGAATTGATATAGGCCGCCTCCTGGATGATGACGTCGTATTGCTCCTGACGCGCTGTTTGCTCAATAGCCTTGTTGGCTTTTTGAATAAAGCGTTGCAGCTCGTCATTCCTGCGATTATTCAGATCTTCCTGAAACTCCTGGCGCTTGCGCTGAAACTCATCATCTTGTGCCATCAGCTGCTGTTGTTTGGCTTCACGCTGCGCTTCGGTCATCTTGGGCGCTTCGCGCTCAAACTGCTCAATGGCTTTTTGCAAGGTATTGGCTTGCGCTGCCAACTGACGTTCACGCCCGGAAAACTCGTTCTTGAGTTTGTTCTGTGCGGTTTTGGATGCTTCTGCTTCGCTGAACAAACGTTCGGCATTCACGAAGCCAATGCGTGTGGGGAAAGCCTCTTGCGCCTGTGCAGCATGTGCAGCCAGCAGGCAGCTAGCTGCCAGAATCAAACGAATGGACGTACGTTGAAAAAGCTTGGTGGTATTCATCAGAATGTTGTTCCCATTTGAAATTGAAACTTCTGCAGCTTGTCGCCTGGCTGCTTGCGGAATGGATGACCATAAGACAAACTCAATGGTCCTATCGGAGAGAGCCAGCGGAGGCCGATGCCAGCCGATGCCCTGATGCTCTTGTCTTCCGAAGTGGCTTTATAACTAGCCGAAGAGTCGGCGTAGACGTTGCCTGCATCCACGAAGGCGAAGAGTCGCAAGGTCTTGTCATTATTGGCGCCCGGCAGTGGGCTGATCACTTCCAGATTGACGTTGAACATTTTATTCCCACCCACCGAATAAGAAGAGCCAGTGGTGGGATCGATTTCTTGCGGACCAATGCCGCCATAGTCGAAACCGCGAACAGAGCCTGGGCCGCCTGCAAAGAAGTTTTTATAGAAGGGGAAACAGTTGTGGCTCACACCCGAAACTGCATCTTTCCGGCAACTCAGCCCTTTGCCATATCCCAGATCCGTGTTGAACATGAAAGTCAAAGTTTTGGTCAGAGGGAAATAGTGCTGGTACTTGTATGTGAGCATGGCATAGCGCATGTCGCCAGCAGGGCTCAGCACTGCATTTACACGCTGGAAAGCACCAGCGGTTGGCACCAGGGAACTGTTACGGCCATCACGCGACCAACCGATGCTTATCGGTACGCCTATAGCAGATTTGCCGTAGTAATCGATGTAACGTTGATAAGAAGGCGGTAACGCAGAAGTATTTTTGCTGATACCGTAGCGCTCTACGCCCAAGCCGAAGTTGATGGTGTCCCGTTCGGAAATGGGCACCCCGAAACTGACCCCCACGTTGTCTGAACGCACGCGATAGTCGCCGCCCTGCCCCGGTCTGGGTTCAGTCATGGAGTGCGACGCATAGAACGTTCTGGAGATACCCGAGGTTGTGAAATACGGATCGGTCGAGCTGATGGAGTACGTACGGTCGTATTTACCGGTGTTGATATTCAAGGCGAACGACTGGCCAGAACCGAAAATGTTGTCCTGACTCAGGCTAAACGAGAAGGTCAAGCGGTCAGTCGAAGAATATCCCGCGCCCAACTGGATGGAGCCTGTGGGGCGTTCTGTGACGGTGACGACAATATCAGCCTGATCGGGCGAGCCGTTGACCGGCTGGGTTTCGATATTGATATCGGTAAAGTAACCCAATCTTTCGAGCCGTTCGCGTGACAAACGGACTTTTTCAGGATCGAACCAAGCCGCTTCGTATTGGCGCATTTCACGGCGGATGACTTCATCACGCGTTTTGGTGTTACCTACCACATTGATGCGGCGGATATAGGCTCTTTGCCCAGGCTCTGCTACCAAAACCAGCTCTACCTGCTGCGTGTTGGGATCGATTTTAGGCTTGGCTTCTACCTTGGCAAAGGCATGACCATAGGTACCAAAATGCTTTTGGATCGCATCAATTGACGCCTGGACATCATCCAGCTTGTAAGGAGCGCCAGGCTTAATCTGTATGAAAGACTGGAATTCCGCTTCTTTGCCCAGGTAGTCGCCATCCATCGAGACTTTGGAGACGATGTAGCGCGGCCCTTCGGTTACGTGCACGACGACGCCCATGTCTTTTTTGTCGGGCGAAATCACGGTTTGCACCGAATCCACGCGAAACTCGATATACCCGCGATCGTGGTAGAACTTGCGCACCGCTTCCAGGTCGGTATTGAGTTTGTTTTCGGTATAAACGTCGGATTTGGTGTACCACGACATCCAGTTGCCGGTGTTCAGCTCCATTTCATCTTCAAGCGTGGAGTTGCTGAAAGCCTGGTTGCCGACAAAGCGAATGTCCTTGATGCGCGATTTGTAGCCTTCTTTAACTGTAAACAGCAGATTGACGCGGTTGCGTTCAATAGGCGTCACGGTTGGCGTGATTTCTGCGCCGTAAAAACCTCTTTCCTGATACTGGCGCAGCAGCTCTTGAATGGCGCGTGTCTCCACCGCCTTGTCATAAGGGCGGCCAGAGCTTACCCCCAGGCGCGACAGGCCGCTCAGCAAGGTTTCTTTGTTGAATTCTTTGCCGGGATTGATGCTGACGCTATTGATCGTGGGGCGTTCTTGCACCACTACAACCATGTGATCGCCACGCACATCAATGCGCACGTCTTGAAACAAGCCCAAGTCAAACAATGAGCGAATGACGGCAGCGCCCTGCTCATCACTGTAGGTATCCCCCACTTTCATGGGAATAGAAGCAAAAACAGTGCCCGCGTCTACGCGCTGCAAGCCTTCTACCTTGATGTCTTTAATCACGAACGGTTCGGCGGCCAAGGCCGCATTGGCCGTCAGCATCATGCTGGCAGCAAGCACCAGCGGCTTTAAGGAGAATGAGGAAATGGTACGGCTCATGAAGTTACTACGATCCTGTCTAGCTCAAGAATGGGCGGTTTAGTGTAGATGACGCGCAATGTCGTTAAAGGTGGCGATTGCCATCATGCATCCCAGCAATATCAACCCTATTTTCTGCAGGCGCACCTGCCAAGTTTCCGATATGGGGCGGCCTGCTGCAGCCTCCCACAGATAATACATCAGGTGCCCGCCGTCCAAAACGGGCACGGGCAACAAATTCAATACGCCCAGGCTAACGCTGATCAGCCCCAGAAAAGCGATATAGGCGCTCAAACCGGCCTGTGCCGAGCGGCCGGCGTAATCGGCAATTGTCAGCGGGCCACTGAGGTTTTTGATGGAAATTTGCCCGGTC
The DNA here is from genome assembly GCA_964442555.1 of uncultured Allobrachymonas sp. Taxonomy (GTDB): domain Bacteria; phylum Pseudomonadota; class Gammaproteobacteria; order Burkholderiales; family Burkholderiaceae_C; genus Brachymonas. The sequence goes on from CAYUAF010000033.1 coordinate 5,417, forward strand.
AGCATTTTTGCAAAGCCTTTGATGCTGATCAACGATACGTCCCAAACCTGTTTGGCTCCGTGTTTCAAGCCGTCCAGCAGGCCGTACCGCACCAGCACGGTTGCAGGCGCATCGCCAAAATAGATGCCGACACGCGCAATCTGCTTGCCGTTGGCTTGTTCCAGATTTGGCGTTACTTGCAGCGCCACCATCTGGCCGGCACGATTGACTTGCCATGCTTGCGGCTTGCCAGAAAGATCGCTGCCGATCACGCTTTGCAACTGCAAGGCATCGTGCACAGGCTGCTGGTTAATGCTCACGACCAGGTCTTTGTCTTGCACGCCGGCGCGGGCAGCCGCACCGCCTGCAATCACTTCCCGCACAAGCGGTGGCATCCAAGGCGCTCCAACTCCGATGACTTGGGCAAAGCCTTCGTTCGCTTCCTGGCCTGTCTGAATTTGGCTCAAGGGGATGATCAGCACGCGTTCTTGTGTAGCCTCTGCCGGTGCGTTTGGCAAGGTTGAGCGCACTTCCAGCGCAATATCGCGCCGGTCCAGCGCAGCCTGGCTCAAGGTCCAGCTCAGCTGCTCCAGCGATACCACGGGCTGCCAGTCGTCAGCAGACGCATAGCGCCATTGCAAAACCCTATCGCCACTGCGCAGGCCCGCTTGTGCAGCCAGGCTCTGCGCGGGCGGCGTGGCGACAATGGGCTGCGCCTGTTGCATGCCATACCACGCCATGGCCGTGTACAGACCCGCAGCCAGCAAAAGGTTGGCAATAGGGCCTGCGGCAACGATGGCAAAACGCTTCCACACCGGCTGGGTGTTGAATGCCAAGTGCCTTTCTGCGGGGTCTACCGGGCCTTCGCGCTCGTCCAGCATTTTGACGTAGCCGCCCAGCGGCAGCATGCACAGCGCAAACTCCGTTTCCTGGTTTTTGCCTTTCCAGCGCAGCAAGGGCTTGCCAAAGCCGATGGCAAAGCGCAGCACTTTCACGCCGCACCAGCGGGCTACCTGAAAATGTCCGTATTCGTGAATGGCTACCAGCACCCCGATAGCCACGATAAACGCCAATACCGTCATCATGCCTGCAACCTTTGTACCAACGATGCCGCCACGCTGCGCGCTTGCTCGTCCAGCGCCATCAAATCATGCAGCGTAGCAGGCGAGGAGAAAGATGTTTGCTGCAGGGTTTCTGCATTGACGGTGTAGATCTGGTCGAAGCGAATGCGCCGATCCAGAAAGGCGGATACGGCCACTTCGTTCGCGGCATTGAATACGACCGTACTACCCTGCTGTGCAGACAGAACCTGCCAAACGAGCGACAAACAAGGAAAGCGCTGCGGATGACCGTGATGATGCACGGACTCGAACGTCATCTGAACCATATTGGCAAAGTCCAGAGTCGCAGCGCCGCTAGCCATGCGCTGTGGCCAAGACAAGCCGTAGGCAATGGGCACGCGCATATCGGGCAGCCCCAGCTGCGCCACAATGGAAGCATCGTGGTATTGCACCAT
>CAYUAF010000033.1:7011-14423 GCA_964442555.1 uncultured Allobrachymonas sp.
GGGTCTTCTGGCAAAGACTGAAAAATGGCCGAATGCTCGCTATCTATAGGCAGCAGCGTGGCATGGCCCTGCCGCACGGCCTGCAAAAAGACCTGCCCGCCCATCACCAAGGCTTCTTTATTGGCTAAAAGCAGGCGCTTGCCTGCACGGGCTGCTGCCAGGCACGGCGCCAAGCCCGCCGCGCCCACAATGGCGGCCATGACCGTATCCACATCCGGATGCGAGGCAATGGCAACCAAGCCTTCTTCTGCTGCCAGAACTTCCGTTTGCAGCGCATGTGCCTGGCACTGCTGGCGCAGCAAGTCTGCATGCGGCGCAGAAGCCATCACCGCATAGCGGGGCTGGTACTGCCGGCACAGAGCCAGCATTTTTTCGACTTGGGTAGAGGCGCTGATGGCAAACAGGCCAAAACGTTCCGGATGACGCGCCATTACATCCAGCGTGCTGGTGCCGATTGAGCCGGTTGCCCCCAACACCGTGACCCATTTTTTGGAATGGTTATTCATGGATTTTGATTCAAACCTTGATCTGCACAGGCATCAGCTTTGCATCCACAGCGTAGCGGCCAAGGCCAGCGGCAGCACGGGCAGCAAAGAATCGATGCGATCCAGAATGCCGCCATGCCCGGGCAGCAAATTGCTGCTGTCTTTCAGGCCTGCGCTGCGCTTCATGAGCGATTCGACCAAATCGCCCATGATGCTCACCACGGCTATCCCTGCTGTAAGTACAAGCAGTGCCAGCCAGCCGGCATGCTGAACCGTTTGCGTATAAAAATTGTTATGCGGCAAAAAGGCAGCCCCCAGCACAGCCATGAGCAATACCCCCAGCGTGCCCCCTACGGCGCCGGCCCAGCTTTTTCCCGGGCTGATTTGCGGTGCCAGCTTGCGCTTGCCGAAAGCGCGCCCCGCAAAATAAGCGGCAATATCAGCCATCCAGACCAAGGCAATGACCGACAGCAGATAGCTGATACCGTTTTGCCCATGCAGCCACACAACGGCAACCCACGCCATGCCCAAAGACACCAGGCCCAATGCCAAACGCAGCGCGCGCGGAATGCGCTGCCAAGCCGGTATGCCCGCCCTCAGCAACCAGCAGGCGTAGAGCAGCCATATCACTAGCCAGGCTGTCGCTATCCGTGCCCAGAGTGTGTGGCTGGCGAAATTTCTACCGCCCACCATCAAACCGGTACAAACCAATGCCATCGCCATGGCGCAGCCCCAAGCGGCAGCACCGGTCAGCCCGCTTAAACGCCCCCATTCCCATCCGGCCGCGCTCACCAGCACGATCATGAACAACGGAAATGCCCAAGGCGAGGGATAGCTCAGCACCCCCAGCAAAATCACCAACAGCACCAGCGCCGTCATGATGCGTTGCTTTAGCATGAAGAAGCGCCTTTCTGCCGCACCTGCTCGGAAGTCTGGCCGAAACGCCGCTCCCTGCCCTGGAAGTCGCGCAAGGCCGCATCCAGCGCATGCTCATCAAATTCGGGCCACAAGGTATCGCAAAAGTACAGTTCGCTATAGGCCGTTTGCCATAGCAGAAAATTGCTGATGCGTTTTTCGCCTCCCGTGCGAATCAGCAAATCGGGATCGGGCACATGGCTCAAAGCCAGTGCCTGCTGCATATTCTTTTCGCTTATTTCTTGCCCTTGGCGAGCCAGTTTGGCTGCGGCTTGCGCAATATCCCAGCGCCCGCCGTAATTGACGCATACATTGAGAATCAGATGCTGATTGCGGCTGGTGGTTTGTTCGGCCTGCGCCAAGGCGTCGCGCATGGCAGCCGAAAAGGCGCTGCGTTCGCCAATGAAATGCAGCTGAATGCCTTGTGCGTGCAGCTCGGGCACTTCTTTGCTGACGACTTTGAGCAGCAAGTCCATCAGACCGTTGACTTCATCCGCCGGGCGGTTCCAGTTTTCTGAAGAAAAGGCAAAAACGGTCAAGACCTTGATGCCGCGCTGCATGCACGCTTGCGTGCAGCGCTTGAGCGCCTCAAGCCCTTCGCGGTGCCCTGCCAAACGGGGCATAAAGCGTCTTTTGGCCCAGCGACCATTGCCATCCATGACAATGGCTACATGGTGCGGCACAGAGGCAGGCGTGCTTGCTGTTTTAGACATGCTGTCAGGGCCATATCCGGCCTTAAACGGCCATGATGTCCCGTTCTTTTTCCTGGATCAGCTGATCCACCAAAGCGATCTCTTTGTCGGTGATTTTTTGCACTTCGGCTTCCGAACGTTTTTGATCGTCTTCGGAAATTTCTTTATCTTTCACCAGTTTTTTGACCGATTCGTTAGCATCGCGACGCAAGTTGCGAATGGCTACTTTGGCAGCTTCGCCTTCGTGGCGCACGATTTTGGTCATTTCTTTGCGGCGCTCTTCGGTCATGGCGGGCATGGGTACGCGAATCAAGTCGCCCATGGCTGCGGGGTTCAAACCCAAGTCGCTGTCGCGAATGGCTTTTTCGACTTTTGCGGCCATGTCTTTTTCCCACGGCTGCACGCTCAAAGTGCGCGCATCCAGCGAAGAAACGTTGGCTACTTGGCTCAACGGCACCATGGAGCCGTAGTATTCGACTTGCACGGTATCCAGCAGCGCCGGATTGGCACGGCCCGTGCGGATTTTGGTCAGATTGTTTTTAAGCATGGAAATGGATTGCTCCATCTTGCCCTGCATGGTCTTCAGAATGTCAGCGACCGACATATTTTTCTCCCGAAAGATTCATCCAAAATGAAGAGGGCGTTGCCCCAAATCTCGCGCTGCGTGCGTTGCGGGGCAGGCTTCAAACGTATACCAGCGTGCCTTCGTCCTGCCCTGTGACTACGCGTTTGAGCGCACCGGGCTTGACGATGGAAAACACCTTGATCGGCAGCTTCTGATCACGGCACAAGGCAAAAGCCGTTGCATCCATGATGCCCAGATTGCGCGTCATGGCCTCGTCAAAAGTCAGCTTGTCGTAACGCGTGGCTGTGGGGTCTTTGTCAGGATCGGCTGTGTACACGCCGTCCACCTTGGTGGCTTTGAGCACCATCTCCGCCCCGATTTCCGCACCGCGCAAAGCTGCTGCCGTATCTGTTGTAAAGAAAGGGTTGCCCGTTCCGGCGGCAAATACCACGACTTTGCCTTCTTCAAGATATTGCAAAGCCTTGGGGCGCACATAGGGCTCAACCACCTGCTCAATCGAAATCGCCGACATCACCCGCGCAGTGAGTCGCGCTTTGTTCATGGTGTCAGCCAAGGCCAGAGCATTCATAACCGTTGCCAGCATGCCCATGTAGTCAGCCGTGGCACGGTCCATGCCAAAAGCTCCGCCAGCTACGCCACGGAAAATATTGCCGCCGCCAATAACGACCGCCACCTGCACGCCCATGTGCACGATTTCGGCCACTTCTTCAGCCATGCGCACGATGGTTTCATTGTGAATGCCAAAAGCGTCCGGCCCCATCAATGCTTCGCCTGAGAGTTTTAGCAAAACCCTTTGTACGACTGGTTGCTCGCTAGCCATGAAAACTCCTGATTAATTGCAAAGTGCGAATGACGGGATGATTGCTTGCACGCTGGCCAGATATGAGGCCCAGGTGCAAGAAAAAACGGGCTTGTGTCAATGGTGAATTGACAAAAGCTCGGCAACAAACAGATCAAGCCTGCTTGGCAGCAGCAACTTGCGCCGCCACTTCGGCTGCGAAGTCGTCTACTTTCTTCTCGATACCTTCGCCCACCACGTACAGCGTAAAGCCTTTAACGGTAGTGTTTTTCTCTTTCAGCATTTGCTCAACGGTTTGCTTGTCGTTTTTAACGAAAGGTTGGCTGAGCAAAGCAACTTCTTTCAGATATTTTTGAATAGAGCCTTCTACCATTTTGGCAACGATATCGGCAGGTTTGCCCGATTCGGCAGCCTTGGCTTGTGCAACGGAACGCTCTTTTTCAATCAAGTCGGCGGGCACTTCTGCTGCGGACAGAGCCACGGGCTTCATGGCGGCTACGTGCATGGCCACGTCTTTGGCAGCGATTTCATCGCCTTCAAATTCAACCATTACGCCGATGCGGGTGCCGTGCAGATAAGTCACGAGTTTGGCACCATCCGCAAAGCGCTTGAAGCGGCGGAAGCTCATGTTTTCGCCGATTTTGCCTACCAAGCCCTTGCGCACGTCTTCCAATGTGGGGCCGAAGCTGTCTTGCTCGTAAGGCAGCGCACCCAGGGCTTCGATATCTGCCGGGTTGTGCTTGGCGATCAGTGTTGCGGCAGCTTGCGTCATGGCCAGGAAGCTGTCGTTCTTGGTCACAAAGTCGGTTTCGCAGTTCACTTCCAGCAAAGCGCCAACATTGCCTTCGATGTGGCTGGCTACCGCGCCTTCAGCGGCGATACGGGCAGCAGCCTTGCTGGCTTTGTTACCCAGCTTGACGCGCAGAATTTCTTCTGCTTTCGCCATGTCGCCATCGGCTTCAGTCAGGGCTTTTTTGCATTCCATCATGGGCGCGTCGGTTTTTGCGCGCAGTTCTGCAACCATGCTTGCTGTAATTGTTGCCATTTTGTTTTACTCCGTTTTGAATGTTTGGATTAAGAAAAAGGGGCATGACGCCCCTTTTGATACGTTGTATGAAGGCGGTTCGCCTTTTCCTTCGTACAAATTCGCTCTTTACGCGTCAGCTTCTTCCACTTCCACGAATTCGTCGGAATCTTTGGTGGAAACAGCTTGAACAACTTCGTTCACCGCATTGGTGCGACCTTCCAGAATAGCGTCGGCAATGGCGCGAGCGTAGAGGGTAACGGCCTTGGCAGAGTCGTCGTTGCCAGGAATGACGTAGTCGATGCCGTCCGGGTTGTGGTTGGTATCAACCACACCGATCAGAGGAATGCCCAGTTTGCGCGCCTCGGCCACGGCAATTTTGTGGTAACCCACGTCGATGACGAAAATGGCATCTGGCAGCGTGTTCATTTCCTGAATGCCGCCGATGTCTTTTTCGAGTTTTTCGAGTTCACGGGTGAACATGAGCTGCTCTTTTTTGCTCATGGAGTCCAGACCCGCTTCGCGCTGGGCTTGCATTTCCTTGAGGCGTTTGAGCGATGTTTTAACCGTCTTGAAGTTGGTCAGCATGCCGCCCAACCAACGTTGGTCTACGTAAGGCGTGCCTGCGCGGCGGGCTTCTGCGGCTACGATTTCACGGGCAGCGCGCTTGGTGCCGACCATGAGGATAGTGCCGCGGTTAGCCGCCAACTGGCGTGCAAACTTGATGGCGTCTTGCAGCATAGGCAGGCTATGCTCCAAGTTGATGATATGGATTTTGTTGCGGGCACCGAAGATGTAAGGTGCCATTTTGGGGTTCCAGAAGCGTGTTTGGTGGCCAAAGTGCACACCGGCTTCCAGCATTTCACGCATGGTGACAGACATGTTTTCTCCAAAGGTTAGTTCTAAAATCCGTTCAGTTTGCCCTTGTATCTGGACAACACCCGGAAAAACGGATTTGCGACTTTTTGCAAAGCACGTGCGAAAAGCAGCACTCTGCAAAACCTGCGGATTGTAGCACGGCATAGCACCAGCGGCGAACTGTCCACTACCCTGCAACAGTCCTTTTTCAGATACCCGCCTCAGTTATGCCCGACTTTGCCTCTGCTTCGCCCTTTTTGCTTGCCCCTTGCTCAACCGCATCTGCGCGGCTGCCCTTGCATGGCGTGCCAAGCACCCGGGCGTTGGAGCAAAACGCTGCACGCGATTTGCCGCCTCACGCCTTGATGCAACACGCCGGCCTGGCCGTGGCCCGTGTGGCCTTGGCTGTAGCGCCGCATGCGCAAACGATATGGATTGCCTGCGGCTACGGCAACAACGGGGGAGACGGCCTGCAAGCCGCCGCATGGCTGCAACGGTGGGGCAAGCGGGTGCAAGTAAGTGCTTTGGCTGCGCGTGAAGCCATGCCGCCGGATGCGCAAGCCGCGTGGCAAGAAGCCTGCACGGCAGGCGTGCACTTTACAGACGAAGCCCCCGCCTTGCAGGCGCACGATTTATGCATTGACGCCCTGCTGGGCATAGGCATGGCCGCCAACCGCCCGCCTGATACGAAGATGCAAACGTATATGGCCGCCATGCGCCATAGCCCGGCCCAAGTGTTGGCTGTGGATATCCCCAGCGGCTTGCTGGCCAACACCGGCAACTGGGCGGGCGATGTGCCTGGCGTTTGCGCCGACCACACGGTGACCTTGCTGACCTTGAAACCCGGCCTGTTTACCGCGCATGGCCGCGATGCCGCTGGCCAGGTCTGGTGGCACGATTTGGGCGTATCTGCCGCTACTTGCCCTGCCGATGCCTACCTGCAAGGCGCACGCCTGCACGCACGGCAAAACGCGGCAACACTAACTGCTGCGCCATTAAACGTACCCGACCGCCAGCAAACACAAAAAGCACAACAAAAGGCACATGCCCGCCATGGCAGCCATAACAGCCACAAAGGCAGTTATGGCGATGTGTGCGTCATCGGCGGGGATGCCGGCATGCAAGGCGCTGCCTTTTTGGCAGGCGAAGCGGCGCTCTACAGCGGCGCAGGCAGGGTGTATGTGGCTTTGCTGCAAGCAGGTGGTTCGATAGCGCACGATGCCGGACTCATGGTGCGCCAGCTCTCTGCGCCGCAAACAACGCTGGGCGCCCTGCCCTGCGAGCAAGCCGTTACAGTGTACGGCTGCGGTGGCGGGCAGGCCGTTGCCCAATGGCTGCCTGCCGTGCTGCAACGCACGCCCCGCCTGGTGCTGGATGCCGATGCCCTCAACGCCATTGCTGCTTCTACAGCATGGCAGGCCCTGCTGCGGCAACGCGCCCGGCAAGGCGCTGTTACGGTGCTCACGCCGCATCCGCTTGAGGCAGCACGCCTGTTGCAAGCCACGGCAGATACCGTGCAGCACAACCGCCTGGATGCCGCACGCACCTTGGCCGAACAGTACCAATGCGCCGTGGTGCTTAAAGGCTCTGGCAGCATTTGCGCGTTACCTGCCACCGTACAGCTTCCATTTCATCAAGATGATTGCCCGGCAGCAAGTGCGCCCACTGTCATCAACTATTCAGGCAATGCACGGCTGGCTACAGCCGGCACAGGCGATGTGCTGGCAGGCTGCATAGGCGCTTATTGGGCGCAGGCATATATGCAAACACAAACACATACGCTCCCTGCAAGGCCGGATGCCGCCTGGCACACGGCCTGGCGCGCCTGTTGCGCGGCAGTGCATGCCCACAGCCATGTAGCGGATATGTGGCATGCGCGTAACATGCGCGGCTGTGGCGAATTGGGCGCGCAATTGTCGGCCCAGCGCCTGGCACGCAGTTTGCAACGCCCCGACTATATTTAGCCAAAATGCTGTGCCTTGAAAAAAGCGGCTCATAACGGTTCCTCGTCGTTTCGTGTGGAATTTGACAGCGAGAATCCATCGTAGTGGAG
>CAYUAF010000034.1:0-14121 GCA_964442555.1 uncultured Allobrachymonas sp.
CTTGAAAACCGGCGATGGGCAACCATCCGTGAGTTCGAATCTCACCTCTTCCGCCAACCGGCAAACCCATAATCGAAGCAACAGGCCCTAGCTGTTTGGGGTGCCTAGCTGGCCCGCAACGCCTGCCATGTAGCCAGGCCCGCAAAGGTCATCAGCACCGACCCCAGCACATGCAGGGCGATGGTGCCGGCAGCCCAGCCAAATTGCTGGCGTTGCAGCAGGGTAACGACTTCCATCGAGAAAGTGGAAAAGGTAGACAAGCCGCCGCAAAAGCCGGTAATGACGAGCAACTTCCACTGTGGCGAAAGACCGGGGTGTGCCGCAAAGTAGGCGGCAGCCAGCCCGATGATGTAGCCCGCCAGCAAATTGGCGACCAAGGTGCCGCAGGGAATGGTGGCCCAGACGGCTTGGAGCTTGAGCCCCAGCGCCCAGCGCAGCAGCGCGCCGCACGCAGCGCCTGCGGAGATGGCAAGAAAGGGTTTGATCATGCTTGTTTTTAGTAATGGGGCAGGCTGTTGGTACGGCCAAGGTCAAGCTGGCGGCCCGTGCCCGCACGGATGACGGATGTTTAAGCGACGCTTGATGTGTTGGCGGAGATTGTCGCTTGTTTAAGCACAAGTCTTGGCGCCATAAGGGGGCAAGGATTCAAAAAACAACCCGCAAAAGGGCGGGCGTATTGGGGTGGCCGTGCTTACGCGTTTGCCTTTTCTTGCGCTGGCGCGGATTCTGCGGAGGCGCCTTCGCGCGGGGTGAGCAGGTCTTCATCCGGTTTTTGGCGCGAGCGGATTTCGGCGATTTGTTCGTCGATTTCGGTGGTTTTGTCTACCGGCGCTTGCGGTGTGACTGGCCGGGTGCGCAGTACGGCGGGTTTGCCGGCTTCGGCCAGCGGGCCACCCTCAAGCAGTTGCACGCGGTAGGTCGGCTCGGGAATGTCGATGCCGGATTCTTTCAGCTCTGCCCGCACCATGCGGATGGCTTCGCTGCGGGCGCTGATGAAGTCGGTTTCTTCCTGATCAATCCAGGCAAAGTATTCCACATTGGCAATGGGCGCGTTGATTTGCTGGATGACGGCTTTGGGCGGCGGGTTTTCCAGAATGCCGTTCATGGTGATGAGCGTGTGCACGCCGATGCGCTGGGCTTTGGCCAGGTCTTCGCGTATGCCAATGCCCAGCACGAAAGAAAAGCGCCTTTTGTTGTTGCGGCTGTAGTTGAGGATGGACTGGCTGAACACCATGGCGTTGGGCAGGCGCAGGTGTTCGCCGCTGAGGGTGACGAGCACGGTGGAGCGGGCGCTAAGCGATGCCACTTTGCCTTCGTGCGTGCCGATCATGACGTGATCGCCCGGCTCGAATGGGCTGCGCAGGCTCAGCAGCACGCCGGCGATGTAGTTTTCGGCCACGCCCCTGAAGGCAAAACCCAAAGTCACGCCGATGATACTGACCGAACCCAGCAGGGCGCCGACCAGGGCGGTGGAGTCCAGCAAATCCAGTGCGACCAGAAAGCCGCCGATCACGAAGGCGATGTGGATGCCCCGCCGAATCAGGCTCTGGAAGTAGGTGTTGCCGTAGTTGAAGCGAAAGCCCAAAATGCCCGGGTGGGCGGAGAGCCAACGCCCCATCCAGCTGGCCAGCGCCAGCACGAGCAGGGAGAGCAAGAAAATGGGAATGGACCCTACCAGCTGGATGACGCGCTCGTGCAGTTTTTGCGTGACTTCGTCCAGCCGGAAGGCGAGGTTGGTGGACAGGGTCAGCCGGTTATCTACGGCAACCACGCCCTTGACCGACTCGGCCAGTTTGGTAGCCAGCGCTTTTGATTCCGAGTTGCGCACCGTGCCTTCCAGCGATACCACGCTGCCATTGACCAAAACACGCACATCGGCAAACAGTGGGTTGCGGGCCAGCAAGGCCGTCACTTCGGTGGCAATGCGCTGGTCGTCCGTTAAAGTGGCCTGCACCGCTTTTTCAACCTGCTTGGGGCTGGCAACCGCTTGCGATGCGGCTGCCGAGGCATAAGCCGTGGCAAAAGGCGCAATGTATCTGGAAGGGCGGGCGGTTTCGGTGGCCTTTTCATCTGCCCATGCGGCGGTAGCCGCCAAAGCGTGGCCCAGCATCAACAGGCCCACCATGCCGCGGCGCAAACCGGGCATGAACAGGCGGGTCATCAGGGAGCAAAAACGCAAGGCGGGCATATCAACCATCAATCATGAAAAGCAAGTGTGCGGTCTGGGCGGTACGGGCCAAGTCGCCAGACAAAAGTTAGAAAAAAGCCGGGACGCATGCTGAAAAGCCACTCGATAAAAACCACCCAAGCCGCCGCACGTGTAGGGGCGGCAAACGCCGGTATCCGGTTCACGTAAGGCAATCCCGCAAAACATCAAGCGGCCTGCTGCAACAAACCTTGCCGCAGTGTAACGAGCTTGCGGCCCATGCGCGAGACCCGCGGCGAGGAATATTCCACGGTATGCGAAATGTCTGCCTGCGCGGCTTGTCCATGGTTGGGTGACCGACAACGTTTCAAATGGTATGCAGCTGTTAGCAAGCCGCCGCCGTAAAGCCAGCGGCCTGTTCCCTTTCGGGTGGTGATCAAAAAAGCTACTCGCCCTTGTTGCTTGCTTTGCCAAGGGGTAGCATCCTGGCAAGGCCGGCGCCTCTGCCAGTAATCTTTTTGATCGTAACGCATTCTTCAAAAATGTGGGAGCAGGCCCTAGCATGCCATTTTGTTTAAGATGTGCAGAGAAACCGTTTTTTGCCGACAGTTGTTTGCTTTTAAGTGGTAACAAAAAGCGGTTGCGTGCAGACGATTTGTGTCAGAAACCCTTGTGTGCGCATTGACTTTGCTGCTCAGAGAGCACTTGTGCATTAAGCTCTCGCCTTTGCTGTTATTGAGAATTATTTTCAGGAGAGATCGCTCATGCAGAGCATTGGTCCTTTTGTCGAGTACGCAGTGTTTGCGGTACTGATTGTGTTGAGCATCATGGCGGTTGCCATCACGTTCGAGCGGTTGCGCTTTTACCGCACCGTGCAGGCAACGCGCTACACCAGCCGTTCGCGCTTGGAGACGGATTTGACGCGCCGCCTCAACATCATCGGCACCATTGGCGCCAACGCGCCCTACATTGGCCTGCTGGGCACGGTGCTGGGCATCATGGTGACGTTCCAGACCCTGGGCTCCGGCAACAACATGGATGTGAAATCGATCATGACCGGCCTGTCGCTGGCGCTCAAGGCCACGGCGGCGGGCATTGCGGTGGCGATTCCTTGTGTAGTGCTCAATAACATTCTGCGGCGCAAGGTGCGCGAGCACATGGCGGTTTTTGACGAAGCCAACGGCCAGTAAACGGCGGCGGGAAAGGAGTGCCTCATGGACGAGGAGATGGACAACATCAACATCGTGCCGCTGCTGGACATCATGCTGGTGCTGCTCACCATTGTGCTGACTACGGCCACTTTCGTAGTCAATGGCCGCATTCCGGTGGATTTGGCCAAATCCAGCGCCGCAGCGCCCGCACAGGCAGCGCCGCTGGTGCTGACGATGGCGGCAGACCGCAGCCTGTATCTGAATGACCAGCCCGTGCCCGATCTGGCAAGCGCGCTGGCCGGCCAAGACCGCGCCACCCCCGTGCTGCTGCGCGCGGACGGCAAACTGGCCCTGCAAGACTTTGTGAGCACGGTCGATGCCATCAAGCAGCAAGGCTTTGCCAAGGTCAATTTGGAAGTGGAGCGCCCCTGAGCGGCACACGATGTGCTGGATCGTTGATGGGCATTTGGGCAAACCGTAGCAAGTAGGAACGACTCTGTGGCGCGACCTTCCGCATCTCCCCGCGTAGCACGCCCCTGGCAAGATTGGCTTTTGTCGTTGCTGTTGCACATCGTGGTGCTGGCTGCCTTGTGGGCGTTGGGGCAGAGCAAACCCACGCCGCAGCAAATCGCTATCGAAACCCCCATCGAATGGGCCGGTGGCGGCGGCGGTGGCGGAGGGGGCGGCGGCACGGGCAATGGCCGGCTGGGTGGCGGCGGTGGTGGTGGAGATGGCACCGATCTACTCCAGGCCGACGGCACCCGGCCACCCCAGGCAGACCATGCACCGCAGCCATCTGCACAGCAAGCGCAGCCCCAGGCGGCTGAAAAGGCCGTGGCAGAAGCTGCCCGGCCAAACGATGCGGCGCATGCAGAGTCCCGTAAAAAAACGGTAGCTCATAAAACAGAGAAAACAGAGCGCCCCAAACCCCCGCGCCAGCCCGCCACCAGCGCACCGGATACAGAAGCGCTGGTAGCCGCCAAAAAGCGCGAATTGGCAGCACAACTGGCCGCCCAATATGACCGCAAAGAAAAAACCGGTGTGGATGCCGCGCAAACCGGTGGAATCGGCAGCGGCACAGGCACCGGCATAGGCTCGGGTAGCGGCACGGGCGTCGGATCCGGCGAAGGCAGCGGCATTGGCGCCAGCAAAGGCTCCGGCACGGGCGGCGGCAGCGGTGGCGGCTTGGGTTCTGGCACCGGGCCGGGCGTGGGCAGCGGCACGGGTGGCGGTACCGGTTCGGGCGAAGGGCGCGGCACCGGCTCTGGTCGCGGGGCGGGCGTAGGCACGGGAGAAGGTTCCGGCGTAGGCTCGGGCGTGGGGGCTGGCGCAGGCTCCGGCTTTGGCGAGGGCAAAGGGCAGGAAAAAGCCAACTGGCAGCGCATTTTGCAATCGTATCTGCAAAGCAGAAGGCGCTACCCCGGCTCGGCACGGCGCTTGCAGCAAGAAGGCACCGTCAAACTGCAAGCCAGCTTTGCGCCCGATGGCAAGCTGCTGTCTGTGAGCGTGGCCGAAAGCGCAGGCGTAGCCGCACTGGACGATGCGGCGCTACAACTGATGCAAGAAGCCGCCAGTGCCGCAGCGGCCAAGGCGCAACCGGGGCAGGCGGTGCAGATTCGCATCCCGATTCAATACGAATTGCGGGACTAAGCGCATATACGCCCTGCACTAAGGTTGGGCGAGCAGCGATGAGGGCGCTGATGCGCGGGCTGGTTTTTCACACGGTTTTGCAACGACATGCAGAAAGCGATGCCTTGCCGCATGTTGCAAAACCAAGCGCAAGCAGCCCGATACGCACATGCGATGCATGCACGTGTGATGTGCTTGTTATGTGGGCGGAAAGCCGCTTGACTGTAAGGCGCTACAAGCAGCAGATGTTTACAGAGTAGCGCCTCTTTGCATTTTGCCATCAGACCCCGTGGGGCGGTGTCGTTTCCCCGTGGTATGCACTTTGGGGTGGCGCAAGATGAATGGCAACGGGCTTCATCAGGCGAAGGCGCTGCATGCGTTGCCAAAAAGAGTGCGTGCCGTGGGCGAATACGCTGTTGTGTAGGCCTTCCAGGCGCACGGTAAATACGGAGGCGGAGGCGGTTTGTGCCGCTTCTGCCGCCCAGTCTGGCGCATGGGGCGTGTGCTGGGCGTGATCGGCTGCGGGCTGGGGCGCAAACACGGCGACCAGTTCGCCCGCTTGCAAAGCGGCCAGCACAGCTGTGCGGCAGGCGGCCAGTTCGTGTGGCGCCGGGTTGGCGGGCAGGGCTATGGCCTTGCTTTGCTTGAGCACAAAGCCCAGCAAAGGGGTGGCAAACAGTGCTTGGCTGACCACGAAACGCACGGGGCGATGTGCGGCGCTGGTAATGATCAGGGGATCTGCATGGCTGGCCGGTTGGCACACCAGCAGGGCGGGGCCGCTGGCGGGCAGCGCCTGCCAGCCTGGCTTGCGCAGCCGGTAGACCGAGTGCGCCAGCAGCCAGGCGATAAAGCGCAGCAAAAATTCGGGCAGCAGGCGGTAGATGTAAAGGGCCACGGCCGCATTGCACAAGGCGGCTACGCCAAAAAGCGCGGGAATGGACAGGCCGCAGGCCAGCAGGGCGCTTGCAGCCACGGCGCCCATGACCATGAAGAAGGCGTTGAGGATGTTGTTGGCAGCGATGATGCGGGCGCGGTGGCTGGCGCTGGAGCGCAGTTGCATCAAGGCGTACAGCGGCACGATGAAGAAGCCGCCAAACAGGCCGATGGCAAACAGATCAAACAGCACGCGCAGGGTGGATGGCAGTTGCAGCAAGGCCCAGATCGACAGCGGCTGCTGCGGCAGCACGGCGGGTGTGGCAAAGGCCAGATCCAGCCCGAAGAGCGAGATGCCGATGGAGCCCAGTGGCACCAGGCCCATTTCCACCTGTTTGGACGAGAGCCGTTCGCACAGCAGCGAGCCGCTGCCAATGCCCAGCGTAAAAATACCCAGCAGCAGGGTGACGCTGGTTTCGGTGCCGCCCAGCACGTCTTTGGCGTAAGCGGGGAATTGCGCCAGCATCAGCGCGCCAAACAGCCAAAACCACGAGATGCCCAGAATCGAGAGGAACACGGTGCGGTTTTCGCGGGCGAAGCGGATGTTGCGCCAGGTTTCGGTAATCGGGTTGGGGTTGATGCGCAATGCGGGTTCTGGCGCGGGCGCGGGCGGAATGGCGCGGCTGGCCAGGTAGCCCGCAACGGCTGCCAGCAGGCAGGCGGCGGTGATCCAGAGCGCGCCATTATCCAAAGCGGCAAGCAGGCCGCCGCACAAGGTGCCCACCAGAATGGAGACAAAGGTGCCTGCTTCTACCAGTGCGTTGCCGCCTACCAGTTCGTCATCGTGCAAATGCTGCGGCAAGATGGCGTATTTGACCGGGCCGAACAGGGTGGATTGCAGGCCCAGCAGAAACAGGCAGCCCAGCAACAGGCTGAGGCTGTGCAGCCAAAAGCCCAGGCCGATCATGAGCACGATCACGATTTCCAGCCACTTCACCAGCCGCGACAGCAGTGCTTTGTCGTACTTGTCGGCCAACTGCCCGGCGGTGGCCGAGAACAGGAAGAAAGGCAGGATGAACAGGCCCGCCGCCAAATTGGCCAGCAAGCCGGGCGACAGGCTGCTCCATTGCGCGGTTTGAAACGTCAGCAACACCACCAACGCGTTTTTGAACAGATTGTCGTTAAACGCGCCCAGAAACTGCGTGGCAAAAAACGGGCTGAAGCGGCGGGTTTTGAACAGGGAAAATTGCGTGCTCATGGTGCCAGGGCCTTGTGTACCTTGTGTGTATGGGCGGTGTGGGGTGCGCAGGCTTATGCAGCGACGACGGTTGTAGCCATGGCCGCAGTTGCCTTGGTTGCCTCAGTCGCTGCGGCATCGCCTGCAAGGGCTACGTCTTCTGCCATGCGCTTGAGCGTGACGTAATCGGTTTTGCCAGATCCCAGCAAGGGAATGTTGGCGACGTGGCGGATGATGCGCGGCACCGACAGTTCCGGCAGCCCCTGGCTTTGGGCGGCTGCCAGCAAGTGCTCGCGCGTCAAGCCGGGCGCGGTGGTAAACAGCACCAGCGCTTCGCCTTTGGCGGCATCGGCGCGGGTGGTGGCCGCGTGCAAAAAGGCGGGCGCAGCGGTGGTGGCGTTTTTCTCAACCACTTCGAGCGACACCATTTCGCCTGCGATTTTGGCAAAGCGTTTGATGCGGCCCAGAATGGTCACAAAGCCGCGCTCGTCCAGCTCGACGATGTCGCCGGTGGCGTACCAGCCGGCGCCGCGCGCGGCAGGCGGCTGGATGATTCCGGGCTTGTCGAACAGCAAATAGCCTTTCATCACATTGGGGCCTTTGACGTACAGCGCGCCGCCACGGTCGATGCCGGGCACAGGCTCCAGCTCGTACTGGATGCCGGGCAGCAACTGGCCCACCGTGCCGATCTGGCAGGCCATGGGCACGTTCACGGCCACAACCGGCGCGCATTCGGTAACGCCATAGCCTTCGAGAATGCGGATGCCGAATTTTTCAATCCACAGGCGGCGCACGTCTTCCGAGAGTTTTTCGGCCCCCGCCACCACATAGCGCAGGCGGCCAAAGTCGTAGGGGTGAGCGTGTTTGCCGTAGTGCCCCAGGAAGGTAGATGTGCCAAACAGCACCGTGCAATCGCGGTCGTACACGATTTCGGGAATGACCCGATAGTGCAGCGGGCTGGGGTAGAGAAAGACCTTGCAGCCCGCCACCAGCGGCAGCATCACGCCGCAGGTGAGGCCGAAAGAGTGGAACAGCGGCAGCGCCATCATGAACTTGTCGCGCGGCATGAAGTCGGCCACGGCGCGAATCTGCGCCACGTTAGAAAGCACCGAGCTGTGCGAATGCACTACGCCCTTGGGCTTGCCTTCCGAGCCGGAGGTGAACAGCACCACGGCGGGGTCTTGCGGCGTTTGCGCCACGGCGGCACTGGCCGGAAAGAGCAGGTGCCACAGCGTCCACAGCTTGTCGGCCCAGCCGATTTCGGCCTTGAAGTCTTCCAGATAGTGCACGGTCAAGCCGTCCAGCTGTTCGATCACGGCGCCCAGGCGCGCTTTTTCGATAAACGTGCGCGAGGCGATGATGTTGCGAATACCCGCTGCGGTGCAGGCGGCACGCAGGCCCTCTGCGCCGGCGGTGTAATTCAGCAGGGCGGGCACGCGGCGGCGCATTGACAAGCCCAGAATCAGCCCCAGCGTGGGCGCCGCGTTGGGCGTGAGGATGCCGACGATTTCGTCCGTGGCCGTTTTGCGCTCGACAATGCGCGACAGCGCCAGCGACATCTTGAGCAACGTGCCGTAGGACTCTTCTTGCAGGCGGATATCTTCAACCAGTTTGTAGTTGCGGCCAAAGGTTTGCTTGCCGTCAAGAAAAGCCTCGTACAAAGTGCGCTCGGGGCGGGTGGCTACCAGCATATCCAGCAGGATGTGGCGCATCAACTCGCCCGAGCGGCGGCGGCGCTCTTTGGCCGAAGGCAGATCGGGCATGGGGATGGTGCGGCGCGGCTGAATGGAGATGGTGACCTTGGGCAGCAGCTTGCGCGGATACACGCCAGCCAGCCGGCTAAAGTAGCTGCGCGCGGCGCCGTCGATGCGAATGGGCACGATGGTGGCGCCCGTTTTGGCGGCGACAAAAGCGGCGCCGTCATACACCTTCATCAGCGAGCCGGTTTTGGTGATGCGCCCTTCGGGAAAAATCACCACGGGCTGGCCGCTTTCCACCAGTTTGACAATCTGCTTGATTGCCAGCGGGCTGGTGGAATCGACCGACAAATGCGGCACAAAGCGCAGCAGAAAAGCAAAAAAAGGCTGATTGGTAATTTGCGAGTGCACCACGAAGATGGCATTGACCGGCACCAGCAGGCCAATCAGCAGGCCGTCCAGAAAAGATTCGTGGTTGGCAACGATCAACGTGCGTTCGTTCTGAAAAACATCCATGTTTCCGGTGCGCTCGATGCGGAACAACACTTTCAGCAGCGTGCGCAAAATGGCTTTGAACATAACTTGGCTTTCCGGTGGGAGTATCAAAAAAGTTGTGGGCGATAAACCTTGCGGTTTCTTCAGGCCGCCAGCATGCCAGAGGGTGGCGGTGCGGTGCTTGAGCGATTGCGCGGGTGACGGCAGGCGCGCTGGCCGGTATCGGAAACAGATACTTTTTTGCACGCAAGGCACAAAAAAAACCGCAGCGGGCGTGCTGCGGCGGTGGGTGAAACAGGCGGGCGGCCAAGGCGGCAAACGAAGTTGCGTGTGGTGCAGATTGCGCTGCCCGGGCCGCCAGTTGGCGGTTTACGCCTGCGGTTTTTGCGATTGCAGCATTTTCATGGCCGAGGTAATGAGTGTGGACACTTCAGCCATATTGGAGGGCACCACGAGCGTGGTGGCGGCATCTTGCGCCAATTTGCCATAGGCTTCCACGGCGCGTTCGGCCACTTTAAGCTGCACGGCCTGCTCGCCGCCCGGCTGGCGAATCGCATGGCCGATACGCTCCAGAGCCTGCGCAGTCGCTTCGGCCACGGCCAGAATGGCGGCGGCTTCACCCTGGGCGTTATTGACCTGGGCTTGTTGCTCGCCTTCCGATTTGGCGATGGCGGCTTGCTTCTGGCCTTCTGCCAGGTTGATCTGTTCCTGGCGCTTGCCTTCGGAGGTGGCGATAACGGCGCGTTTTTCGCGCTCGGCCGTAATCTGCGCCTGCATGGCGCGCAGAATGTCGGCGGGCGGCGTCAAGTCCTTGATTTCGTACCGCAGCACTTTCACGCCCCAGTTGAGCGCGGCTTCGTCAATCGCATTGACGACCTGGGCGTTGATCGAATCGCGTTCTTCGAACGTGCGATCCAGCTCCAGGCGGCCAATGACCGAGCGCAGCGTGGTTTGCGCCAACTGCGTGATGGCGACGACGTAGTTGCTGGAGCCGTAGCTGGCGCGCATGGCATCCGTGACCTGAAAGTACAGAATGCCATCTACCTGCAACTGCGTGTTGTCGCGCGTGATGCAGATCTGGCTGGGCACATCCAGCGGAATTTCTTTCAGGCTGTGGCGGTAGGCGATCTTGTCGATGAAGGGCACCAGAAAATTCAGCCCGGGGTTGAGCGTGGCGTGGTATTTGCCCAGGCGCTCCACAATCCAGGCACTTTGTTGGGGCACGACCTTGACGGTGCGGGTAATGAAAAGGACGGCAACTGTTGCCAGTATGGCGACATAAAACAGGGATTCCACGGAGTCGATTCCTTTCAAAAAGGTTGTTGCAATCTGGCTGAAAAAAGATGTTTGAGGAATGGGCGCGGCCAGCTGGTTACGGCTTTTCGGGCTGTAGCACCAGCTGGTTGTTGCGGATGTCTGCCACCACATGCCGCCCGGGGTGTAGTTGCGCGGCGGGGTCGGCGGCTACGGCGCTCCAGACGGCCCCGCGGTAAGACACATTGCTGGTGCCGTCCGGCATCCAAGCCTGCACCAGCACCACTCCGCCAATATCCAGCTTGTTGAGCGTGGCATTGGGAGCCGCATGGGCGTTGGGTTGGGCAGTACCGGCAGCCTTTTTGCGGCTGCACCACAAGTAACAAAGCGTGACGCTGACCATGCCCACGGCAGTGGCCAGCGTGACTTGCATGGTTCCGCTCAAGTTCAGGTGGGCGGCCAAGGCACCGGCAGCCGCGCCCAAGGCGATGACCAGCAGGTAAACCGTGCCGGTGAGCAATTGGGCGCCGACCAGTACGCCGACGGCAATCCACCACAGCATTGCAACATGCATCTGCGCTTTCCTCCCATAGTGATTGGATGCAATAACAAGATAGTGTTAAGTATGGCACAAGCACGGCGGGCGCAGGTACGGCTGCGGGCGCGCGCCAAATCTAAATCTGCTTGAACCGAAGCGGGGCCGGGCGCTTGCGCCCGCTGCGTAGCGCGGCAGGCACATGCACCGGGGCTGGCGGGGCTTGGTACGGCGGCGTTTCGTACGGTGGCGTTAGTACGGCTGCAGCTATTGCGGCGGCGTTTTTTTCAGCTGTTGCAGCACGGCAAAGGGGTGCGGCTGTTCGTCGGGCGTGTTGCTGTCTTGCAGATCGGCGGCAGGCTCGCAAGCCGCATGGCGTGGCGCAAAGGGCAGGGCCATGATGAGTTCGTCTTCCAGCAGCGCCAGCAGGTCGAACTGGCGGCTGTAAACGAGCACGTCGTCTTCCATTTCTTCATCCAGCCGGGCGGCGGTGGCTTCGTCATGTACGAAACGGAATGCGCGTTGAATGTGCAGCGGCTCGTCCATGGCTTGCAGGCAGCGCTGGCATTCCAGCGTCAGGCAAACGTTGGCGCTAAGCTCCAGCCAGATTTCCTTGCTTTGGCCGGCGGGCTGGCGGATGCTGCCCTGCGCCTGCCAGTGCACGGGCGTTTCGGCGTTGCTAAGCGGGCACTCATCCGCCAGGCGGGGCAAAGCATGCAGGGGAATGGTGCCGCCGAGCGTGGCACCTGCTTCGGCAAAGGCCGTTACGTGCAGGCGGCGCGGATCGTGGGGCTGCGGCGCAGCAGCGGGGGGGATGGGGGAATGCTTGTCCATAAGGCGGCAGTGTAGGCAAAAATTGGGGTCTGTTCCCCCTATTTTTGAAGAATGCAGCGAGCAAAAAGGTTGCTGGCCGAGGCGCTCGTCGCAGCCCAGGCGCTATCAGATGCTATCTCTTGGCAAAGCTGGCAACAGGGTGAGTGGCTTTTTTAATCATCACCCGAAGGGAACATGCCCACAAAGTCGCCACGCGTTGTTGTGCGCCTTGTGTAGGCGCTCTTACTCTCGTCTCTGTCTGTGCAGCGTCGCATGCCTCTGTTGGCAGTTGTGGCAACTTTGTGAGGCGGCTTTGTAAGCATGTTCGCACTTCCAAAAATAGAGTGAATAGGTTCTGGCGGCGCGTGGCATGCAAACGGCACGGAAACAGCACGCAAGCGATAAAAAAGCGATACAAGGGCGGCGCACAAGCGATTGCCCGTACAAGGGCCGGCGGGCGGCGTGGGGCAGTCGCAGAGGGGCTTGCGCGACAATAAAACCTTTTTGATTGTGACGGGGTGTGATGGAATGTCTGCAACCGCTTTTTCAATACCTGCGCACGATGCCGGGTTGATTCTGGCCTCTACCTCGCCGTATCGGCGCGAACTGCTGGCGCGGTTGCGCCTGCCTTTTGCTTGCGTAGCGCCTGCGGTGGATGAAGCCCGCCTGCCCCATGAAGCGCCCGCTGCCATGGCGCACAGGCTGGCGTTGGCCAAGGCGCAGGCGGTGGCGCGGCTGTACCCGGCCGCCGTGGTGATCGGCTCCGACCAGGTGGCTGAACTGCACGGTCAGCCCTTGGGCAAGCCGCACACGCACGACAAGGCACGCCTGCAATTGCAGCAGCAGCGCGGGCAAACCGTGCTGTTTCACACCGCCGTGGCGGTGGTGCGGCACGATGCGGGCTTTGCCGCCAGCGATGTGGCAACGATTCGCACCCGCTTCAGAAGCGAGCAAGACGGCATGAGCGATGCCGCCATCGACGCCTATCTGCATGCCGAGCAGCCCTACGACTGCGCAGGCAGCATCAAAAGCGAAGGCTTGGGCATTGCCCTGATGGCAAGCATTGACAACGACGACCCCACCGCCCTCATCGGCCTGCCCCTGATGCGCACCTGCACCTTGTTGCAGGCAGCAGGGCTGTGCATTCTGCCCGCAGCGGGCGCGAAAGGCCCGGCAGCATGAAGAAAGGCACACTCTATCTGGCACCCGCGCCGCTGGACTTTGGCTGCGATGCGCCCCTGCCGCCCGTAACCGATGTTTTGCCGCAGGCAACCCTGCTGCATATGGCGCGGCTAAACCATTGGGTGTGCGAAAACGCCCGCACCCTGCGCGCCCTGCTCAAACGGGTTGATGCGGTGCAGCCCTTGGCGCAGGCGCTGCAACAGCTGGATATTCAGGAAATCCCCCGCGCTTGGCATAAAAAAGGCGACCATCAGGCCGCGCCCGACATGGCCCTGGCGCGCACCCTGCTGGCGCCCGCCCTGCAAGGCCGCGACATGGCGCTGGCAAGCGAAGCGGGCATGCCTGCCGTGGCCGACCCGGGCAGCTCGCTGGTGCGGGCGGCGCATGCGCTGGGCATTACCGTGGTGCCGCTGGCAGGCCCTTCATCCATCTTGCTGGCCGTGGCTGCAAGCGGCTTGAACGGGCAAAACTTTGCCTTTTGCGGCTATCTGCCGCAAGACTCCGACGCCCGCGCCAACCGCCTGCGCGAGCTGGAGCGTTTGGCCGCTGCCACGGGGCAATCGCAATGGTGGATTGAAACGCCCTACCGCAACCAGGCCGTGTTGCAACAGGCCGCGCAAGTGCTGCGCCCGGCCACCTTGCTGTGCCTGGCCAGCGGCCTGACCTTGCCGCAAGCCCGCATCATGACCCAGCCGGTGCAGGCCTGGCGGGCGCAAAACCCGGCGGACTGTGTCGATAAATTGCCCACGGTATTTGGCTTGGGCGCAGCGCCCAAGGCATAAACAGGGGGGCGGGCGGAACAGACGTTGCCGCGGGCGCAGCGCGTGTGTTGGCGCTGCCGTGGCGACGTTGTTTGGCGCGTTATCGGCCTTTATTCGCCTTGCGGGGAGTAACTGCCAGATGTAGTTGGCCTGCGAGTTAGTGGGTGGATGTTCTGCGTGATGGCTGCGCGGCATGCCAAGCAATAGGCGTGAATAAACGTGTCCGTGTATGTCGGTATCCACGCGCCTGATATCCCGCAATTTGATTCAAAACCCTGGCAAAACGGCTATTCGCCGGCTCTATGCCGTTTTGTGTGGAACTTGACAACCTCAAAGACACCGATGCAC
>CAYUAF010000035.1:0-12246 GCA_964442555.1 uncultured Allobrachymonas sp.
CAACCCGCCACCGTACCGATTTTGGACGCCACAAACACATTGCGGATCTCGGCCAGGCCGATGACTTCCTCTTTCTTGTCGGGCGCCAGCATGCCGCTCATGGCCGCCTTCACATCATCCACGGCATCGTAAATGATGTTGTAGTAGCGGATGTCGATACCGTTGGCCTCTGCGGTTTTACGCGCCTGCGCATCGGCACGCACGTTAAAGCCGATGATGACGGCGCCGGACGCAATCGCCAAGTTCACATCGCTTTCGCTCACGCCGCCAACGCCCGCATACACCACCTGCACTTTCACTTCGTCGGTACTCATCTTGAGCAAAGATGCAGACAGCGCCTCTTGCGAGCCTTGTACGTCGGCTTTGATGATGATCGGCAGCTGCTTGACCTCGCCGGCTTCCATGTTGGCGAACATGTTTTCCAGCTTGGCGGCCTGCTGCTTGGCCAGCTTGGTATCGCGGAACTTGCCGGAACGGTAAGTAGCAATTTCGCGGGCGCGGCGCTCGTCGGCCAGCACCATGAATTCATCGCCAGCCTGCGGCACTTCGGTCAGGCCCTGAATTTCCACCGGAATAGAAGGGCCTGCCGTTTTGGCCGCGCGACCATTCTCGTCGGTCATGGCGCGCACGCGGCCCCAAGTCTGGCCGGCCAACACCACATCGCCCGTTTTGAGCGTGCCGGATTGCACCAGCACGGTTGCGACCGGGCCCCTGCCCTTGTCCAACTGCGCCTCTACCACCAGCCCTTTGGCCATGGCATCCACCGGTGCTTTCAGCTCCAGCACTTCGGCCTGCAGCAGCACGTTTTCAAGCAACTCGTCAATGCCCATGCCCGTTTTGCTGGAAACGGAAATGAAAGGCGAATCGCCGCCAAACTCTTCCGGCACAACTTCTTCTGCCACCAGCTCGCCCTTGATGCGATCGGGATTGGCTTCGGGTTTGTCGGCCTTGGTCAGCGCCACCACAATGGGCACGCCGGCTGCCTTGGCGTGTTTGATGGCTTCGCGCGTTTGCGGCATCACGCCGTCGTCAGAAGCCACGACCAGAATCACGATATCGGTTGCCTGCGCACCGCGCGCGCGCATGGCGGTAAACGCCTCGTGGCCTGGAGTGTCCAAGAAAGTCACCATGCCGCGTTCGGTTGTAACGTGATAAGCGCCAATGTGCTGGGTAATGCCACCGGCTTCGCCCACGGCCACTTTGGCACGGCGGATGTAGTCCAGCAGCGAGGTCTTGCCATGGTCCACGTGGCCCATGACCGTAACCACAGGCGCACGCGGCAGCAATTCGGCTTTTTGCGCTTCCACTTCTTCCTGGGTAAAAGCTTCCGGATCGTCCAGCGCGGCTTGCACGGCGGTGTGGCCCATTTCTTCCACCACGATCATGGCCGTGTCTTGATCCAGAGGCTGATTGATCGTGACCATTTGACCCAGCTTCATGAGCACCTTGATCACTTCCGACGCCTTGATGGACATTTTGTGCGCCAGCTCGGCCACCGTGATGGTTTCGGGCACATGGATTTCGAGCTGTTTGAATTCGGCTGGCGCTTGCGGTTGCTGCTCCTCGCGCGCATGGCGATCGCTGCGTTTGCCGCCACGCGGACCTGCACGCCAGCTGCTGCCACGGGCACCGCTGGATGCGTCACCACCCCGGGTTTTCAGCTCGCCTTTTTTGCGGCCTTCGCCGTCACCCGCCCAACTGGACGAGAGTTTGGCCGATTTCACTTCCTTGTTCGAGCTGGTTGCAGGCGCCTTGGCACCCGCCGGTTTGTCGGCCTTGGCAGGGGTTGCCGGTTTGTGCAAAGTGCCTTTGGCCTTGGCAGGCTCTTCGGGCTTTTTGGCCGTCATGACCTTGGCAGGCGCATTCATCATGTTGCGAATGGCTTCGGCTTCGGCCAGCGCCTTGCGGCGGCGCTCTTCCAACTCGCGTGCGCGTTGGGCTTCTTCTTCAGCCCGGCGCTGGCGCTCTTGTTCCAGCTGTTGCGCAGCGGCTTGTGCGGCAGCTTCAGCGGCAGCCGTATCGGCCGCCTGACTGGCGGCAGCGGCTTCGCGATTGCGTTGGGCTTCTTGTTCGGCCTGTTGCGCACGCTCCTTGGCTTCTTGCTCTTCGCGCTGGCGACGGCGTTCAGCCAATTCTTCTTCCTGCCGGCGAATCAGCTCTGCCTGGCGGCGCGCTTCTTCTTCGCGGCGCTGCAATTCGGCGGTATCCACCAAAGGCTGGGCAGGCTCGGGCGTTGGGGCCGCAGCAGCCGACTCGGTATCTTCACGTTTGATCAGCGTGCGTCTTTTACGCACTTCTACCTGAATGGTGCGCGCTTTGCCCGTGGCATCGGCTTGGCGGATTTCGCTGGTGGACTTTTTGGTCAGCACGATTTTTTTGCGGCCAGCGCTCGCCTGATCACCACGCAAGAAATCGCGCAGCTTGACTTTATCGGACTCGCTCAGCTCATCAGCTGGGCTGGATTTGGCAACGCCGGCTTTTTTGAGCTGCTCCAGCAGCTCTTGCGGGCTTTGTCTGAGTTCTGCAGCAAAATCTGCAACGGTATTTTTTGACATATATACCCACCTTTCTCACGCTTGGTTCTGCGTGAACCAGTGTTCGCGCGCTTGCATGATCAGGGCGTTGGCCGCTTCCTGATCTTGCGCTGTAATTTCCATCAGTTCGTCGGTCGACAAGTCGGCCAGTTCGTCACGGGTATGAATGCCCGCCTCGGTGAGCAGAGCGAACAGGTCTGGCGTCATGCCGGGCAGATCGCGCATGGCGCTGGCGTCGCTATCGACTTGCTGCACGATTTCCATCGTCAGCAAAGCATCTTTGGCGCGGCTGCGCAGTTCATTAACAGTTTCTTCGTCAAACGCCTCGATTTCCAGCATCTCTTGCAGGGGCACGTAAGCCACTTCTTCCAGGCTGACAAAGCCTTCCTGAATCAGGATGTCGGCAATTTCCTCATCCACATCCAGCTTGCTCATGAACAAGTTGCGCAGCGCCTGGGTTTCGGATGCTTGCTTCTCGGCAGACTCTGCCGCGTCCATGATGTTGATCTTCCAGCCCGTCAGGTCGGATGCCAAACGCACGTTTTGCCCGCCACGGCCAATGGCCACGGCCAGGTTTTCTTCATCCACCACCACGTCCATGGCGTGCTTTTCTTCATCCACCACAATGGATTGCACATTGGCCGGCGCCAGCGCACCGATGACAAATTGCGCTGGGTCTTCGCTCCACAACACGATATCGACACGTTCGCCAGCCAGTTCATTGGTTACGGCAGTAACGCGGCTGCCGCGCACGCCCACGCAAGTGCCGATGGGGTCGATACGGGCATCGTGTGCCAGCACAGCGATTTTGGCCCGGCTGCCGGGGTCGCGTGCGCAGCTTTTGATCTCGAGCAGGCCTTGTTCGATTTCAGGCACTTCATTGCGGAAAAGCTCCACCATGAACTCTGGCGCAGAACGCGACAGCAAAATAGGCGCGCTGCGCAAAGTGGTATCCACTTCCATGATCATGGCGCGTACGCGGTCGCCCGTGCGGAAGTTTTCTTTCGGGATCATTTCGCTGCGACGCAAGCGCCCTTCTACCCGGCCACTTTCCACAATCAAATCGCCTTTATCCATGCGCTTGACGGTGCCGCTGAAGATTTTTTCGCCGCGCTCCAGAAATTCGCGCAGCAGCATTTCACGCTCTGCATCACGAATGCGTTGCAACACGACTTGCTTGGCTGTCATGGCGCCAATGCGTCCAATAGGCATGGAAGGCACTTGTTCTTCGATGTATTCGCCCTCGGTCACGTCGGGCACGCGCTCTTGCGCGTCCATGAGCAGCTCTTCCGCATCCGGGTTTTGCAGCCCCGCTTCGTTGGGCACCACCAGCCAGCGGCGGAAGGTGTCGTACTCGCCCGTTTCGCGGTTCATGGCTACGCGGATATCCACTTCGCCCGTGTACTGTTTTTTGGTGGCCTGGGCCAGCGCGTGCTCCAGCGCACCAAAAACGATGTCGTTGCTTACGTTTTTCTCGCGCGCAATGGCTTCTACCAGCATCAGCATTTCACGATTCATTTTGTTTGACTCCATTCAAAAATGCCTGTTATTTCCTGTTTGCAATTCGTCTCTTTTCCGGCTGGGCGCTGCATTCAAGCGCCTTTGCCACGCCCTTTGAAGCTCACCAAAGGAGCCAGCCGCGCTTCGCGTACCTCGTCCAACGTAAAGCCCAAGGCATGCACCGGGAATTGTTCCTGCTGCTTTTTCTTGCCAATGCGTTGGCCAGGCTTGACGGCCGGCGCATCCGACCAGACGATTTGCCAGCCCTGTTCGGTTTTTTCCAATTCGCCGCGAAATTTCTTGCGGTTAGCGGGCAACTGACTCTCGTTGCTGCCGATGGGCTGCTTCAACGTGATATCCACGACCTGCCCGGCAAAGCGTTCAAAATCCTGCTCGTGCCGCAGCAAGCGATCAATGCCCGGGGAGCTCACTTCCAGACGTTGGTAGTCGATATCCTGCACCTGCAATACATATTGCAGCTGGCGCGTGACTTTCTCGCAGTCGTCGATCGTGACGGCTTGCGGCTCCAACAGCTGCCCGGCATCTGCCTGCGTATCGGAGCCGGATTGATCCGGTCTCCAGGGCACATCAATAAATACGCGCAACAAACCGCCGGCCGAGCGTTCAATCTCCACCAAATCCAGGCCTAGCGCCTGCACGGTCTGTTGCACCAAATCCTGTAATGTCACCAAAATGAATCTTGCCTTTTGCCAATGGCCCAATTACTGACACTGACCGCAAACACCGCCTGCGCGCTGTTTGCCCGGCTTGCCGCATGTTTTGCAACAAGCAAAAAAAATGGGCAGGTGCTAGGCCGGCCCATATTGCGTACTGGTCAGCGCGGATTATAGCCCGCTTTTGTCTAATCGATCAAGGGCTTACAGCCAATTTCATGCAACGGCTGCGGCACTTTTGCCAAAATCGGGCTATTGGCATGCGACAATCCGCAAGTTGTCAGGAAACATCCACAGAAAGCGAAGCGGCTGTTTCCCGTAAGAATTACCGGAGCGATGGACAAATGTTTGATCGATGTTGTCGCTCCCCGTCCAAGCAATACAAAGGAGCATCTTCATGGGTTTTCTCAGTGGCAAGAAACTGTTGATTACGGGCCTGCTGTCCAACCGTTCCATTGCATACGGCATTGCCAAGGCTTGCCACGCGCAAGGCGCGGAGCTGGCATTCAGCTACGTAGGCGAGCGTTTCAAAGACCGCATCACCGAATTTGCCGCCGAGTTTGACAGCAAGTTGGTGTTCGAATGCGATGTCGGCAACGACGAGCAGATTGAGAAAGTGTTTGCCGATTTGTCCAAAACCTGGCCGACTTTCGACGGCTTTGTGCACGCCATTGGTTTTGCGCCCCGCGAGGCGATTGCAGGCTCTTTCCTGGATGGCCTCAGCCGCGAAAACTTCCGCACCGCCATGGATATCAGCGCCTACAGCTTTCCGGCCATGGCCAAAGCAGCCCTGCCTTATCTCAACAACAACGCTGCTTTGCTAACGCTGACGTATCTGGGCGCCCTGCGCACAGTACCCAACTACAACACTATGGGTGTAGCCAAGGCGGCGCTGGAGGCGTCGGTGCGCTATCTGGCCGAATCCATGGGCAGCCTGGAAGATGGCCGCAGCATTCGCGTAAATGGCATCAGTGCCGGCCCCATCAAAACCTTGGCGGCCAGCGGCATCAAAGACTTTGGCAAGCTGTTGTCTTTCATGGCGCTGAGCTGCCCCTTGCGCCGCAATATCACGATTGAAGAAGTGGGCAACGTTGCCGCCTTTTTACTGAGTGACTTGGCCAGTGGCGTGACTGCCGAAATTTCTTACGTGGATTGCGGCTTTAGCCAAACGGCTGGCATCAGCTACGATAGCGTGGAAGCCGTTTTTGGCAACAATCAAAGCGGCGACAAGTAAAAAGCCCGCTAGCCATTCAAAAGATGTAGACAACGCCCCGCCTTTGGTGGGGCGTTTTCTTTTTCAAGTCTGTTTTTGCACGTTCTTGCACGCACCCGACATGCACCCATGCATACGTGCATCTGGCTGCGTACGCCTGGCTGCACCTACTTGCTCTTATGTTGTATCAGAGACTCCACTGACACAACGGCTGCACCACTGCGATAACCACAAGCAGCAATAACAACCGTTATCCCAGTCCCCTCTCAATGACGAAGACATCAGCAAGTTTTTAGACCAACCGGCAAATAACGCGAATAACTACACTGCTTATTCAAGCAGCCTATATCAAGCGCCATCTTTTCCTTATGTCGCCAAGCCACCTCCCGATCAAGCAAACCGTTCATCCCCTGTATCCGGACTTCATCATTGCCACTTGTAACAACCGTACTAGCAACCGCGCTACGCTCCGCTCTTGTCTTTTCCGCCCGCTGGCGTTTTGCTTTTTGGAAACATGACACCTTTTAAGACCCGGTTTTTTCGTCAGAAAAAAGACAGCGATTAACCCTCGCAGATATAATTAGCAACACAAATTCATCTTGCCCGTGCGACGGGAAACTACCGCCGCCCAGTGCTGTTTACGGAGTTTCCCCATGCCCCAGTTCTCTTCGTTTCTTTCGTTCAAGCCCATCTTCTTTCAGGCGATGAAGGGCTACAGCAAAGAAAGATTCATTAAAGATGCTACCGCCGGCTTGACTGTTGGCGTTGTCGCCCTGCCATTGGCCATGGCGTTTGCCATTGCCAGCGGCCTTACACCGCAAACCGGCATTTTCACGGCCATCATTGCCGGCTTTTTAATCTCTCTGCTGGGTGGCTCCAAGGTGCAAATCGGCGGCCCGGCAGGCGCCTTCATCGTGATTGTTTACGGCATTGTGGAGCGCTACGGCCTCTCAAACCTCATCATTGCCGTGGCCATGTCGGGCGTGCTTTTGTTTTTGATGGGGCGCTTCAAGCTCGGCACGCTGATTCGTTTTATTCCCGTATCCGTGGTGATTGGCTTTACCAACGGTATTGCCGTACTCATTGGCCTGTCGCAGCTCAAAGACTTTTTGGGCTTGAAGGTTGAAAAAATGCCCGCCGACTTTTTCGGCATGCTCAAGGCGCTGTGGCAGCACATACATACCATCAACCCCTACGCCATTGCTGTGGCGGTGGCTTCTTTGCTCATCATCATCGTCTGGCAAAACTTTACCCCCGGGCTGATGAAGAACAAACTGGCCTTTCGCGGCAAGCTGACCATCATTCCCGGCTCCATCGTAGCCTTGATCATTACCAGCGTGGCCGTCAAGCTGCTGGGGCTTGAGCAAGTCGAAACCATTGGCAGCCGCTTTGGCGGCATTCCGGCCGAATTGCCCAAATTCATCATCCCCGAGCTAAACTGGGACAGCGCACGCTTTTTGCTGATGCCTGCCATGACATTGGCTATTCTGGGCGCGATTGAATCACTGTTGTGCGCACGCGTAGCCGACAGCATGACTGGCGACCGGCACGACCCCAACCAGGAGCTGATGGCTCAAGGCATTGCCAACCTGGTGACTTCTTTCTTTGGCGGCATGCCCGCCACCGGCACGATTGCGCGTACCGTTACCAACATCAAAAGCGGCGCTTCTACCCCCGTTGCCGGCATGGTACATGCCTTGGCGCTGTTGCTGATTGTGCTGATTGCCGCGCCGCTGGCGGCTGCCGTGCCCCTGCCTACACTGGCAGCCGTGCTCATCTTTGTAGCCTGGAACATGGGCGAATGGCGCGAGTTTGCACGCCTGCGCAACTACACCATGTCTTACCGCGTAACGTTGCTGGCGGTGTTCTTCCTCACCGTCGTGTTTGATTTGACCGTGGCGGTTGAAGTGGGCTTGGTGACTTCGTTGCTGACCTTTATCTACAGCATGTCCAGCCTCTCTCGCTCGGAAAGAGTATTGCCCGCAGGCACTGTGGCTACAGGCGAGAGCGGCGCAGACAAAGAAACCACTCGCCTGGAGCAAACATGGCAGGATGACCAAATCCGCGTATGGCGCTTGCACGGCACGCTGTTCTTTGGCGCTGTAAGAGTGGTGGAACAAATTGCCGACAACCTGCCCGGGCGCGTGTTGGTCATCGACTTCAAAAACCTGATCTATATGGACGCATCTGGTGCAGAAGAAGTCGTGCAGCTGGCAGAACAGGCCTACAAGCGCGGCGTGACCGTGATTTTGTCAGGCTTGGACAAACAGCCTCTGGACAAGGCGCGGCGCGTAGGTCTGATGCACTTGCCCGGCACACTCATGGCAAGCGACCTTGGCCAAGCCATTACCAATGCCCAGCAGTTGCTGGAGCCAGCCGCAGCTGGCAAAGCATAAGCAAAGCCCTTGGCGCAGCAGCCTGGGCGTATCAACAATTGCATACGCCCGGGCCAGCTAGCTAGTTCGCTGGCCGCTAGCTCAATTAGCCAGCTACTCCTCTCCTTAACTCCCCAGCGCAGCCGCCTGCCCTGCGCAATCCCCATCACAAAATCCCGCAGCAATATGGAGAAACTGGAATTGCCGTGGCTGGAGCCGCACGCACCGTTTCCTCCGCCCGAATCCGCACTAGGCAACGATTCGCCTTTTCCCGGCCTGCTGGCTGCCGGCGGCGTGCTGGATGCAGACACGCTGATTGCCGCATATTCCCAAGGCATATTCCCCTGGTTCAGCCCCAACGAACCAGTGCTGTGGTGGTGCACCCACCCGCGCATGGTGCTAGTGCCGGAAAATTTCCGGCTGCACACATCGCTGCGTAAAACCTTGCGCGCCTTCATTCAACGGCGCGATGCGCACATTCGAATCAATACCGCCTTCAACACCGTTATGCGCCAATGCGCAGCGCCCCGGCGCGGCCAAAGCGGCACGTGGATTACAGCCGACATCCTGCAAAGCTACGGCGAACTGCACCGCCGTGGCCTGGCACACAGCGTGGAAACATGGGTAGACGGCCAGCTCGTAGGCGGCCTGTATGTGGTTGCGCTCGGACATGCCGTTTTTGGCGAAAGCATGTTCGCCCGCCAAACCGACGCCAGCAAGATTGCGCTAGCCGCCTTGGTGTGCTTGTGCCGCACGCACGCAGTTGAATTGATCGATTGCCAACAACAAACCGCCCACCTGGCCCGTTTAGGCGCAAGCCCCATCGCACGCGCGGCATTTTTGCAATCCATTCAACGCGCGCAACAACGGCCCGCCATGCGCTGGCAGTTTGATCCCACGCTGTGGAACCAGCTGCTGCCCCCGCAGCAAACAGCCGCCAACAACTAGGGGTTGTTCACCCTGTTTTTGGAGGTGCAAACATACTCACAAGGCCGCCAATTGAGGCGTGCGACGATGCGCAGACCGGGTGTCTGCGCAAGGAGCGCAATAACGAGTGGCGGTTTTGTGGGCTTGTTCCCTTCGAGTTGTGATCAAACCTGCCAATCAATAGGCTTTTGCCCACGTTGTTGCAGCCAGGCATTGGCTTTTGAAAAATGGCGGCAACCAAAAAAACCACGACTTGCCGAAAGCGGCGACGGGTGCGGCGCTTGCAGCACCAGATGCCGCTCGCGATCAATCATGGCGCCTTTTTTCTGCGCGTGGCTGCCCCATAGCATGAATACCAGGCCCTCGCGGTGCGCGTTAAGCTGCGCCACAACGCGGTCGGTAAACGTCTCCCACCCCCAATTGGCGTGTGAATGCGCTTGCCCTGCCTGCACGGTCAGCACCGCATTCAACAGCAGCACGCCCTGCTCTGCCCAGCGTTGCAAAAAGCCGTGTTGCGGAATCACAAAGCCCGGAATATCGTTGCGCAATTCTTGGTAGATATTGCGCAAAGAAGGCGGAATATCCACCCCCGGCTGCACCGAAAACGCCAGGCCGTGCGCTTGCCCCGGGCCGTGATACGGGTCTTGCCCGAGGATGACGACTTTGACTGCAGCAAACTCGGTCAGCACAAAGGCGTTGAACACATCTGCGGCTGGCGGATAGATAGCTCGCCCCTCTTGCCTTGCCTGTTTGACACGTTGCCACAGCTGCATGAAATAGGGTTGCTGCTTCTCTGCCCCAATGGCTTGCTGCCACGTCAAAACCGAATCATTCATAGCGCAAATACACAAATCTTGCTTTCTTGAAAATCAAGGCCAAACCGTTGCCAGCCATGCCGCATTGTGCCGCAAACACCCGCGCGGCACCGCTGCACCCCATGCAGCATGCCGGTACCCCCTGGCACTACAACCCTGCGCTACCATTGCGGCATGAATGATTCGGCCAGCCCTTCTGCCACGCCCGACCAATGGCTGCATCTGTACGCCACCCACCCCCATGCCTGCAACTATTTGCCTGATCGAGAAGCATGCATGCAGTTGGTGCATCCGCCAGAAAAAGCTGCAACGCCCGTTTACGCACAATTGATTGAACAGGGTTTTCGCCGCAGCGGTTTGATCACCTACCGCCCCCGTTGCCCCGCATGCGCAAGCTGTTTGCCGCTGCGTGTGTTGGTGAATCACTTTCAGCCCAACCGCAGCCAGCGCCGCGCCATCAAACAACACGGCGCGCTGCAAGTGCGCTTGCTGCCTTTGGCCTTTCACCCCGAGCATTACGCCCTTTACCAGCAATACCAGCAACAGCGCCATAACGGCAGCGCGGCTGGCCACGACGGCGAGCAGGAATACCGTGACTTCATCCTCAGCAGCCATGTCGATTCTTTTCTGGCGGAGTTTCGCAACGCGGCAGGCGTACTCAAAATCGTGGCCGTCATCGACCGTTTGCCGCAAGCGCTCTCGGCTGTTTACACCTTTTACGCCCACGAGCCTACCGCCTCCTCTTATGGTACCTACGCCATTCTTTGGCAAATCGCACAGGCCCGGTGCTGGCACCTGCCGTATCTGCATCTGGGTTATTGGATAGCCGACAGCGCCAAGATGCAATACAAATCCAACTTCCGGCCCTGCCAAGTCCTGCGGGACCGTGGCTGGCACATGATCGAAACCATATGCCGATAATGCGCCGACAGCAAGCACACAGCAACACCACAGCCCTACATTAGCCTCACATACAGTATTTCTCGGCACGCGTTCGCAACATCCGTCTGCGAAGCGCGTGCGCAAGTCCCCACAATCTCCACCTGCCGACCCACTGCATAAGCCATAAAAACTCGGTTTTTGTGTGTGAAATATCTGCCACAGAGACAAAGCGTACATCTTTGTGCCATGTGTCACATGGTTCTTGCTTTACTGCAAGAACCTGCCTTGCCATGCTGCCAAGATTGATAAAATGCAGCAGAATTAGTAAGAATTTTTTAGACTTGTCAAGTACGTCAAGTTTTACAAAAAACTGATAACATTAGTTCCGTAACTTTGATTAGCTTTTTAGACTGCGCTTTGATTGATCCTTTAACCGATCTTCATCAACCATGCCACCTTCATCCTCTACTGGCGATTCCAGCAAAGAGCCTATCGACAATCCGGAGCCTGTTTTTCACCCCCTAAAGGGCTATGCATTGCGCATTGGGCGTTCAGATCGCACCATGCTCAACTACTTGGCTGCGTGCATTGAGACAAAACCCAAAGATTTGTTGGCTCATACAAGAAGAATTCTCATCGCCATCGATCTAAAAGATACCGATGAGATTTTTGGTGCCTTGGTTGATCTGTTCATTGCCAAAGGCAGCAGCGCCTTTGATTTGCGCGCCAACCTGCTGCGACGAACTGAAGCATTTTTGCCCCCTGTGCAGCACCAATACCTGCTTGAGCGCCTGCCAACCGGCATCACTGCAGAAGAACCGGTAATCGCGCCTCGTAGCCGGCTAACTAAGGGGATAATCGGCATAAGCAAGCCTCTTGACGTTGACACCCCTTAAAAAAACCGCCACTTCACCTGCGCATGATAAAAAAAGCCCCTTCCAAAAATATCCTGAAGGTCTATCTACTGGGCATGAGCGAGCGCACTCGCACGACCATGCAGATGTTCTTTGATAGACATTTGACCAACAGCTGCAAAATAACCACTACCGCTCACGAAGCGCACGCTGTCATCGTCGACGGCGAGGGTTATCAGGCCGAGGCTGCTCTTCAAAAACACCAGGCAGAGTTTCCGCAGCAGCGCGTCATTTTGCTGACCATGAAGCCGGAACAATACACTTCTGGCGATCAAATCGTTATTCGCAAACCGCTGGACACAGCTGTGCTAGCAGATACCTTGCGTAATCTGGATATACAAACACTTACAGCAGCTCCAGCTCCAGCTCCAGCTCCAGCTCCAGCTCCAGCTCCAGCTCCAGCTCCAGCTCC
>CAYUAF010000035.1:12346-13891 GCA_964442555.1 uncultured Allobrachymonas sp.
CAGCTCCAGCTCCAGCTCCAGCTCCAGCTCCAGCTCCAGCTCCAGCTCCAGCTCCAGCGCATTTCCATGCGGCATCCGAAAGTCTGCTAAAAGAAAAGCTCACTCGTTCGTCTTCAACAAATACCGCAGAAACAAATGTATTGATTGAAGACAACTCCAACAACGATTTCTCTTTTGCAAACATTGCTGAAACTGGAAATACCACACCATCTAATCTGAATACCAGTGAGTTTGCCTACTATATCGGTTCTGCTCCCGATGTAGATCTGAATAGTCCCGATATACACAACAAAATCTTTTATCATCCCGAGAGTTTTCTACAGGGGCATGTTCAATACGTTTCGCAATTGGCAACAGAAAAATCATCTGCCATGCGTTTATCCGGTATTGGATTCAAAGCCATATTGATTGACCCATCGAATCAACGTGTAGTATCTGCCGTGCCTTTACGCTCCCTGCTTTCTGCCGGCAGAATCCCGCTGGCTTATAAAAACATGCAGGTAGCTCCCGTATCTGCAAAAGAAGCTGCATCCATTATTGAAGCAGCGGTCGAAACCTACAGCACGGAAAGCATTCTTTGGCGATTGGCGCTATGCGCTTCACGCGGTCGTCTGCCTGCCAATACTTCGCTGGACCGACCCATTTCCCTGGCATACTGGCCAAACCTGACGCGCCTTCAGGCACCTCCGCACGCTGCAAGAATTCTCAGCTTGTGGGCACGTGACAGCTATTCGATCAAAGAAACAGTTGAAGCGCTGAATGTGCCGCAGCGTTATATTTTTGCGCTTTATAGTGCATGTAGTGCCATCGGATTGATTCAGGCCGGGCAAAAGAAAACCAGGCCATCAGCCACTATGCCTCCTGCTGCGCAGGCCCAAGCGAAGCAAAAACGGGGAATTTTCCGCTTACTACTCAACAAACTGAGTGGGTATTAAGTAGTTTTCCAACCCAGCATGCAACATTAAACAGAAGTAGTAAGAGTGAAACCATGAGCAGTACGTACAAAATCATTTTTACCGGCCCAGTGGGCGCAGGCAAAACAACTGCAATCAACGTCATCAGTGATATTCCTACCGTACGCACGGAAAGCATCGCAACCGACATGACGCGCGACCAAAAGCACGAAACCACAGTTGCCATGGACTATGGCCGTATCAATCTGCCCAATAACACCGCCGTTCACCTGTACGGCACGCCAGGACAAGAGCGTTTCGACTTCATGTGGGAAATTCTGGTAGAGGGGGGAATTGGGCTGGTATTGCTGATTAACAACAACCGCCCCAACCCACTACATGATTTGCGCTTTTTTATATCCGCGTTCAAGGAGTTTATTCAGAATACCGCTTTGGTCATTGGTGTTACCCACACCGATCTCAAAACACAGCCTTCTGTTGGCGACTACCAGCGCGAACTATCAGCTATCGGCTTGCAAGGCATCCCTGTTTTCGAAGTCGATACCCGCGAGCGACGCGATATTGTTTTGCTGATCGAGTCCCTGTTATGCTCCATTGACCCCATGACAGAAAAAGCGTAAAGCGTCATGAC
>CAYUAF010000036.1:0-13876 GCA_964442555.1 uncultured Allobrachymonas sp.
GTATCTCCCAGATCTGATCTCAACCCCGTTTACACAAAAATTCGGACACGCCCGCCAAACGCGATATGGATGTTTTTAAAACTGGCAACGCGCAAATCGAAAAGCGTAGAAAGGGCAAAAGCGCGGCAGCTGCAGGCAAGGAAAGGCATCTCAAGGCATTGCAACTGCGCAGCTTTTAAAGTGGCAAGGCAAACCGAGTGATGTCGCTGCACAAAATGGCGGAGCCGCAAGATATTGCGGCAAGGTGTCGCTGTTTAGGCGTGCAATGGTTTATGGAACCATGCACAGGGCTTGCGGGTTGACCAAATTGATGGGTTGTCCGGCGGCAAATGCCAAGATGCTGTCGAATGCTTCGTTGAAGTCGTGCTCGTACGCTTCCAGATCCACATGCCCGATGTGCGGGGAGCACAGGCAATTTTCCAGACGCAAGAGGGTGTTGCCAGGCAATACGGGTTCGGTTTCCAGCACGTCGATGGCAGCCATGCCGGGGCGACCGCGGTTGAGGGCGGTTACCAGAATGTCGGTGGGCAGTAGTTCGGCATGCGAGGTGTTGATGAGTACCGCCGTAGGTTTCATCAGGCTCAAATCGGCCAGTGTGATGAGGCCGCGCGTTTCGGGCAAGAGGGGCAGGTGCAAGCTGAGAAAATCGCTTTCGGCGAACAGTTGCTCGCGGTCGGCAGCGATGGCGTACCCGGCGTTGCTTGCTTGCTGGATGGTATGTTCCGTTCCCCAGACAAGCACATGCATGCCGAATGCGCGGCCATAGCTGGCGACGAGCTGGCCGACGCGGCCAAAGCCCCATAGCCCCAATGTTTTGCCGTGTAGGCGTGTGCCCAAGCCGAAATTGGGCGGCATGGATGAGGCCTTGAGGCCCGATTGTTGCCACACGCCGTGGCGCAGATTGGCGATGTATTGCGGCAGGCGGCGGCTGGCGGCCATGAGTAAAGCCCAGGTTAATTCGGCGCTTGCTATGGGAGATTGGCTGCCGGCAACGACGGCGATGCGGCGTTCGGTGCAGGCGGCGACATCGATGTGATCGCTGTTGGGGCCGGTGTGCACGATCAATTTGAGCCGGGGCAGCTTTTCGATCAGCTGGCGGGAGATGCTGGTGCGGGAGCGAATTAGAACAATGATGTCGGCTTCGCGCAGGCGTACCGACAATTGACCGACGCCTTTGATGGTGTTGGTGTACACCTTGGCCTGAAAAGCATCGAGCTTGCTGGCACAGGCCAGCTTGCGCACAGCGTCTTGATAGTCATCCAAGATTACGACGTTCATCATGGTGGCATTGTGCATCATCTCGTGCGTATTGCCGCGTGTTTTGAACGTTCTTTTTTTTGCAAAACCCTTGCAGCATGCGGCTTGCAGCGGGATTGTGTCAAATATAAAGGAGCGGAACAGTTTGTTTTTGCCGGTGCGGTGTGTGCTGCATGGCGAGGCACGCATGCAGTGTGTGGGCGCATTTATTGGGGCGCGGGTTTGCTGCTGTGCGCGTCGGGTTTATAGGCCTGGTTTTTGTCCAGCAGGATGGCCATGGGAACAAATGGCTGTTGAGGGGCATATGCGTGGGAGGGCCGCACGCATGCGCCGCGTTGCCGCCATGTGCGTGCGAGTTGGGGCCAAGTGCGCAGCAAAAGAAATGGGTTGTTCATGACGAAAATGCCTTTGTGCAAATGAAGAAAGGGTGTGTGCAGCAAACCGCAGGCGGCTTACATCAGTACACCGTTGCGGATTAAGCCTACGGCCAGGCCCTCAATGGCGAAGGGGTCGCCAGGGTGCACCACGATGGTGGGGTAGTCGGGGTTTTCGGCATGCAGCTCGATATGCGAGGGCAGGCGCTGATAGCGTTTGACGGTGACTTCTTCCCCCAGCCGGGCCACAACGATTTGGCC
This sequence comes from uncultured Allobrachymonas sp., assembly GCA_964442555.1. Taxonomy (GTDB): domain Bacteria; phylum Pseudomonadota; class Gammaproteobacteria; order Burkholderiales; family Burkholderiaceae_C; genus Brachymonas. Next base: position 1,893 of record CAYUAF010000036.1, read on the forward strand.
GTTGCGCACGTCTTGCGTGGCTTGCACGGCCAGCAAGTCGCCATCAAGAATGCCTACGTCGCGCATGGACATGCCGCGCACTTTGAGCAGGTAATCGGGCTTGCGGGCAAAGAGTGTGGGGGCCACGTGGTAGGTGGTGTCCACATGCTCTTGCGCGAGGATGGGCGAGCCTGCCGCCACGCGGCCAATGAGCGGCAGGGCCAGCTGGGCAAAAGCCTCCAGCGTTTGCTGCTGCATGCTGGCTGGCGGCGTGGCCGCGTGCTTGAGCCGAATGCCGCGCGATGTGCCGCTGACCAGCTCGATCACGCCTTTGCGTGCCAGCGCCTGCAAATGCTCTTCCGCCGCATTGGCTGACCGAAAACCCAGCTCAGCCGCAATTTCCGCCCGGGTAGGGGGCGCGCCGGTTGTGGCAATGGCTTGCTGGATCAGCTCCAGAATCTGCTGCTGGCGAGCGGTGAGTTTGACGGTGCTATTCATGATTCCAAGTACACTTTCTGTGCAACTGCCTGGCTTGGGCAGGGCAATCACCAGACAATCAAAAAAAGCAATTGATCTGGTTATTTATACAGTAACTGTATTTTTAACCAGTTTTTGGGATTTTGCAAGAGGGCGCAACAAAAATGGCACACATTGTGGTTTTAGCAACCGGCGGCACCATTGCCGGGCAAGCGGCGCATGCAGGCGAAGGGGTGGCCTACCAGGCCGCGCAGCTGAATGTGCAAGACCTGCTGCAACACATTGCCGGCTTGCCAGACATACTGGGCGCAGATACGCTGCTGGGTGAACAAGTGGCGCAGCTCGACAGCAAAGACATGGACTTTGCCACCTGGCAGGCGCTGGCGCAGCGTTGCGCGCACTGGCTGGCGCAGCCCGATGTACGCGCCGTGGTGCTAACGCACGGCACGGACACGCTGGAAGAAACAGCCTTTTTCTTGCAGCAGGCGCTGGCCGCAGCGCCCCAAGCGGCAGCTTGGGCAAACAAGCCGCTGGTGCTGACCTGCGCCATGCGCCCGGCCACGGCCCGCTTGAGCGACGGGCCGCAAAACATGGCCGATGCCATTGCTGTGGCGCGTGACCCGCTGGCGCGCGGCGTGCTGGCAGTAGCCGCAGGCCAAGTGCATGCGGCAGACCATGTGCAAAAAATACACCCTTACCGGCTGGATGCCTTCAGCAGCGCAGATACCGGCCCCCTGGCCTATGTGGAAGAAAGCCGCACGCGCTGGCTGGCACAGCCGCCCGCCTGGCCGCAAACCGCCCCTGCGGGGCTGTGGCAGGCGCTGCAAAACGTGCCGCCAGCCCAATGGCCGTGGGTGGAAGTATTGCATTCGCACGCCGGGGCCGATGCGCGCGCCCTGCACGCCTTGGCGCAGGCTGGCGTACAAGGCCTTGTGCTGGCCGCCACGGGCAATGCCACCTTGCACCACGCCGTGCAAGAAGCGGCGCAGGCGCTGGAGCGGCAAGGCGTGCGGGTAGTACAGGCGCCGCGTTGCCAGGCCAGTGCGGTGGTGCGCAGCGCAGCCGGCGCCGATGAAGACGTGGTGCCTTTGCTGTGGCGCACGGCAGATCGTGCGGGCGCAGGCGGTGCTGGCGCAGCCTATGCAACGGCGGCAGGGGCATTGCCGGTGAGCAAGGCGCGTGTGCAATTGCTGCTGCAACTGCTGGCAGGCGCAACATTGGCGACGTAGCATCAGCGGCGTAGCCGCGCGCAACCTCGCACAGCCCGTGCGCACGGGCGCATGTGTGCTCCATGGGGATGATGTTCATGGCGCAAGGCGGGCAGTGTTGGCGGGCGCGCTATGTAGTGCGTGTGACCGTGTGGCGCGGGCGCATGCCATTTTCGGCAGAAAACAGCATGAAAAAGCACCAAGCATGGGTTGGGCGTTTTTTGGGTTTGACAGGCGTGACTAGGTTCGAGCCAAGCAGCGATCCCCGCTATGCCAAGGCAGCGCTCTTGTCAGTCGAGTTGCCGAATCGAATCGCCAAATTGCGCGGCAGTGCTGCGCGTGCGTAATGGGTGTGCGGCCAGCGCCAAGGTAAATCGTGTTGCCAGTATTTGGCGTGCGTCACATACGGGATGTGCAATTGAATTGAATGGATGCGCCGCGTGCCTCTGTGCGTACCGCACATTCGCGCATGCACAAAACCGCCTGCCGCGCGGGGCTTGCGGGCAAGCTGGCACAATGCGTGCCTGCCCGTTCAGCGGGCGCTTCATGGGGTGATTAATGGGCTAATGGGCGCTTGGCCCTTACCGTAAAGGCTTTGCATGTTTGATTTTGCCATTCCGTATCTGGGCGCGGTGCACATCATCGCGGCGATCTTTTTTGCCATTCACGCCGTTCGCCGTGGGCGCGAGCTGTATTGGCTGCTGATCCTGTTCATGTTTCCCATGCTGGGCAGCGTCGTATATTTCTTTGCCGTTTATCTGCCCGAACTGCGGATTGAACGCAAAGTCAGCAAAGTAGCCCATGCAGCCATGCAAACGCTCGACCCGGGCAGGGCGCTGCGCGATGCGCAAAAAGCCTACGAGCTTACGCCCACCGCGCAAAACCGCATGCGGCTGGCGCAATGCCTGCTGGATGCCGACCAGCCCGGCGCGGCCGCCGAGCATTACGAAGCTTGCCTGCAAGGCCCGTTTGCATCAGACCCCGAAATTCGCCTGGGCGCAGCCCAAGCCCGCCTGGCCAACCAGCAAGCTGCTGCCGCGCAAGAGCTGCTGCGGCAAATCCGCGAGCAAGACCCACAGTTCCGCGCAGAAGCCGTCACCATCGCGCTGGCGCAAACACACGCGGCGCTGGGGCAGCCGCTGGATGCACGCAGGCTGTTTGAAGAAGCCGTGCAGCGTTTCGGCTCGTTTGAGGCGCATGCCGAATACGCCATTTGGGCGGCCGAAAACGGCTACGCCGACGTGGCGCAAAAGCAGCACGCCGAGCTGCAAACCATCATGCAGCACTGGCAGGGCAACCGCCACGCCAAGGTGCTGAACAAGACACTGCTCAAACGGCTGGATGCGGCGCTGGGCAAGGTCGACATCAAATAAATCTTGCGCCTGCCAAGCACACAGATTTCCAAGCGGTGGCCCCATGGCACCATTTGGCACCAAGTGGCGCCAAATGGGCATCAAACGGCACGGGCGCGCTGTATTGCAAGGCTTGCTTTCAGAGAGCAGGTGTTTCAAGAACCAAGCGGTATAGCCGCCGGCCACCCGCAGTACAAACACGGGATACATGCGCCATTGGCCAATCATGCATTGGCGCAAAACGGGCAAGATCAAACCCTCGCTGCAAGGCCAGCGTATCTGCACGGATGAGGGCGGTATGTATCTTGAAAAATGGTATGCCGATTGGGTGGATGGCTGCGGCCAGCCGCACATTCTGTATCGGGCGCGCTTGCGTTGGGGCTCCGTATCGTTGGGCTACAGCGCCGCTTTGGAGCAGCAGCGCCAAGCGCGCATCGTATGGGGCGGCGGGCGCATGCCCTGGCCCCGTGTGGACGCGGATGCCGTGCATTGGCCGCGAGCGAATCATGCCGGCGGGCACGCACACTGGCGCTGGCATGGGGCGCAGCCCGCATCGCATACCCTGTGGCAACAGCAAAATCAATCTGTAGTGTGGGAGCCTGTGGTGTGCAACGGGCCGGTGTATGCGCCAGATGGCACTTGCCAAGGCCGTGGTTATGCAGAGCGCCTGACGCTAAACGTGGCCCCGTGGAAGCTGGGCTTGCGCACCCTGCAATGGGGGCGCTTTTGTGGCGCGCGCCACAGCCTGATCTGGATTGCGTGGCAAGGCGCGCATCCGTTGCAACTGGCCTTGCTCAACGGGCGTGCGGATGCCGTTTGCCACATCGGCGGCGATGGCATCAGCACCGCTACGGCACGGCTGGCGCTGCATGCGGCGCAGCCCATCGTGCACGAGTCCCTGGGCGCAGGCGCTTTGCATCCGCTGGCTGGTCTGCGCCGCTTGGCAACGCCCGATTTTTTGGCAGGGGTGGAAAGCAAATGGGCGGCACCCGCCACACTCTATCTGCACGGGCAGGCAGCCGATACGGGGCACGCCATTTACGAGGAGGTACGGTGGCCATGAAAACGCGCAAACACAGCCGAAATAGTTGGGGGCCGTGGGCGTACGGCGCTTTGTTTACGCTGGTGTTGCCGCTGCTGCTGGCGTGGTGGGCCTGGCGGCTGGATGCATCGAGCCTGGCGCTGTGGCCCGTGCCTGTCCCGATGTGGGCGGGCATGCTGCTGGCGGTGGCAGGCATGGGCTTGATGGCGGCTGCCATGCGGGATTTGTGGGTGCTGGGCAGAGGGCTGCCGATGAATGCCTTTCCGCCCGAGCGCCTGGTGCGGCAATCGTGCTATGCCTTGTTCAGGCATCCGATCTACGTGGGCTTTGTGTGCTGCGTGGCGGGAGTGGCGGTGCTGGCCGGTTCACGCGCGGGCTTTTGGATGGTTGCGCCCATCACGGCGTTGGCATGCGCGGCGCTGGTGGCGGGCTATGAAGCGCCCGACATGCGCCGCCGCTTTGGCGCGCAGGTGCAGCGCCCGGTGTGGTGGGGCCTGCCCGTGCCGGATGTGCCCGCAGTGGGCATGCAGGAGGGCAGTCACAGTCAAAAGCCAGATTCGTTAGTCACCAATGACCGCGCAATCAGCCCGGCCAGAAAACTGGCGGCCATTGCGGTAGCCCTTGTGCCTTGGGCGTGCCTGTATGCCTTGCTGGCCCAGCTGCCGGCGCCTGCGGGGGCGCAGCCTTTGCGCATGGCTTGGGAGCTGGCGCTGCACAGCCAATTGCTGCAAACGGAATGGGGCGTGTCGGGCATGCGTGTAGCCGTGTATGTGTATTCGGCCACGTATCTGCTGGCTGTGGCGGCGCCTTGGTGCCTGTCTACGGTGCAGGCGCTGCGCCGCTATGTCATCAGCGCATGGCTGGCAAGCGCCGCTGGCTTTGCCTGCATGCTGCTGTGGCCCGCCCGCGCAGCACTATTGCCCGGCGTGCATGTGGGGCTGGACGGTTGGCTGATGCAGATGAACCGCGCGCTGGATGCAGACTGGCTGGCTTGCCCCTCTTTCCACATGGTCTGGACGACGCTGGCAGCCCTGTGTTTGCAGGAACGGTTTGCGCGTGGGCGCTGGGCATGGTGGGCGCTGGTGGCTGCTACGGGCGTCAGTTGCGTGCTCACGGGCTCGCACGCTGTGCTGGATATTCCCGCAGGCGTGCTGCTGGCCGTGGCGTGCTGGCACCATCGTGCGATCTGGGCGTGGCTCATGCGTGTGTGCGAGCGCTTGGCCAACGCCTGGGGCGCGGTAGAAGTGGGGCCGGTGCGCATCATCAACCATGCGATCTGGTCTGGCCTGGCGGCAGGCGCTGGCATGGGGCTGGTGGCCTGGCTGCTGGGGCCGGGTAGTTTGGCGTTGGTGGCAGCGGTGTTCACCGTATCGATTCTTGCCGCAGGCGCATGGGGCTACTGGCTGGAAGGCGGCAGCGCACTCTCGCGGCCGTTTGGCTATTACGGGTTTTTGTTCGGTTCCGCCGCGTCTTTGCTGGGTTTGGCGTTGCATGACTGGAATAGCGCCACCGCCCTGATGGCCGCCTTTGCCTGTGCCGCGCCGTTGGCGTAGGCCATTGGCCGGCTGCGCTGCCTGGTGCAGGGCTGCTGCCATGGCCGCCCCGTGTTTACGGCGCTGGGGCTGTGCGTGCGTCACCCCCGTTCGCGTGTGGCGGCACTTAGCCATCTGCGGGGCGTGCCCATTCATCCCACGCAGCTGTATTCCATTGTGGGCAATGTGCTGATTTTTGCCGTGCTGTGGCGCATGTGGATGACGCATGCGCCCGCCACCTGCATTGCGGGCCTGTACCTGGTGCTGTCATCGCTGGCGCGCTTTGCCGAAGAGCAATACCGTGGCGAAGTGCAAACACGCCAATTTGCCGGATTGGCGCTGTACCAGTGGCTGGCCGTAGGGGTGTGCCTGGCAGGCATGGGCTTGAGCGCATGCCCCGCTGCGCCGGTGCAGGCCGCCATGCGTATCACGGTTGCGGGCGTGGCGTTGGCCGTGGCAGCCGGATGTTTGGCCGCGTTTTTGATGAGTGTGGACTTTCCGCGCTCGCGCGCCCGCTTTTCCCGCTTGACGGTAGACGAAAGCAAAACTTAAGGCCTGCTTACGCTATTTTTGGGTGCGAACATATCCTGAAAACAGCCATTCAGGCGAGCGCAGACGCCCCGCCCCGCGCTGCGGCACAATTTGCACGCACAGGCTGCACGAACGAACGGGCTGTGCGCATAAGCTGTATGCATGGGCGAGCGGGGCGTTGCGGCCATTCGTCATCTATCCGTCTTCATTCGTTTTTTTATCCGTTCTTGTTTGTTGCTTGCGCATGCCAACCCATCCGCCCCACATGGCCCACACGCCTTTGAGCGAATTTGCCCTCATCGACCGTTACTTTCGGCGCGCCACGCCCTTGCGCCGTGCTGCGCTGGGCGTGGGGGACGACTGCGCCTTGCTGCCGCTGCCCGCAGGCGAAGTGCTGGCCATCTCTACCGATACGCTGGTGGCAGGCCGCCATTTTTTTGACGACGTAAACCCCGCCGCTCTGGGCCACAAGGCGCTGGCCGTAAACCTGAGCGATCTGGCCGCCAGCGGCGCACAACCGCTGGCGTGCATGCTTGCGCTGACCCTGCCTGCGGTAAACGATGCCTGGCTGGCCGCCTTTGCCCAAGGCTTGCATGCCTTGGCCGATGCCAGCGGCTGCGAGCTAATTGGTGGCGACACCACAAGCGGACCGCTCTCCATCACCATCACCGTATTGGGCGGGGTGCCCCACGGGCAGGCGCTATTGCGCAGCGGCGCACGCGTGGGGGATGACATCTACGCCAGCCACCGCACGGGGCAAGGGCTGGGCGCGGCCCGGCTGGCGCTGCACCTGCTGCAAGCCCAACGCGGGCAAGCGTCGGAACCTGCCATTGCCCGGCTGGATGCAGCGCAAAAAACCGCGCTGCTGCATACCACCCGCCAGCAGCTGGAAGAACCCGAGCCGCGCACGGCGCTGGGCCTGGCCCTGAGAGGCGTTGCCAGCGCCTGCATGGACATCAGCGACGGCCTGCAAGGCGATCTGCACCATATCCTGCACGCATCAGGCGTGGGCGCTACCCTGTATGCCAGCGCAGCCGCAGAATCAGACACTGCCCGCGAGCGCCCGAACGACAAGGCCTGCGGGCTGCTGGCCGCCAGCAGCCCGGCACTGCATGCGCTGGGGCATGAGCAGGCCGTGCAATATGCTTTGGCGGGCGGCGACGACTACGAGCTACTGTTTACCGCGCCTGCGCAGCAACGCGCGCAAGTGGTGCGCATTGCCCGCCAAACCGGCCTGCAACTTACGCGCATTGGCCGCATCGAGCAAGAAGCGGGCTTGCGCCTGCGGCAGGCCGATGGCCGCTGTGTGTGCATCCAAGCCAACGGTTTTGACCATTTCCGGGCCTGATCCTGTCGCAAGCAGCCTATTTTGTTAAAAGACGTATCAGAAAAGGCTATGATGCAAACATCAGTCTTGCTAAAAGGAGGACTTTGCATGTACAAGAAACTGCTGCGCTTGGGTATTTGTACCGCCCTGGCTTTTGCAGGCACAAGCGCGATGGCCGCCTGCTACAACGTGTACAACAGCCGCGGGCAATTGGTCGAGCGCGATGCCAACCCGCCCGTGAACATGAGCAAACACCTGCGCCACACCGTGCCTGCCAAATATGGCCGGGGCGCCACCATGGTGTTTGAAGCGCCCGTAGGCTCAAGCTGCGACGGCTTCACCGTCAAGCGCCAGGCCAAAGACCGCACCACGCAAAACACAGACGAACTGCTGGATAACTTGGCGCAGCAGTACGATTGGTCTCGGCCAAGCAATCAATACCGCCGCGCAGACGGCTGGATTGCCGACGTGGAGTTTTAAGGGTTTGTTCGGAACCGGAACCCTTGTGTGTGCCTGCACGCATGCCGCATGCACGCAGGCGTGGTCGGCGCGCTTGGTAACATGCGCCTGGGCGCGTAAGATTTAAGCGGCTGGCGGGTCGCTGAGCTGCCGGTCATTTTGCAGGCTGTTGTGCATTGGCAACGCAGCCTGTGTGATAATCCCCCGCTACGCGGAAAGTATGCCGGACGGTCTGGCACGGCTCCCGCATCGTTTTGAGGAAAATACCCCATGAAAGAAGGCATTCACCCCGATTACCGCGAAGTGTGCTTCGTGGATCTGTCCAACGGTTTCCAGTTCGTGACACGCTCTTGCGTTAATACCAAAGAAACCATCAAGCTGGACGATGGCCGCGAGCTGCCGCTGTTCAAACTGGATACATCCAGCGAATCGCACCCGTTCTACACCGGTACCCAGAAAACGGTCGATAACATGGGCGGTCGCGTGGAAAAATTCCGCAACCGTTACGCCAGAAAATAAGCGTATCGGTCGGCACCATCCATGCCACAACCTTCTTCACAAAGCAGCCTGCGGGCTGCTTTGTTTGTTTTGCGCGCCGTGTTTGTTGCTTTTGCAGAGGTTTGCGTGTTGTGCGCGGCAGGTGCAGGTGCGGCGGGCGTAGGTGCATGCACCATGCCGCATGGCGTTGGGAGAGAGTAAGGGAGAGGACGAAGGGGAGACAGCCCCGCTGGTATGCGCTGTAAAACGCGCCATCTGTTATTGATTGCAGCCTTGGCTAACCCCGTAGGGCTGTGCTTTGTCCGTTTGGGGCATGGTTTTTGACCGCATGCGCACCCTTCACAAGACCTTGGGCAAGCGCGCGCAGGCCGCTGCTTGGGCTTGTTTATGATGGGGGCTGCCCAAGCGGGCGCGCCTGTCGTAATGGGTTTGTCGCCGTTTGTTTGCTGTTGTTTGTTTGCCGGATAGTTTTCTTGTGAAAGTTCTTTTGTGAATCAGCCTTCACCAGCCATTGTTGCCCAAGAGGGCGTGCGCCGTCTGCCGCGCTGGAGCCTGCTGCTTTTTTGCGTCATCTATGCCTTGGCAGGTTTTGTCTGGCGCGATCCCTGGAAGGGCGACGACATCACCAGCTTCGGCTACATGCTGGAGCTAGCGCACGGCCGTGCGCCGTGGCTGGCACCCGGCATACTGGGCGAGCCGGCCAACTTCCACGCCCTATTGCCTTACTGGCTGGGCGCTTGGGCCATACGGCTGGCGCCTGCATGGCTCACGGCTTCGCAGGCGGTGCGCCTGGTATTTATCGGCGTGCTGTTGCTGACCTTGCTGGGTGCCTGGTACGGCATTTACTACCTGGCGCGTTCGCGGGCGGCGCAGCCCGTTAGCTTTGCGTTTGGGGGCGAGGCACGCCCGGCAGACTACGCGCGCGCCATTGCCGATGCGGGCTTGCTGGGGCTGCTGGCCTGCCTGGGCCTGGCCGAGTCGGCGCACCAAACAGCGCCTGCGCTGGTGCAGCTGTGCTGCATCACCATGCTCATGTTTGGGCTGGCTGCGTTGCCGTATCACGCCAAACGCGCGGCCTTGGTGGGCAGTGTGGGCATGGTCGGGCTGACCTTGTCGGGCGTGCCCGTAACGGCTGCGCTGGCGGCTGTGCTGGGCATGGCGGTGCATGCATGGGGCCATGCGCAAGATTGGCTGGCGCCCGATACCGAATACGAATGCACGCCCGAAGAGCAGCAACGCCTGCGCCGCCGCCGTTGGTGGAGCGTGCTGGGGCTGGGGCTGGTATTGCTGGGCTGTCTGGCCTTGGCGCAGTGGTTGCAGCTGTGGCGCTGGCGCTTGGCGCCTTTGCCCAGCCGCTGGGTGGAATGGCGCGATTGGGTGCGCATGCACCTGTGGTTTTGCTGGCCGCTGTGGCCCTTTGCCATCTGGACCTTGTGGCGCTGGCGTCACCAATGGCGCAGCCTGTTGCCCAGCCGGCATCTGGCCTTGCCCTTGGGGCTGGTGCTGATCGGCAGCGTAGGCTCGCTGTTGAGCAGGCAGTCCGACACCATGCTGCTGCTCACCTTGCCCGCCTATGCGGCGCTGGCGGCATTTGCGCTGCCCACGTTCAAGCGCAGCGCGGCATCGCTGATTGACTGGTTCAGCCTGCTGCTGTTTTCGCTGGCGGTGATCTATATCTGGTTTGTGTGGGTGGCCGCGATCACGGGCGTGCCGCCACGGCCTGCGGCGCGGGTCTACCGCTTGCTGGCGGGCTACACCCCGCAGTTTGAATGGGTCACTTTCCTGATCGGGCTGGCCGCCAGCGCCGGTTGGTTGGCCTTGGTGCGCTGGCGCACCAGCCGCCTGCCCCCCGCCATCTGGAAGAGCATGATTCTGCCCGCCGGCGGTGTGCTCATGTGCTGGGTCTTGCTGACCTCGCTGTGGCTGCCTGCGCTGAACTACGCGCGCAGCTACGAGCCGGTGGCGCGCGGCGTGGCGCAAGTCGTGCGCGCGGGTGGTGCCCAGCCGGCCTGCATCCAGCAATACGGGCTGGAAGACGGGCAACTGGCCGCCCTGATGTATTACGAAAACCTGCCGCTCACGCGCGACCGCAACGCCAGCCATTGCCCTTGGCTGTTGGCCTACCAGGGCCGCGCGCCGATTCTGGAGCACGCCATCGACATGCGGCAATGGCAACACGTTGCCAACGTGCGCCGGGCGGGCAGCAAGGCAGACGTGATCGCCATCTACGCAAAACGCTGACCCTGCCTGCGCCAGGCGACATGCCTTTGCGTTGCGCCGTCCCGCGTGCACAGCCTCGCGCGCCTGTTCCGCCCCGCTGTGCGGGCCGGTGTGGCGGCAAGCGCGGCGCATGGGCAGCAGGGCAAACAGAAAAAAAGGCATGCAGCGCAACCATAGTTTGCTTTTGCTTGTTCAATCCCTTTTGCCTGGACGGGGAGAGGGGCACGGACACCGTGCCGCATGCGCGCCATACCCGAATTGGGTACAATGCCGCGCACAGCCGGCGTAGCTCAGTTGGTAGAGCAACGCACTCGTAACGCGTAGGTCACCAGTTCGATCCCGGTCGCCGGCACCAAATTGCCATACAACAAAGTACAAATTAGTCCGAAAGCCCGCATGCTGCCAAGCATCGCGGGTTTTTTGTTATCCGATGTAGTTCGGAATATCGTCATGCAATACCGTCAATTCGGCGGTGTTTTTCAAGGGGCTTTTTGAATGGGTGCCACCCGATAGCGCCACGGGGCTATCCGGCGCTAACAGGCATCACGGCCAAGAGCGCCCGGGATGGCGGGTAGCGGGCAGGCCAGCCCATCCAATTCCCGTTGCAAATGACGGAAAGAAATGAGCAAAAGAAATGAAAAAAGCCCGCAGCGCAAAATCGCATGGCGGGCTTTTTTATTGGACAGAAGAAAAGACAAAACGCGGCAGCAATATCGCCAATGATTGCCAATGAGTGCCGATGCGGCATCAACCTCAGAGCGCGATAATGACCAGCGTGAGCACTGACCCCAGCACCATCATGGCAATGCCCACGCGTGCCGGACGCGCATGGCCGGCATAGCGCGCAAAAGCCATGCCGCAGCCAAACAGCATGAACAATGAAACGATGCGATACATGCGCATGGCAGTTTGAATGTCTGCAATCAACAGAAAAGGCAAAGCCAGGGGCACGCTGGTGAGCAATACCAATAAAAAAATGGCGCAGGCGGCAATGTAATCGTCGGGGCGCAGCGTTTTTACCGTGTCGGCAGGAACGGCCAGCAGGCGCTGCCGCATGGCTTCCAACTCATTGCTTCCTGCCAGGGCGGCGATTTCTTCCGGCAGGGCATCGCGCAGCAACTGCTGCCCGGTTGGCGCATCGGCGCTTTGTACGCAGCGCGCCAAGTGGATATTGCGCGCGCGACCGGTGAGCGTGCGCACAAGGTACATCACGCCGTCCACCACATGCCCCAGGCCAGGTTGCAGCCCAGTACGGCGACCAAGGCCATGCGCACATCCTGCTGGCCGGCATTGGCAATGGATATGGTGCCCAGAATGGTCATGGCCATGATGAGGCCAAAGAGAATTTCCGATGTCCGG
>CAYUAF010000037.1:0-13766 GCA_964442555.1 uncultured Allobrachymonas sp.
AATCGTGCCTACGTTGACGTGCGGCTTGGTCCGTTCAAATTTTTCCTTGGCCATGTTTCGACTCCGAAAAGATACAAGAAACAACGCTGGCCGGTACAATAAACCCACCAGCCGCAAATGGTGCCCATGGCGGGAATCGGACCCGCGACCTCTCCCTTACCAAGGGAGTGCTCTACCACTGAGCCACATGGGCAAAATTTTAAATACTCTCGTCAATACAGGCATGGAGCGGGAGACGGGAATCGAACCCGCGTCATTAGCTTGGAAGGCTAAGGTTCTACCATTGAACTACTCCCGCACGCGCTAGCAGTGGATGCGTAGTCCAAACCCGTCAGGCTACGGCGCATGCCGCAACTGATCAAGAAAGTATTGGTGGAGAGGGCTGGATTCGAACCAGCGTAGGTGTAAACCGGCAGATTTACAGTCTGCTGCCATTAACCACTCGGCCACCTCTCCAAGATAGGCGCGAATTATGCCATGACTTTTGCTTGTTTGTGCATCATGATGTGCATGTTTTGATTTTTTTGATTCGATATGCATTAAAAATGCAATAGAGCCTGTGGTTGATTGTGTGTCGGCATGACCGCTAGGCGTGTTTTTATGCAACAGGGGCAGGTTAGCGACAAGTTGCTAGTTGTTATGGGACAGTTGATATGTGTGTTGGGCAAAGAATGAGCTTGGCATTAAAGCAGATGATGGGAGCTTGGATGGTAACGATGTTATGGGCGGTGTCTGCATCTGCCCAAACCATGTACCGCTGCGGCAATACGTTTCAGCAAGCGCCTTGTGATGCAGAAGGCGCAGGAGCTATCACAGTGAAAGAGGCTTTTCGCAGTTCCATGCCCGATGCGGGCAGCCATGCACGGGCAGGTGGGCAAAAGGCAGAAGAAGCGCGTGCGCCCGCCAAGCCGCGTGCTGGCAAGGGGGCGAAAAATACCGCACGCAAAAAGGCTGCGGCCTCGTGCCCTACGGCGTTGGAGATTCGCAATGCCAAGGTGGGCGCAAACAGCATCACTTTGTCTGATCAAGAGCGCGCCAAGCGTTTGAAAGCGATTGAAAAGATGGAGCGTTGCGGCAAGCGCGAGTAGGGCGGCGATGCGTTGCAAGTCTGGGGCTTTACGGCGCTGGTTTTACGGTGCTGTTGCTGCGCTTAACAAGGGAAGATCGTATCGGCGGCGTGCTGCGCAATGGTGGCAGGGCGCGCGCATTTCATTGTTTGTTGGATGGCAGACTGCCGGCTGCACGCCATCACGCTTGGCGCGACTGAAAAATCAAGCATCAACAGCGTGCCGTGGTTTGCCACATGCGCATGACCTGAAGCGGATGATTGCCGGGGGCGGTGCAAGCGCTTTGCAAGCGGCGTTGCAGATGTGTGTGGTGCAGGCAGCGATCATCAGGTGGCGCAGGCTGTGGCGGCGGCAGTATTCAGGTCAGACAAAGGCCAGCGCGGTTTGACGTCAAATGCGTAGTCGTGGCGCAGTTGCGCCAGCCCGGCTTGCAGGCGCATGGCGGCCGCCAAGGCAATCATGGCACCGTTGTCGGTGCACAAGGCCAGTTCGGGGTAGTGCACGCGCACGCCACGCTTGTGGCAAGCGGTTTGCAGTTGCTGGCGCAGCGCGGCGTTGGCGCCTACGCCGCCGGCTACGACCAGGCGTTTCAGGCCGGTGGTATCCAGCGCCTTGAGGGATTTTTTGAGCAGCACTTCTACAATGGCGGCTTGGGTGCTGGCGGCCAAGTCGGCGCGTTGTTGTTCGCTGGCCTGCGCGCCCAGTTTGTTGACTTGGGTGAGCACGGCGGTTTTGAGTCCGGCGAATGAAAAATCCAGATCGCCGCTGTGCAGCAGCGGGCGGGGCAGGGCAAAGGCGTCTGCGCGGCCCGATTCGGCCAGGCGGGCCAAGGCCGGGCCGCCGGGGTAGCCCAAGCCCAATAGCTTGGCGGATTTGTCAAAGGCTTCGCCTGCGGCATCGTCAATCGTTTCGCCCAGTAGCTGGTATTGCGCCACGCCGTCTACGCGCATCAGCTGGGTGTGGCCGCCGGAAACCAGTAGCGCGACAAACGGAAACTCCGGCGGATCGGCGCTGAGAAAAGGCGACAGCAAATGCCCTTCCAGATGATGCACACCGATGACGGGCTTGCCCAGAGCAGCCGCCAGCGCGCACGCTACGCCAGCGCCTACCAAGAGCGCACCGGCCAGCCCCGGCCCTTGTGTAAAGGCGATGGCGTGCACATCGGCCAGTTGCCGCCCGGCTTGCTGCATGACCTGGCGCACCAGGGGCACCACGCGGCGGATGTGGTCGCGGCTAGCCAGCTCGGGCACCACGCCGCCATAGGCCTGGTGCATGTCGATTTGGCTGTGCAGCGCCTGCGCCAGCAGCTGGGGCACGGCTTGCCCGGGCGCTACTTGCGCCAGGGCAACGCCGGTTTCGTCGCACGACGATTCAATGCCCAGCACCAATGCGGGCTGGGTGGGCGGGGCGGAAAGGGCGGCAGCGTGATTCATGCAAAAAACGGTAGGTTATGTGGGTGAGGGCCAGGCGGCAATCGGAAATGGTCGGCTTGCCATTTGAACATTGCTATTCATTGCTATTTTGAAGATTGCCGTCTGAAGATGTGATTGGCCTCAAGCATAGCAAGGGGATAGCAGGGGCAGCAAGCGGGGCGGGGGGCTGTGCGCGGCAGGCGCGTGCTATGCCGCTGCGCGGCTTGCCAGTTGCTGCAACACCCAGCCGGCTGCGCACATGCCGAAAGTGGCGGTAACGGTAACGGATGAGCCGTAGCCGTGGCAATTCAGGTTGCCGTCCACGTTTTCGCAGCTGGCGGAAGCGGGCATTTGCACCGCCTCGCGGCTGAATACGGTGGCCAGGCCAAAAGCCTTGCCATCGCGCGGCGCGCCATGCCATTTGCGCAGGCGTTGGCGCAGTTGGGCCAGCAGGGGGTCGTGCGTGGCGCGCGCCAAGTCGTCTACCTCTACCAGCCAGGGCTTTTGCTTGCCGCCTGCGGCGCCTACGGTGATGAAGAGGCCTGGCGGGCGCTGTGGCTGCTGCGGCAGCGCCCACGCGGCCAGGGTGGTTTTGGCGCGCATCTGGTCGCAAGCGTCGATCACGGCATCTGCCGGGGCGGGCAGCAGGGCGGGCCAGTTGTCCGGCTCCACAAATTCATCGACTGCATGCACGCGGCAGCCGGGGTAGAAGCTGGCAATGCGCTCTTGCATGGCCATGACTTTGGCTTGCCCCAAGGTGGCGTCGTTGGCGTGAATTTGGCGGTTGATGTTGGATTCGGCCACGTGGTCCAGATCGATCAGCGTAATCCGCCCCACGCCGCTGCGCGCCAATGCTTCGGCGGCCCACGAGCCTACGCCGCCAATGCCTACAACGGCAACATGCGCATGCGCAAAAGCCTGGGCGGCAGGGCCATACAGGCGGCCAATGCCGCCAAAACGGCGCGAAAGGTCGGGGGCGGGGGCAGACACGGCAACAATCAACAGGGCAGAAACAAAAAAGCAGAAACAAAATCGGAATTGGAATTGGAACCGCAAAATTCTACCGGCAGAAAAAAGGCCGCATCCCGCGCGGCGGCGCGCCGCAAAAAGCCGTTTACACGATAATGGCGGTGTTGCGGCAACCCCGCCCGGCGGCAGACTGTGCCTGGGGGCGGCGTTGCTTGTTGTGGCCCGTTTTTCTTCCGTTTTTACATGCAGCCTTCTGTTTCTTCGTCTTCCGCTCCTTCTGCACGCATCGCCCCGGTTGAAGAAATCGTGGCCGAATTGCGTGCGGGCAAAATGGTCATACTTGTCGATGAAGAAGACCGCGAGAACGAGGGCGATTTGATGTTGGCGGCTGAGCACGTCACGCCCGAGGCCATCAACTTTATGGTGACCCACGCACGCGGCCTGGTGTGTCTGACGCTGACACGCGAGCGTTGCGAGCAATTGGGCCTTGCGCCCATGACCAGCCGCAACGGCACGCGCTACGGCACGGCCTTTACCACCTCGATTGAAGCGGCGCAGGGCGTAACAACCGGCATATCGGCAGCCGACCGCGCGCGTACCATCGAAATGGCCATCAAAGGCACGGCGCAAGACATTGTGCAGCCTGGCCATATCTTTCCCATCCAGGCGGTAGAAGGCGGCGTGCTGATGCGCGCCGGCCACACCGAAGCGGGCTGCGACTTGGCCCGTATGGCGGGTTGTGCGCCGGCAGCAGTCATCTGCGAAATCATGAACGAAGACG
This sequence comes from uncultured Allobrachymonas sp., assembly GCA_964442555.1. GTDB lineage: Bacteria > Pseudomonadota > Gammaproteobacteria > Burkholderiales > Burkholderiaceae_C > Brachymonas. The sequence goes on from CAYUAF010000037.1 coordinate 4,230, forward strand.
GCACCATGGCGCGCCTGCCCGAGCTGCAACGGTTCGCGGCCAGCCACGGCCTCAAAATCGGCACCATTGCCGATTTGATTGAGCACCGCATCCGCAACGAATCGCTGATTCAGAAAGTGGCCTCGCGCCCGCTCAAAACGGCGCACGGCGAATTTGTGGCGCATGCCTACCGCGACGTACAGGGCAACAGCCTGCATCTGGCGCTGGTCAAAGGCAGCTGGAATGCCGACGACGTGGTGCCCACGCGCGTGCACGAACCCTTGTCATTGCTGGACGCGCTGGAAACAGGCCGCAAGGCGCACAGCTGGAGCCTGGAAGACAGCCTGCGCTACATGCAGCAGCAACAGCGTGGCGTGGTGGTATTGCTCAATTGCGGTGAAACGGCCGAGCAGCTGCTGGCGCAATTCGATGGCACGGCGCAAATCGCGCACATGGCAGCCAAAGGGCAAGACCTGCGCAGCTACGGCATTGGCGCGCAGATTTTGCGTGAATGCGGCGCCCGCAAGCTGCACATTCTGGGGCCTAGCCGCCGCATGCCCAGCATGGCGGGCTACGATCTGGAAGTCGTTGGTTTTACCGAAGCGCCCGAACCGGCAGGCGTGTAAAAACAATCGGCTTGCGGGCCTGAAAAATCGCCCGCCGCGAGTGCAAGTGCAAGGGCGCCACGGCGCAGCGGCGGAAGAATGGGGAAATAGGGGCTGCATGCCGAACATGCAGCGTTTTTGTTTTTGAACAAACGATCGGACTGATATGAAAAATGCAGACAAAGGCGACATTGCCAGCCAGTTGAACGGCAAGAAATTGCGCATCGGCATCGTGCAGGCGCGCTTTAACGAAGACATCACCAACGCCATGACCGAAGCCTGCCTGAGCGAGCTGATGCAGCTGGGCGTCAAGGCCAAAAACGTCACGCTGGTGCAAGTGCCCGGCGCGCTTGAAGTGCCCCTGGCATTGCAAGGGCTGGCCGCGCGCGCGCAATACGATGCGCTCATTGCCATCGGCTGCGTCATCCGTGGCGAAACCTACCACTTCAAACTGGTGGCGAATGAATCGGGCGCGGGCGTTTCGCGTGTGGCGCTGGACTTTTCCCTGCCCGTTGCCAACGCCGTTTTGACGGTAGAAAACCTCAAGCAAGCCAAAGCCCGCCAAACCGAAAAAGCCGTAGACGCCGCACGCGTAGCTGTTGAAATGGCGCTGCTGATGCCTGCGCTCTTTTCCTGAAAGGCGGCGCACCATGGCATCAGACGCTCAATCCCGCAGCCCTGAAGAAGCCCTGCAAGCCGCGCTGCAAACGCCAGAGCAGCGGCCCGCCAAGCCGGGCGCAGCGGCAGCCGGCAAAAAGCCCCGCAAAATGCCGGGCAAAACAGGCCGTGCGCGCGCGCGCGAATTCATCGTGCAGGCGCTGTACCAGCATCTGGTCGGCGGCAACGAGGCCGCTTCCATCGACCAGTTCACCCGCGAACTCACGGGCTTTCACAAAGGCGACGGCGCGCATTTTGACGCCGTCTTTCACGGCTGCGTGCAAAACGCCGCCGAGCTGGACGCCTTGATCGCGCCCAAGCTGGATCGCGGCTGGCAGGAAATATCGCCCATTGAACACGCCTGCATGTGGATCGGCGTGTATGAGCTGCAACACTGCCCCGACGTGCCTTGGCGCGTGGTGCTGAACGAATGCATCGAACTGGCCAAATCGTTTGGCGGCACAGACGGGCACAAATACGTCAATGGCGTGCTGCATGCGCTGGCGCCCGAGCTGCGTGCGGCAGAAGTCAAAGCAGACCGCAAACGCGCCTCTTGACCGGCCTTGGCGACGGGGGATATGGCCGCTTGCTAGCCCTTGCCAGCCCTTGCCGGCGTGCCGTTAGAAGCCGGAACCGTTGCAGACGCGCTCCCTGCCGGCCTCAAGCAAAAGGCAAACAGAAGGCAGAAGGCGGGCAGCGCGGATTGCGAGCCATGCCTTGCAACTGCTACCGCTACCGTCTTGCCCCGTCCCGCCCTGCCATGCGCATCTTCGCTTCGCGTTTTGTATCGCAACCAAACCACTGAAAGCACTCAATGAACACCCCCGTTTTTAGCCAGCCCGTGCGCGTGTATTGGGAAGATACCGACGCCGGCGGCGTGGTGTACTACGCCAACTACCTGAAGTTTTTTGAACGCACGCGCACCGAATGGCTGCGCAGCATCGGCCTGAACCAGCAGGCGCTGCGCGAAGAAACGGGCGGCGTGTTCGTGGTCAGCGAGGCCAGCGTCAAATACCACCGCTCGGCCCGGCTGGACGATCTGCTCACCGTAACCGCCCGCCTGCAACAACGCGGCAAGGCCAGCGTGGTATTTGTGCAGCAAGCCTGGCGCGGCGACATCGAACAAGGCGAGTTGCTGGCAGAAGGCAGCTTCCGCGTCGGCTGGGTCAAAGAAGCAAACATGCAGCCCGCCCGCATGCCGCCGCAGGTGTTGCAGGCGCTAGGGGCTGCGCAGGTTGGCAGCGTGGCGTAAGGCAGTTGGGCACAGAAGCAGATGCCGTGGGCGCTGGGGGCTGCGCAGGTTGGCAGCGGGGCGTAAAGCTTCATGCCTTTGGCTTTGCATGCCCCCGAAAAAAGCCAGTTTGAACGCATGTTCTTTTGAAAACGGCGCTGCAACCAGCGCCGTTTTTTCATGCGTTTCTCGTGCCCGCTCATGTCTCAGGCGGCACCGTGTTTTTTCTGGGCTTGCGCGGTTTGCCTGCCAGCAGCCGGTCAAACGCCCAGTTGGGCAGCAGGCGCAGCAGCTTGGCCACGATGCGCATTTGCCAAGGGATGACGCAGTAGCTGCTATGGGCGCAGATGGCGCGATAGGCTTGCTCGGCAAATGCATCGGGCGTGAGCAGAAAATGCCGGGTGTGGGTGTCGTTTTCCGTCATGGGCGTGTCCACAAAGCCGGGCAGCAGGGTGAGCACGCGCACATGGTCATCGCGCAGTTCGCCGCGCAGGCTCTCGCAGTAGCTGATAACGGCGGCTTTGCTTGAGCAGTATGCGCCGTGGCCGGGCAGGCCGCGTATGCCGGCCACGCTGGCAATGCCTACCAGCTTGCCGCTGCGCCGCGCGCGCATGGGCGCAATAAAAGGGTGAAACGTTGCCACCAGCCCGATGCAGTTGGTGGCGTAAATATCGGCCAGCACGTCCACATCGCCACGCTCGGCCGTATCTACCCCGTGGCTGATGCCTGCGCTGGCAATCACGATTGCGGGCAGGCCCTGGGTGCGGATGCAGGCTTGCGCCGCAGCAACCATGTGATCGATGTTGCGCACATCGGCGTTGTAGACGGCGTATTGCGTGGGTGCTATGCCGTGTTGCTGCGCCCAGTCGTGCACGGCTTGCGTGCGCCGCGCCACAAGCGCCAGCCGGTAGCCAGCTTGCCAAAAACGCAGCGCCAGCGCTTGCCCAATGCCGCTGGATGCGCCGGTAATAAAAACCAGCGGCGCTTGCGCAGCCTGGCCTGGGGCGCTTGCTGTGTCTGTTGCAGCGGGGGTTGTGGCGTTGCCATCTGCTCTGGCGGGGGCGGCAGAGGGGGTAGAGGCAACAGAAGGCAAAACAGAAGAAGGGGCAGACATGCAGGCGCTGCAAGAGAAAGGAAGGGAAAGAAAAGGAATGGCGTGTTCGCCGCCTTCAGGACTTGGGCGCGGGGCTGGGCTGAATGACCGCTTTGGCGCGGCCTTGCACTTCTACCGTGCGGCTGCTGTTGGTGTAGTGCATACCGCTGCCGGTGATGATGTTGCCCTGGCGCGTGATTTTGACCGGGCGGTTGGTGCGGATGTGCTCCTGTTGGTCGGTGGATTGCAGATATTCGCTTTCGAACGTAACGGCTGGCTGCGCTTGCCCCTTGGCGTCGGGCGCGGGCTGGTGCACGACGCGCACTTGGTCGAACAGTTCGATGTCCTTGCTTTGGAGTGCGGCTACTGCCCGGTTGGCGCGGCCTTGCGTGCTGCCGCCTTGCGGGTTGATGGCGTGCATGGTGGCTTGCCGCACGTGAATGGTGTCGGGGCCGGGCAGGTGCTCGCCGTACTGGCCGGTCAGCTCGTCTTGCAAATTGCCTTGCGCGCCGTAGCGGCGCAGTTGAAAGTCGTGCAGATAGTAGTCGGGCACATGGGTGGGCGGCGCAGGTTCGGCCGGGCCGGTTTTGGGCATGCTGCGCACCAGCCAGAAGGTGCCCAGCGCCAGGATGAGCGCCAGCACGAGCGGCATGTAGTCAATGCCGATGCGCCGTGCGGTCTTGCTGGCGGGTACAGGCGGTTGGGTGGGCGGGGGCAGGCCGCCCGCATGGGCTGAATCATGGGCCGCGCTGTTTGCGGGGCCGCTGGCAGGGCTGTTGCCGGTGGGCGTGTGCGTGGTGTGTGTGGGCTTCATGGGTGTTGGGTAGCGTGCGGCAGGTAGCGGCGCAGCATGTCGGCATAGTGGCCGCTAGCTTGCAGCAGAATGTCGCACAGCTCGCGCACGGCGCCGTTGCCGCCGGTTGCTTGTGTGACGTAATGTGCGCGGGCCTTGACTTCGGCATGGGCGTTGGCGGGGGCGGCGGCAAATGCGGCATGGGTCAGCAGGGGTAGGTCGGGCCAGTCGTCACCCATGGCGGCGGCTTGCGACCAGTTCAGCCCCAGCGTGGTCAGCAGGGCGTTGGCGGCGGGCAGTTTGTCTTCTGTGCCGTATACGGCGTGCGTAATGCCCAGCGCGGCCAGCCGCGTGCGCAGCGCGGCAGAGTCGCGCCCCGTCACCACGGCGGGCGTGATGCCTGCCTGTTGCAGCAGCTTGAGGCCCAGGCCGTCCAGCGTGTTGAAGCGCTTGGTGCTTTCGCCCGCTTCGGTGTAGAACAAGCCGCCATCGGTAAAAACGCCATCCACATCCAGAAACACAAGGCGTATGCCCTGCGCGGCCAGCAGCAAGGCGGGGTCGAAGTTCAAGGCGGGTGTGGCGGCAGCGGTCATGGCGGGCATCAAAGAAAAAGGGTTGGCAAATGGCGGCAATGCGGGCGCGGGCGGTAGGTGTTGTGTTTAGATGACTTTGGCGCGCATCAGGTCGTGCGTGTTGAGGGCGCCTACCAGCTTGCCGTTGGCATCGGTTACCGGCAGGCTGCTGATGCGGTGCTCTTCCATCAGGCGGGCGGCGTCGGCGGCTAGCGCATCGGCGCGGATGCTGCGCGGGTTTTTGTGCATGAGGGTGGCGGCGGTGTGCGTGCGCCAGTCGGCACCGCTTTCTAGCAGGCGGCGCAAGTCGCCATCGGTAAAAATGCCTGCCACGCGGCCTTGCGCATCCACTACGGCAGTGGCGCCCAGGCCCTTGGCGCTCATCTCGCGCATAACGGTGCTGAAGTCGGCATCCAGCGGCACGGCAGGGGCGGCATCGCCGGCGCGCATCACATCGGCCACGGTGGTGAGCAGCTTGCGCCCCAGCGCGCCGCCGGGGTGGGAGCGGGCAAAGTCTTCGGCCTTGAAGCCGCGCGCATCCAGCAAGGCTACGGCCAGCGCATCGCCCAGCGCCATTTGCACGGTGGTGCTGGCGGTGGGGGCCAGGTTCAGGGGGCAGGCTTCTTTTTCCACGCTGCTGTCCAAAACCGTGTTGGCATGGCGGGCGAGGGTGGATTGCGGCTTGCCGGTGATGGCAATCAGCGGCACGCCCTGGCGTTTGAGTACGGGCAGAATGCGCGCCAGCTCCTCGCTTTCGCCGCTGTTGCTAATGGCTAGCACCACGTCTTGCGGGGTGACCATGCCTAGGTCGCCGTGCCCGGCTTCAGCCGGGTGCACAAAAAAAGCGGGCGTGCCGGTAGATGCCAAAGTGGCCGCGATTTTGCGGCCCACGTGGCCGCTTTTGCCCATGCCCATGACGACAACGCGACCCGGCGCGTGCAGCAGGGTTGCTACGGCTTGCGCGAGCTGGGCGGCTGCCTCCGCGTGCTGAAAACGCGCGGCAGTTTGCTGCAAGGCCGCAGCTTCAATGGCAAAAGTTTCTTGCACCAGTTGCAGGGCGCGCGGTGGGAGAGGGGGCGTTGCGGTCGTCATGGCGAAATTGTACTAATGCGCCACAGGGCGCGGCCATGCCGGGCGGGCGGCGCTTTGCCGCTGCGGGGGAACAAGAATGCAGCGTGCCGGCTGTGTTGCAGGCAGGCCAGAAAAGGGAGAAAAAGGAAAAAGAGGAAGGGGCGGATTCAGCCTGCCTTGGCCGGGCGTGCGCCAAAAATGGCCGTGCCAATGCGCACCATGGTGCTGCCCGCGCAAATGGCGGCTTCCAGATCGTGGCTCATGCCCATGGAGAGCGTGTCCCACCGGGGCAGCTGCAAGGCATGGCTCATTTCGTCAAACAGGGCGCGGGTGCGCTGGTGCACGGCCAGGGTGCGGCTTGCGTCCGCATAGGGTTCGGGAATGCTCATCAGCCCGCGCAGTTGCAGGCCGGGCAAATCGGCCACGGCACGCGCCAGCTCCAGCGCCGCAGCGGGCGCCAAGCCGGATTTGTTGGCGCCCCCGTCCATATTGACTTGCAGGCACACTTGCAAAGGCGGCAGCGCGGGCGGGCGCTGGCGGCTTAGGCGTTGGGCAATATCCAGGCGATCCAGGCTTTGCAGCCAGTCGAAATGGTTGGCGACGAGCGCGGTTTTGCGGCTTTGCAAGGGGCCGATGCAGTGCCATTCCAGCGCGTGCAAGCCTTGTTCGCGCAGGGCGGTGATTTTGGCGACGGCTTCTTGCACGTAGTTTTCGCCAAAGGCCGTTTGGCCGGCCGCAGCGGCGTGGGCAACGGCGTCTGCCCCGTGGGTTTTGGATACGGCCAGCAGGCGGATGCTGCCGGCCGGACGCCCGGCCTGATCGGCCGCTTGGGCGATGCGCTGTTGTACTTGTGCCAGTGCTTGCGCGATTTTGTGCGAAATAAGTAGCGATGTTGTCATTTTGGCAAGACAATAGCATGCAATATTGTTACGATTGCAACACAATCAATCAGAGTTTGCAGGCAAGCGCCAAGGCGGCTGTGCCATGCGCGCGTAATGTGCGCGCAGTGCGCCTGCAAGGGGTCGGCAGCGTTGCGCTGCTTCAAACAACAGGGAAACTCGCGTGGATATTACCCAACTTCTGGCATTCAGCGTCAAGAACAAGGCTTCTGACTTGCACCTTTCCGCCGGCCTGCCGCCCATGCTGCGGGTGCACGGCGATGTCAAACGCATCAACCTGCCCGTCATGGAGCACAAGGAAGTGCACGCCATGGTGTACGACATCATGAGCGACACCCAGCGCAAGCAGTACGAAGAAAACTTCGAATGCGACTTTTCTTTTGAAGTCAATGGGCTGGCGCGTTTCCGGGTCAATGCCTTCAACCAAAAGCGCGGCGCGGCGGCTGTGTTCCGTACCATTCCGAGCAAGGTGCTGACGCTGGAGCAGCTGAATGCGCCCAAGATTTTTGCCGACCTGGCGCTCAGGCCGCGCGGGCTGGTGCTGGTGACGGGGCCTACGGGTTCGGGTAAATCGACCACGCTGGCGGCCATGATCAACCACCTCAACGAAACCGAGTTTGGCCACATCCTCACGGTGGAAGACCCAATCGAATTCGTGCACGAATCGAAAAAATGCCTGATTAACCAGCGTGAAGTGGGGCCGATGACGCACAGCTTCTCCAACGCCTTGCGCTCCGCCCTGCGTGAAGACCCCGACGCCATTCTGGTAGGCGAGATGCGTGACCTGGAAACCATCCGCCTGGCCATGACGGCGGCAGAAACCGGCCACTTGGTATTCGGTACCTTGCACACCTCCAGTGCGGCCAAAACCGTGGACCGTATCATCGACGTGTTTCCGGCGGAAGAAAAGGAAATGGTGCGCGCCATGCTGTCCGAATCGCTGGTGGCTGTCATTTCGCAAACGCTGTGCAAAACCAAAGACGGCCAGGGGCGCGTGGCTGCACACGAAATCATGCTGGGCACACCCGCCATCCGCAACCTGATTCGCGAAGCCAAAGTGGCGCAGATGTACTCCACCATTCAAACCAGCAACAACGTGGGCATGCAAACGCTGGATCAAAACCTCACCGAGCTGGTCAAGCGCAACATGATTTCGGTGGGCGAGGCGCGATCCAAAGCCAAGATTCCGGAAAACTTCCCCGGATAAAAGGCCGCTTTCGCCCTTGTCCTCCACCTTGTTGCCCTTTTTCAATCGCTTATCGGAAGGAATAGCATGAATCGTGACCAGGCCAGTCAGTTCATTCACGAATTGCTCAAACTCATGGTCAGCCGCAACGGCAGTGACCTGTTCATCACGGCTGACTTTCCGCCCGCCATCAAGGTAGACGGCAAAGTCAATAAAGTATCCGCCCAGCCCTTGTCGGCGGCGCACACGCTGGCGCTGGTGCGCTCCATCATGAACGACCGGCAAATGTCCGAATTCGAAGCCACCAAAGAGTGCAACTTCGCGGTTGCGCCCCCGGGCATTGGCCGTTTCCGCGTCAATGCCTTTATGCAAATGGGCAAAGTCGGCATGGTCATGCGGGTCATTCCGCAAAAAATCCCCACCATCGACGAGCTGAAACTGCCGCAAATCCTCAAAGACATTGCCATGACCAAACGCGGTCTGGTCATTCTGGTGGGCGCTACCGGCTCGGGCAAATCCACCACCCTGGCCTCGATGGTGGACTGGCGCAACGAAAACTCTTTCGGCCACATCATCACGGTGGAAGACCCGGTGGAATTCGTGCATCCGCACAAGAACTGCATCGTCACGCAGCGCGAAGTGGGGCTGGATACCGACGGTTGGGAGATCGCGCTGAAAAATACCCTGCGCCAGGCGCCCGACGTGATTTTGATGGGCGAGATTCGCGACCGCGAAACCATGGAGCACGCCGTAGCCTTCGCCGAAACGGGGCACCTGTGCCTGGCAACCCTGCACGCCAACAGCGCCAACCAGGCGCTGGATCGGATCATCAACTTCTTCCCCGACGAGCGCCGCGTGCAACTGCTCATGGACTTGTCGCTCAACCTCAAGGCCATGATCTCGCAACGCCTGCTGCCGCGCGAAAACTCCAAAGGCCGCGTAGCCATGATGGAAATCATGATCAACTCGCCGCTGATTGCCGACTTGATCTTCAAGGGCGAAGTGGGCGAAATCAAGGAAGTGATGAAGCGCAGCCGCGACATCGGCATGCAAACCTTCGACAAGGCGCTGTTCGACGCCTTTGAAGAAGGTGCCATCACTTACGAAGACGCCCTGCGCAACGCCGATTCGCAAAACGACTTGCGCCTGCAAATCAAGCTGCACTCCAAGCGTGCAGCCACTACCGATTTGGCTGCAGGCACCGAGCATTTGGCCGTGATGTAAGCATGACGGCTCACGGCTCAAACGCAACAATTAACGGCAAAACGGCAGGCACAACCTGCCGTTTTTTTATCTTTGTATGTGCAGACACTGTTTTAAAAGAAGGGAAAAACCATGCGCCGAATTGCCGATAAACCCTATGCCGCTTGCCCGCCCAAGCGGCTTGCCTTTTTAGCAGGCCGTTGAAAAAATGCTCATCGAACGCGCCAGGGTCGTGAATTTCGAAGAAG
>CAYUAF010000038.1:0-13695 GCA_964442555.1 uncultured Allobrachymonas sp.
CCGAAGGCAAATACCACCAAGTCAAGCGCATGCTGGCCGCCGCAGGCAATCGGGTGGAAGCCCTGCACCGCAGCCGCATCGGCGCGCTGGAACTGCCCACCAGCCTGCCCACCGGCCAATGGCGCTGGTTGCACGCACACGAGCTGGAACTGCTGCAACGCAAAGCCTAGGGCTTGTGCGCGCCTCCAAAAACAGTGTGACCAACCCCTAGCCTGCGACAGCGCACCACGCATGCTTCTATCTGACAAACCAATAAACGTCTGAGCGCATGCCTGCTTGCGCCTGCCCCTACTTGCAATCGCCCCCGCCCGCCACGGCACACAACGCCGTAATGGCACAATAAATCCACTGCTTGCGCAGCGACCAGCAGCCACGCCCCCTTTACCAAAACCAACAGCAAGGAAAACGCAACCATGAACGAGCGCCCCATTCTTTGGTGGTATGCCGTAGGCGAACAAAAATTCGGCCCCTACAGCGAGGCCCAGTTGCGCGAGCTGGCGCAAACCGGCCATATCCAACGGGACGATCTGGTATGGCACCACGGGCTGGAAGGCTGGGTGCCCGCCCCATCCATCGAAGGTTTGCTGCCCGCCCTGCTGCCGCCGCGACCACAGCCCGCCGCTGCACCCGCCGAAGCTTTGCCAGATGAAGAACAGCCGCAGCCCAACAAGGCCCCGTGGCACGCAGCCCCCGCGTGGCAACAAGCCGGCCAACCCGCAGCCGCTGCCGCCCCTGCGGCTGCCGACCCCATGGCCCTGTTTGTGGGCAACAACTACGCGTTTTACGCGCGCCGCTGGGCAGAGTCCGATCGCATGTTTGGCGGACTCATCTCATGGAACTGGGCGGCCTTCTTCTTTTCCTTGCCGTGGCTGGCATACCGCAAGATGTACGGGCATTGCGCCGTCATCGTCGCGGCGGGCTTGCTGCTTATGGGCACCGCGCAGGTTTTGCAGATACCACTTGAAAAACTAAGCCAGTGGCAGGCCAATATCGCCCCCATCGTCTGCCTGTTGATGGGCTTGTTCAGCAACTGGATGTATCGCCGCCATGCCGAGCGCAAGGTGCGCCAGATTCTGGCGGCGCACAGCGACCCGCAGCAGGCCGCCCAGCAACTGGCGCAGCAAGGCGGTGGCAGCCTCCATGCCGCGCTGGCGGTAGTGAGCATGGCTTTTGTTGCATCGTTTCTGGTGGCTGAAGTCATCGCGCGACTCATGGGCAGCGCCCCGCTGTAAACGCCTGCCGCACTCGGCACCTTGCCGGGTGCCTGGTTTGCGTTCAGCACCCGTTTGCTTCCTGCGCCTGCTCTGCTTCTTTTTTGCAGCCTGCTCGCGGCCTTGCCGTGCGGCGCATGGCACGCCAAACCCCAAAACCCAACCCTGCTGGCCCAGCAAGCGGCTGTCTCGCGCCAAAGCCATTGCACAGGAGCACGGGCGCTCGCCCGCGCCGCCGCGCACAAGGTCAATCGTTCAAGCAAGCCACATACGGCACGGCGTGCAAGCAGCCTCGCTCTCTGCTTTTACTGCCCCAGCCGCACTGCATTGAAAACGGACTGTGCGCACGCTGCCGCGCAGGCTTTGCGGCAACAACAAACCTTGTCAGCAAATCCCTATCGATTACACGGGTAATCGCCATGCCGCGCCCAGCTTGCGGCTGATGCATATAACGATAAGAAATAAAACTTGCAGCAAAATGCGCGCACAACTTATCAAAACTTTTTTTGCGCAGGAGCCTTACCCATGAAAGCCACATCCGTACTCGAAACCATTGGCCGCACGCCGCACATCCGCTTCAGCCGCCTGTTTCCCACGCACGAAGTCTGGATCAAGGCCGAACGTTTCAACCCCGGCGGCAGCATCAAAGACCGCATTGCCCTCTCGATGATCGAGGCAGCCGAAAAATCCGGCCAGCTCAAACCCGGCGCCACCATCATCGAACCCACCAGCGGCAACACCGGCGTGGGGCTGGCCATGGTGGCTGCCGTCAAAGGCTACAAGCTGATTCTGGTCATGCCCGAAAGCATGAGCGTGGAACGCCGCCGCCTGATGCTGGCGTATGGCGCCACTTTCGACCTAACGCCCAAGGAAAAAGGCATGAAAGGTGCCATTGCCCGCGCCGAAGAGCTTGCAGCGCAAACCCCCAACTCCTGGATTCCGCAGCAGTTTGAAAACCCCGCCAACGTGGCCGTGCACGAAGCCACCACGGCGCAAGAGATTCTGGCCGACTTCCCCGAAGGGCTGGATGCCATCATCACCGGCGTAGGCACAGGCGGCCACATCACCGGCGTGGCCAAAGTGCTCAAGGCCCAGTGGCCGCAGCTGCAAGTGTTTGCGGTAGAGCCGGCGCTTTCGCCCGTAATCAGCGGCGGCGCGCCTGGCCCCCACCCCATTCAGGGCATTGGCGCGGGCTTTATCCCCAAAAACCTGGATACCGGCGTGCTCAACGGCACCATTCAAGTGGAAGGCCCCGCCGCCATGGACTATGCCCGCCAGGCCGCAGCCAAAGAAGGCTTGCTGGTCGGCATCAGCAGCGGCGCGACTCTGGCGGCCATTGCGCAAAAACTTCCCGACCTGCCCGCCAACGCCCGCGTGCTGGGATTCAACTACGACACGGGCGAGCGCTACCTCTCGATCGACGGCTTCTTGCCCGCCTGATCCGCCGGATTCGCCTGCCCTGCCCGACTGTCAAATCGTTGTCTACGCAACGCAGCGCCGGGCAGGCAAGGCAAGCCCGGCAAATTTTTCAAGCTTTCATCTCCCTATCTCCCCTTTACTGCCCCTTGCATGGGGCAGCTTTTTTTGCGCTGTTTTTTTGTGCTGTTCACCACGCTGCTACGCGCTATTGACGCCATTTGCGCAGGCCAATGGCGCACAGCCCGCGTCATCCCCGCGCATCCCTCAAACGGCATATCTGCCAAATGCCAAGCCGGCTGCTGCCCGGCTACCGCATCGCCCTGGCGCACTGCAACCCAGCTTGCCCCGGCACGCCAAACAAGCGCCGCCTGCGCCACACATCCCATCACAACACCCGCATGCGGATACACTGCATGCTGCTTTTTTAGACATGAATCCGCATGAGTACCTCCTCATACCGCCCCCCATCCGCCCGCCGCGCCCGCCCCGCGCAGCAGCAGCAGCGCGTGGCCGCAAGCAAGCCTTCATCACTGGGCTGGATGCACACCGCCCGCTTCTTGACCACAGCCGCGCAGCTGCATCAACTGCCGCCGCTGGAGATTCCCGAAGTAGCCTTTGTGGGCCGATCCAACGCGGGCAAATCCACCTGCATCAACACCCTCACGCAGCAAAAGCAGCTGGCCTTTGCCTCCAAAACACCGGGGCGCACCCAGCACATCAATCTATTCGCGCTGGGCCGCCAAGGCCAAACCGATGCCGTGCTGGCCGACTTGCCCGGCTACGGCTATGCCGCCGTGCCGCTGGCCGACAAAGAGCGCTGGCAGCAAGTCATGGCCAACTACCTGTGCCAACGCGCCAATCTGGCAGGCATTGTCATGCTGTGCGATGCGCGCCTGGGTCTCACGGAACTGGATCAGTTGCTGCTGGAGCTGATTCGTCCGCGCGTGGAGCAAGGCTTGCCCTTTCTGGTCTTGCTGACCAAGGCCGACAAACTCACCCGCACCGAAGGCGCCAGGGTGCTCGACATCACCCGCCTGCAAGCCGGCGGCGGCCAGGTGATGCTGTTTTCCGCCCTCAAAAAACAGGGGCTGGAGCAAGTCGCCCAGTGGCTGTTAGATACCACGCAAGCCGCTGCTGCTGCGCGCGCTTCGGAAGCAGACGGCACCGCGCAAGCGCCATCGCCCTGAAGCCAGCGTCAGCCGTGCGCCACAGTCGCGCTTGCACAAAATCCCCGAGCCGCTATAATCAGCGGCTCTGCAGAAATCCGTCTGCAGATTCAATGAGGAAAATCCACTATGTACGCAGTCATAAAAACCGGCGGCAAGCAATACCGCGTTGCAGCCGGCGACAAAATCAAGGTAGAACAGATTGCTGCGGACGAAGGCAAGGAAATCACCCTCGATCAGGTTTTGGCCGTTGGTAATGGCGACAAACTGACCGTTGGTGCTCCGCTGGTGTCCGGCGCAACCGTTACAGCCAAAGTAGTTGCTCACGGCAAGCACGACAAAGTGCGCATCTTCAAACTGCGCCGCCGCAAGCATTATCAAAAACGCCAGGGGCACCGCCAGTCGTATACCGAACTGGAAATTGCCTCCATCAACGCCTAAACCGGCGCAAGGAGTGTAAAACATGGCACAGAAAAAAGGCGGCGGCTCTACGCGAAACGGGCGCGATTCCAAGCCCAAAATGCTCGGCGTCAAGGCTTTTGGCGGCGAATTGATCAGCGCTGGCTCCATCATCGTGCGCCAGCGTGGCACCAAGTTCCATCCCGGCAACAACGTCGGCATCGGGCGCGACCATACGCTGTTCTCGCTGGTAGATGGTCACGTATCGTTCACGACACGTGGTGCACTTAACCACCAGGTGGTGGATGTCACTCCGGCTGAATAAGCCCCTGCTGCGCATCCAGCATCCCTGCAAAAAGCCCCGCACCGGGGCTTTTTGTTTTTTGGCTGGCGCAGGTAAGATGCCGTCTGGCCTACCTGCCCAAAGGAATCGAATCCATGAAATTTGTTGACGAAGCCCTGATCGACGTAGCCGCCGGCGATGGCGGCAACGGCTGCGCCTCTTTCCGCCACGAAAAATACAAGGAATTCGGCGGCCCCGACGGCGGCGACGGCGGGCGCGGCGGCCACGTTTATGCCGTAGCCGACGTCAATCTCAACACGCTGGTCGATTTTCGCTACGCCCGCCGCTTCGAGGCCAAGCGCGGCCAGCACGGCATGGGCAGCGATATGTTCGGCGCGGCGGGTGAAGACATTACGCTCAAAATGCCCGTGGGCACCATCATCAGCGATGCGGAAACCGGCCAGGTGCTGCACGAGCTGCTGACGCCCGGCGAAAAAATCCTGATCGCCAAAGGCGGCGATGGCGGCTTTGGCAATTTGCGCTTCAAAAGTTCCATCAACCGCGCACCCCGCCAAAAAACGCCCGGCTACCCCGGCGAGAAAAAAAGCCTGCGGCTTGAGCTGAAGGTGCTGGCCGATGTGGGCTTGCTGGGCATGCCCAATGCGGGCAAATCCACCTTTATCGCGGCGGTCAGCAACGCCCGCCCAAAAATTGCCGACTACCCTTTCACCACGCTCTACCCCAATCTGGGCGTCGTGCGCGTGGGGCCTGAGCAAAGTTTTGTTGTGGCCGATATTCCCGGCCTGATCGAAGGCGCCAGCGAAGGCGCCGGGCTGGGCCATCAGTTTTTGCGGCATTTGCAGCGCACGCGCCTGCTGCTGCACATTGTGGATTTGGCACCGTTTGACGACAGCGTAGACCCCGTCGCCCAAGCCAAGGCCATTGTGGCCGAGCTGAAAAAATACGACAAAACCCTGTACGACAAACCGCGCTGGCTGGTGCTGAACAAGCTCGACATGGTGCCTGCCGAAGAACGCGCCGCGCGCGTGGCCGATTTTGTCAAGCGCCTGAAGTGGAAAGGCCCCGTGTACGAAATTTCTGCGCTCACGCATGACGGCTGCAAGCCGCTGGTGCGTGATATCTACACGCACATCCACGCCGAGGTCAGCAAAGAGCAAGCGCCTGCCGTCGAAACCGACCCGCGCTTTATCGACCTGACCAACACGGCAGAAGCCCCCGCCAAGGCACGCCCGGCCACCCCCCGCAAACCGCGCAGCAGCAAAAAAGCCGCCGATTGAAATCCGCCCTCCATCCGGCCAGCCATGCAGCTTTGAGATACCCGGACAATCGTCCCTTGCCCTTTTCCCCTCCTTTCACCGTCCGCCCTATGAGCACCCCCGGTTACGTTACAGCCCAGCATCCTGACGCCGCGCGCGTCGCACAAGCACAAGACGCCTTGCGGCACGCCCGCCGCATCGTGGTCAAAGTTGGCTCCAGCCTGGTCACCAACGAAGGGCGCGGGCTGGACGCCGCCGCCATTGGCGAGTGGTGCCGGCAACTGGCTGCCCTGCGCAAGCAGGGGTGCGAGGTCATCATGGTCAGCAGCGGCGCCATTGCCGAAGGCATGAAGCGCCTGGGCTGGCACAAGCGCCCCAGCGAGATCAACGAACTGCAAGCTGCTGCCGCCGTGGGCCAGATGGGGCTGGCGCAAATTTACGAAACCAAGCTGGATGCCAACGGCCTGCGCTCGGCCCAGGTGCTGCTCACCCATGCCGACCTGGCCGACCGCGAGCGTTATCTGAATGCGCGCTCGACGCTGCTGACGCTGCTGCAATTGGGGGTGGTGCCCGTTATCAACGAAAACGACACGGTGGTAACCGATGAGATCAAGTTCGGCGACAACGACACCCTGGGTGCGCTGGTGGCCAATTTGATCGAAGCCGATTTGCTCGTCATCCTGACCGACCAGCGCGGCCTGTTCACAGCCGACCCGCGCAAGCAGCCCGACGCCCAGCTGGTGCACATCGGGCAAGCAGGCGATGCCGCGCTGGAAGCCATGGCCGGCGGCGCGGGCAGCAGCATTGGCAAGGGCGGCATGCTCACTAAAATTCTGGCCGCCAAGCGCGCGGCCCGCTCTGGCGCCAGCACCGTGATTGCCTGGGGGCGCGAACCAGACGCCCTGCTGCGGCTGACGCAAGGCGAGGTGGTGGGCACCCTGCTGATGGCGCCCACGCACAAGCTGCAAGCGCGCAAGCAGTGGATTGCCGACCATTTGCAATTGCACGGCGCTGTGGTGGTAGACGCAGGCGCAGCCGACAAGCTGCAACGCGAAGGCAAAAGCCTGCTGCCCATTGGCATGCTGGCGGTTTCCGGTGAATTCCAGCGCGGTGAAGTGGTGGCCGTGCGCAACGAACAAGGGCAAGAGATTGCCCGCGGCATTGCCAACTACGCCAGCCAAGAGGCCCGCCGCCTGTGCCGCCAACCGTCCAGCCAATTCGAGGCCTTGCTGGGCTATGTTGCAGAGCCAGAAATGATTCACCGCGACAACCTGGTGCTGACACGGCCCGACTAGGGTCGTTCACCCTCTTGTTGGCATTGTTGGAGGAGCGAACATACTCGCAACGCCGCCTCACAAAACTGCCTATTGAGGCGTGCGCCGCTGAACAGACCGGGTTTCCGCGCAAAAAGCACAACAACGAGTAGCGGCTTTGTGGGCATGTTCCCTTCGGATTGTGATCGAGCAAGCGATAGTCGGCGTTGCCTGCCTTGCCCAATCGCAAATCGCACCTTGGCTGCGGCTGATGCCTCGGCCAGTCATTTTTAATCGCAACGCTGCCTTCAACAATAGGGTGCACAGGCCCTAAGCAAGCATCTGCCGCGCACCCCATCGGCCACAGCCCTTTCTGCGGCAACGGCGCAACACCCGGCTACCGTGGCGCAAAGCGCCACAACATGTCGGTCAGCAAGGCACAATGCAGGCACATGGCCCGCGCAGCGGGTGCAGCACGCCGCGCCCTCATCCCTGAACCCAAGCAGCCTTTATTCCGGAACGCTTATGTTTTCTGTTTTCTGGCCCCCCATCATCCAACGCATTCAGCAACATGTGCAGCAGTGCCAGGCCGATGCGGCGCATGCCGTGGTGCTGCTGCCTTTTGCGCAACTCATGCCCGTGGCGCAGCAGCAGTGGGCGCAACAGTTTCCCGCCAGCCTGATGCCGCAGTTTGAAACCACCTGGAGCTGGGCGCAGCGCATGCGGCCTTTTGCCGCGGCAGAAAACGACATCGCCTTTGATGTGGGCCACGATCTGCTCACCGCGCAACGCCTGCTGCAACAAGCCGGCCTGGCACAGCAAGCCCCGTGGCTGGCTGGCCGCGTGCGCGAAGCCGCCCTGCAACTGGCCCCTTTGGCCGCCGCCCAGGCACCCGCGCAGCGCATGCAGTGGGCGCAACGCATGCAGGCGGACTTGCAGCGCGAGCACACGGCACCCGCCTTGCAATACGAGCAAGCCATTGCCAGCCTGGCCGTGGTGTGGGCCGGGCACTCCGCCTATGCGACCGATGCGCTGTTTGACGCCATCTCTGCGGGCGAGCCGCAAGCCCTGTTGCTGCTGCCCGGCCTGCAAGACGACCCCTTGGCCCGGCAACTGCTGGCGCATGCCCAGGCCTTGCGCCCGCACGCCGTGTGCCTGCTGGAATGGCCGCAAGCCCTGCTGCAAGCCGCGCACGCCACGCTGCCTGCCGCGCGCCTGCACACCATGCCATCCCCCGAAGACGAGGCCCAATGCGCCGCCGCCTGCGTGCAACGCGCCGTGCAGCAAGAGCAGGGCCTGGTGGCCTTGGTAGATCACGACCGGGCGCTCACCCGCCGCATCCGCGCCCTGCTGGCCGACCAGGAACTGGCCGTGCGCGATGAAACCGGCTGGAAGCTTTCTACCACCCTGGCGGCCAGCCACATCATGCTGCTGTTGCGCGCCTGCACGCCCCAGGCCAGCAGCGATGCCGTGCTGGCCTGGCTCAAACTGCTGGCGGCATCGGCGCAAGCCGCCCCGGCAGATACGGCCTGCGCCGTAACGGCTGCCGACGTGCAAGCCATCGAGTCCCATCTGCGCCGTCACGAACTGACCCAGTGGCCCCAATACGAGGCTGGCAACAGGCACTGGCGCAACTGGCAACACCCAGCCGCCGCCCAAGCCCTGCACATCAACACCTGGCGCAACGCCTTGCAGCGCCCGCGCGCCCTGCCCGAATGGCTGGCCGACCTGCGCCACACCCTGCAAGCCACCGGCCAATGGCAAGCCTTGCAGCAAGACAAGGCCGGCCAGGCCGTGATGCAGGCCCTGCACTGGCAAACCGGCGCGCCGGCATGGCCTGCCACGGCTCCGTGGCCGCTGGAGGGCCTGATGCACTGGCTCACGCAAGTGCTGGAGGCCGCCAGCTTCATCCCCGACTACCCCTTGCAAGAGCAAGTCGCCATCGTGCCGCCCAGCCAGCTGCTGGCGCGGCCATTCGCCGCCGTCGTCATGCCCGGCTGCGATGAAAAACGCCTGCCCGCAGCGCCCACCCCACCTGGGCTGTGGACCCGCGCGCAACGCGCTCTGCTGGGCCTGCCCGACCAGGCCCAATTGCAGCAAGCCCAGCGCCGCGTGTGGCAATACCTGCTCTCGTTTGCCGAGCTGGACATCCTCACCAGCGCCAGCGACGGCTCGGTGGAACTGCTGCCCAGCCCCCTGCTGCTGGAATGGCAATTGCACCCGGACGACGGCCTGCGCGCCATTGCGCCCGCTGCCGACCCGCGCATGCTGCACGCCGTGCCCCTGCACGCACCGGCAGAGCCGCGCCCCACCGCCAGCCGCTTGCCTGTGCACGCCATCTCTGCCAGCAGCTACAACAATCTGCGCGCCTGCCCATACCGCTTTTTTGCCTTGAACATCCTGCGCCTGCGCGAAGTGCGCGAGCTCACCAGCACGGTAGACAAGCGCGACCTGGGCAACTGGGTGCACCGTGCGCTGCACCTGTTCCACATGGACTTGGAGCGGCAAACACCCCATGCCACCACGCTGCCGCCTGCCGATTTGGCGCAACAGCTGGACGCCTGCGCCCGGCAAGCCCAACAAGAACTCAACCTGGACGATGCTGAACTGCTGCCCTTTAGCAGCGTATGGCCGCGCCTGCGCGACGGCTACATCCTCTGGCTGCTAGCGGATTTTGAACAAACCCGCGCCCGCTTCGTGGCAGGCGAAACACACCGCCAGCGCCCGCTGGCAGAGCTGCTGCCGCCTGATGCGCAAGACTGCCTGCCGCCCCACGCCGTCACCATTACCGGCACGATCGACCGCATGGACGCCTTGCCCGCCGCCTGCGCCGAAGCGGCGGCCTGGCGGCTCATCGACTACAAGACAGAAGCGCCCGACAAAACCCGCAAGCGCATCCGCAACGACGGCGAAGACACCCAGCTGCTGTTTTACGCCGCCTTGCTGGCCCCCCAAGCCGTGCAGGCCATGTACCTCAATTTGGGAGAAGACGGCTCCATCACCGCGCACGAACAAGAAAACGTCAACGCGCTTGCGCCGCAGCTGCTGCACACCCTTGCCGATGAACTCACCCGCATCGCCCAAGGCGCGCCGCTGCCCGCGCTGGGCGAAGGCAAAGCGTGCGACTACTGCCCCGCCCGCGGCCTGTGCCGGCGCGATTTTCGCCACACCCCCACACGCGCAGCCGAAACGGCACCCGCATCTTTTTGACTGGAACGCGCATGCCCACCCCACACAACACCCCCCACGCCTCATCCGCAACCACAGCCGCAGCCACAACCACGGCGGCCTACGCCATTAACGGCCAGCCCGCCACGCCCCAGCAGTTCTATGCCCTGGCCTGCCACACCCAGCACCACGTGCTGGTAGAAGCCTGCGCGGGCGCAGGCAAAACATGGATGCTGGTGTCGCGCATCGTGCGCGCGCTGCTGGCCGGTGCCGCGCCCGAGCAGATTCTGGCCATTACCTTCACGCGCAAGGCATCTGCCGAAATGTTGCAGCGCCTGCAAGAATGGCTGGCCGACTTTGCCCGCATGCCCCTGCCCGACCTGGCGCAAGAACTGCAACTGCGCGGCATGAACGCCGCCGAGGCCCAGCAACACGCGCCCGCCCTGCAAGGCCTGTACCTGCGGCTGCTGCAACATGGCCGCCCCGTGCAAATCCGCACCTTTCACAGCTGGTTTGCCGCCCTGCTGCGCGCCGCGCCCTTGCAAGTCATGCAGCAACTGCAACTGCCTGCCGACTACGAACTGCTGGAAGACGACAGCCCCGCCATCGAAGCCACCTGGCAGCCTTTTTACCAAGCCGTGCTGCAAGACCCTGCGGCGCTGGCCGACTTCAACGCGCTGGCGCAAGCACATGGCCGCAGCAAAACCCACACAGCCTTGCGCAACGCGCTCAGCAAACGCACCGAGCTGGCCTTGGCCGATGCCGCAGGCGTGCTGGAAGCATCCGTGCCGCCCTTTGCCGCGCTCTACCCCCGCATGCAAGGCTGCCAGCAACCCAGCGACTGGCTGCTGCAACGCGATACTGGCCGCAGCCTGTTGCTGGAAGCCGCGCGCACACTGGGCGCGGCTGCATCCCTCAAAACAGCGGTCAATGCAGCCACTGCGCTGGAGCAAGCCGTCACCAACCGCGACTGGAACGGCATTCACGATGCCCTGATGACGCAAAAAGGAGAGCCGCGCAAATTCAGCGAAAAAATAGCAGGCCGTGAAACCGTGCTGGACGCCCAGGCCGCCGTGCAAGAGGTGCTGCAAGCCAACACGCAACACAGCGCCTGGCTGCACCAGCAGCGCATGGTGCGCCTGTCGCGCCTGCTGTGCAGCACCTACGCCCGCGTCAAGCGCCAGCACGGCTGGATCGACATGGCTGACGTGGAAAGCGCCGCCCGCACGCTGCTGCAAGACACGAGCCTCAGCGGCTGGCTGCAAGAGCGGCTGGACGCCCAGGTGCGCCATGTGCTGATCGACGAATTTCAAGACACCGCCCCCCTGCAATGGCAGGCCCTGCACGCCTGGCTAGCCAGCTATGCGGGCGCGGGGCTTGCGCCCAGCGTATTCATCGTGGGCGACCCCAAGCAAAGCATTTACCGCTTTCGCCGGGCCGACCCCGCCGTATTTCGCGCGGCGCGCGACTTTGTGCAGCACGGGCTGCAAGGCGCCATCCTCAGCTGCGACCACACCCGCCGCAACACGCCCGCCGTGCTGCATGCCGTTAATGCCACCATGCTGGCAGCGCAGGCGCAAGCTCGCTTCAGCGACTTTCGCCCGCACACCACGGCATCCACCGATGCAGGCTGCGTGCTGGCCCTGCCCGTGATCGAGCGCCCCGAAAAATCCGAGCCTGCACATGCCGATGCCGACGCCCCCTGGCGCGACAGCCTGACCACGCCCCAAACCGACGCGGAAGAAAAAATCACCGTGCGCGAATGCCAACAAGCCGCCGCCTGGCTGGCGCAATGCCTGCAAGCCGGCTTGCAGCCGCAAGATGTGCTGATCATGGCACGTAAAAACGAGCGCCTGCTGCTCATGCAAGAGGCGCTGGCCGCGCACGGCATCCGCAGCCAGCTGGCGCAAAAGCAGCTGCTAGCCGATGCGCCCGAAGTGCAAGACATCGTCGCGTTGCTGGACGCGCTGGTCTCGCCCCAGCACGGCTTGTCGCTGGCGCGCGCGCTCAAATCCCCCCTGTTCGGCGCAAGCGACGAGCAATTGCTGCAACTGGAAGCAGCCGTGCGCGCCCACCCGCCCATGCAAAAGGCGGGCGATGCAAAAGCCCCGGCAGAAGCGGCGGCACAGCCCGCGGCAGATACCGCTGCCAACGCCCCATCAAACGACCTGACAGCCGCCGCCCAGCAAGCGCACATTTCCTGGTTCCACTGGCTGCTGCGGCAAGCCGATGCGGCTACCACCGCAGCAAACGCCGCAGCAAACGCATCCGCAACCACATCTTCCGCGCCGTGGGCACAATGGGGCGCCACCCTGCGCCGCTGGCAACACTGGGCGCAGCAGCTCCCGCCGCACGATGCGCTGGCCGCCATCTACCACGACGGCGACGTGCTGGCCCGCTACGCCGCAGCCGTGCCCGCCGCCCAACGCGCCAGCGTGTTGCAGCACCTGCGCGCCTTGCCCGCGCAAGCGTTGGCGCTCAACGGCGGACGCTACCCACACGCTTACGACTGGGTACGCGCCATGCGCAGCGGCCAGGGCGAATCCGCCCCCGCCAACCCCGGCGCAGACACCGTGCGCCTGCTCACCGTGCATGGCGCCAAGGGGCTGGAGGCGCGGCTTGTGCTGCTGCTGGACACCGATGCCGCTGGCGCGCGCGCCAACAGCATGGACATCCTCATCGACTGGCCGGGCGAAAAACCCCACCCCACGCAAATCGTTTTTCTGTCTGACGCCAAAGCCCTTCCGCCATCTGCCCAAGCCTTGCACCAGCAAGAGCAAGCCATGCAAGAGCGCGAAGAGCACAACGCCCTGTACGTAGCCCTCACCCGCGCCCGGCAAATATTGGTGCTGTCATGCGCGCAGCCCCATCGCGCATCCGGCATCAGCTGGTGGCAACAATTGCACCACGCCGCGCAGCCCCAAGCCATAGCGCCAGACGACAACGGCCAGCCCCCACTGCCCGACACCTTGCGTGCCTTGCTGCAAGCCACGCCCACGCCACCGGCCCAAGAGCCTGCCGCCGCACACACAGAACCACACGAAAAAATGTCGCCCACAAGCGACGCGCAAACGGCTCTCTTGCCCGCGCTGCCCCCCTTGCCCGCCGCCCTGCGCCGCAACCCGCACGCCACGCAGGCCTTGCAACAAAAAGACGATGCCCAACAGCAACTGGCCCAAATCGGCAACGCCATGCACCGCGCGCTGGAGTGGTATCGCCCCGGCCAACCCATCGACACGCCAGCCGTGCGCAGCAATCTGGCAGCACAGTATCAGTTGGACGCAGATCAACTCGACACCGCCTTGCAACGCGCGCAGGCCATTGTGCAAGGCCCCGCCGCATGGGCGTGGGACGCGCAACACATCAGCTGGCAAGGCAACGAAGTGGGCGTCAGCTGGCAAGGCGACAACTTCCGCATCGACCGCCTGGTGCTGCGCAACGCGCACGGCAACGAACCAGCCTGTTGGTGGGTGCTGGACTACAAATCCGCCCTGCACCCCGAGCGCCAGCAAGCCCTGA
>CAYUAF010000039.1:0-13517 GCA_964442555.1 uncultured Allobrachymonas sp.
TCCAACTCGGCGGTCAATCAGGATATTCCGCCCTATATGCTGGTAGACGGCAATCCCGGCAAACCGCGCAGCTTCAATATCGAGGGCTTGCGCCGCCGGGGCTTTTCGCCCGACCGCATTGCTGCCATCAAGGCCATGCACAAATACCTGTATCGCGACGGTTTGTCGCTGGAACAAGCGCGCACGGCCATCGCCGAGCTGGCAGCCGAATATCCCGAAGCGGCTGACGATATCCGCGGCATGCTGGACTTTCTGGCTCACAGCAAGCGCGGCATTGTGCGGTAACGCCTTTGGTTCCTTGTTTTGCCGCAGCCTTGTGTCATTGCCTTGCGGCAGTTGGGCAGCATGGGGCAAATGCCTTGTTTTGATGCCGCTTTTTATGCAGCTTTGTGCCCACCAAGCTTGCGCCAAGCATCCACACATCACAATATTCTTTTGATTGACCTTGTATGAACCCAAGCTCTTTGCGCATTGGCATGGTGGCAGGCGAAGCCTCAGGCGATTTGCTGGCCAGCTTGCTGCTGCAAGGTGTCAGCCAACACTGGCCGCAATGGCACGCCAGCGGCATTGGCGGGCCGCGCATGGAGCAGCAAGGCTTTCAAGTGCTTTGGCCCAGCCAGTTGTTGGCCGTGCATGGCTATAACCTGGAAGTGTTCAAGCGCGTTTATGGCCTGTGGCGCATCCGTTCGCAATTGCGCAAGCGTTTTTTGCAAGACAGACCCGATGTGTTTATCGGCGTAGATGCGCCCGATTTCAACTTCGGCCTGGAAGAAAGCTTGCGCCAAAAGGGTATTCGCACCGTGCATTTCGTGTGCCCCTCCATTTGGGCTTGGCGACCGCACCGCGTGCATACGATTCGCCGCAGCGCCGATCATGTGCTGTGCCTTTTCCCCTTTGAGCCAGCCTTACTGCAACAACATGGCATTGCTGCAACGTATGTGGGGCACCCGCTGGCCGGCGTTTTGCCGATGGAACCCGATCAGCAGGCAGCCCGTGCGCAATTGCAGCTGCCGCCAGACGCCGAGGTGCTGGCGCTTCTGCCCGGCAGCCGCGATTCTGAAATTGCTTATCTGGCCGCCCGTTTTCTGGATACGGCGCGTTTGTTGCAGCAGCGTCGCCCCAAACTGCGCGGCATATTACCTGCGGCGCCCGGTTATTTCACTCGCCTGCGCGATATGGTGCAGGCAGCGGGGCTAAGCCATGTGGTGACTGTGCTTGAGGGCCAATCGCACGAGGCGCTTGCGGCCTGCGATGTTACGCTGATCGCCAGCGGCACGGCCACGCTGGAAGCCGCCTTGCTCAAGCGCCCCATGGTGATTTCGTATGCCGTGCACCCGTGGTCGGCGCGCATCATGCGCAGCAAGCAGTTGCAACCCTGGGTGGGCTTGCCCAATATTTTGAGCCGCGAATTCGTGGTGCCCGAGCTGCTGCAAGAAGACGCCACGCCGCCCAAACTGGCCGATGCCGTGGAAGCCTGGCTGGACGACCCGGCCCGCTGCGCCCGTGTACGGCAACACTTTGCCGAGCTGCACCAAACCTTGCGGCGCGATACCGCTACTTTATCTGCCCATGCGATCCAACAAGTTCTTGCGGGCTGAGCAGGCAACGCTGTGCTGGGATGCGCCGGGCAGCCTGATTGCCGGCGTGGACGAAGCAGGCCGCGGCCCGCTAGCCGGGCCTGTGGTAGCGGCTGCGGTGATTCTGGACGAGCAGCAGCCCATCAAAGGACTGGCTGACTCCAAGAAACTCACGGCAGCCCGGCGCGAGCAACTGTTTGACGAAATTTACGCCAAGGCCCTGTGTTGCAGCATTGCCAGTGCCAGTGTGGAAGAGATTGAGCGCCTCAACATCCTGCACGCCACCATGCTGGCCATGCAGCGCGCGGTAGAAGGCTTGCGCCTGTTGCCCGGCAAGGTGCTGGTGGACGGCAATCGCTTGCCGGTGCTCAAAGTCCGTGCCGAATCCATTGTGCAGGGCGATGCCAAAGTGCCGGCCATATCGGCAGCATCCATTCTGGCCAAGGTCACGCGCGACCGCTGGTGCCAGCAAATCGACCAGCAATATCCCGAATACGGCTTTGCCAAACACAAGGGATACGGCACAGCCGCGCATCTGGCCGCCTTGCAGCGGCTGGGGCCAACGCCCGAGCACCGCTGCGGCTTTGCGCCAGTGGCGGCAGCCTTGCTCCAGCACGCGCAAGGCAAACCGGAGAAAGCCCGACAGCCATGACCACCTCCATCGTGCACATTGCCTCGCGTGACAATGCGTTTTTCAAAGCCTTGCGCAAACTGGCCCATGAGCCGGCCGCTTACCGCAAGCAGAGCCAAATCTGGCTGGAAGGCGAGCATTTATGCCAGGCGGCCCTGCAACGCGGCGTACAGCCCAAGGCCGCCGTTTTCAGCCACAGTTTATGGGCGCAACAGCAGCAAGCATGGCAGCCGCTTTTGTCGCGCATACATGTGCTGGACGACGCCTTGTTTACCCAGCTCAGCGCGCTGCCTTCTTCATCCCATATGGGTTTTGTGCTGGATATGGCAGCCTTGCTGCCAGCCCAAAGCGCCATGCAACCCGGCTGCAACACCGTGATTCTTGATCGCATACAAGACGCAGGCAATGTCGGCTCGATTTTGCGCAGCGCCAGCGCGCTGGGCTTCAAGCAGGTGATTGCCTTGCAGGGCACGGCTGCGCTGTGGTCGCCCAAGGTGCTGCGCGCGGGTATGGGGGCACATTTTGGCTTGCAACTGTTTGAAAACGGCAATCTGCAAGATGTGGAAGAGCTGCAAGTGCCGCTGCTGGTCACGCACCTGCAAGGCACGGCCTTGCTGCATCAGGCGCGGTTGCCAGCGCCTTGCGCCTGGGTATTCGGGCACGAAGGGCAGGGCGTTGCCAGCGCCTTGGTGCAACGCGCCAGCCAGCTGGTGCGCATTGCCCAGCCGGGCGGGGAAGAATCCCTCAACGTGGCTGCTGCCGCTGCCATTTGCCTGCATGCCAGCGCCACCTGTGTCGGCTTTACCTCGCCATCGTGATCCACCAGTCGTGATATCGCACGGCACTAATCGGATAAGTCGCTTGCAAGTTGCGCAGGACACGCCGGGCAACTGCGCGGGGCGAGGGCTTCAGCCGTGCGTTGTGGCCGCGCTTTATAAGAAAAAGTACACATATTTTGCGGCGGCTGCACGTTGTGAGAGCGAAAACTGGATAGGATATTTACCTGCTTACTGCAACACAAGGCAAGAAAAATGAAGCTTTACAGTTTTCCTCTCGCATCGCTTGAAAAAGCCATCAACAAACGGCTGCTGACTTTGTCGCCCGAGCACAAGGAATGGTTTACCAGCCGCTGGCAGCAAAAGCCTTACAAAAAGTCCTTTCTCGAAAACAAGGCCATGCCCTTGGTGTATTGCATTGCCAAATGCAAAAACTGGACGGATGAGGAGTTCAACAACGAACTCACCAGCTGGGAAGTGAGCTTTTATCCGGCGGAAATCGAAATTCTGCGCCCCATGATCGAGGGCGACGGCCTGATTCAGCTCATGCAAAAAAGAATCCCGCCCGAGCGCATGCAGGCGCTTTTGAGCAAGCTGGAACAAAATCTGCACGCATAAGAAAAAAGGCCGACGTTTGAAGCTGTGGTTGCAGCGCCCGTCTTTGTTGGGCATGGCGCGTGCTGGAGCTGCCTGGCCGTTTGTATTTGGTCTGTACTGGCCGTGTTTTACAGTGAAAGCAAAGAGGCACGCCCCAGGCAACACGGCCAGGTGGGGCTTTTTCAGCGTAAAACTCGCCCAAAAATCGCACAACAGCTGTACAACAGTTGCCCAACAGTTGCACGCACCGCCAGCCGCCTGAAAAACACTTTATTTGAGGCATAATCCCGCCAGATGCCGCCGGGCTTGGCCCGGCGGTTTCGCTTTTTATGCCCTTGTCACTTGCTGGTGACAAATGTTTTTGGCGACGTTGTTCGCCCATGCACATCACTGGAAATGCCATGACAACCATTCCTCTTACCCTCAAAGGCGCAGAAAAACTCAAGGCCGAACTGCATCGCCTCAAAACGCAAGATCGCCCAGCCGTGATTGCCGCCATTGCCGAAGCGCGCTCGCACGGCGACCTGAGCGAAAACGCCGAGTACGATGCCGCCAAAGACAAGCAGGGCTTTATCGAAGGGCGCATCAAAGAGATCGAAGGCAAGCTCTCCAGCGCCGTCGTCATCGACCCCGCCGCGCTGGATGCCGATGGCCGCGTGGTGTTTGGCGCCACGGTTGATCTGGAGGATGAGGAGTCGGGCGAGCAAATTACCTACCAGATCGTGGGTGAAGACGAAGCCGACATCAAACTGGGCCTGATCAATATCAGCAGTCCCATCGCCCGCGCCCTGATCGGCAAGCAGGCTGGCGATACCGCCGTGGTGCAAGCCCCTGCAGGCACCCGCCATTACGAAATTGTGGACGTGCGCTACGTTTAAGCCTCGCACAAATCATTGGATTCCATGGGATTCAAAAAAGCCCGCAATCACGCGGGCTTTTTTATGGCTTGGCTGAAAGACATCGAATGGCAACGCATCGAAGCAACTGCTAGATGCCAAAACGCACCGGCTCGGCCCTTAAACCTCTGCAAAATCGTAGGGCAGAGGGTGTAGCTGGAGTTTGATGCCTGCATCGCTGCCCACATGCAAGCTGCCTTGGCCTGCCTGCACGGCTTCTGCCGCATGGATTTGCAGCGAGATGAACAAGGCGCAGTGCGCCCCCCAACAGGCCGCCTGCGCGACGGTGCCGCATGATTCAGGCGCATCCATGGCTGGCGTTGCTGTTGCGGACTGCGCGGCCGCAGGCGCCGGCACCCACCAAACTTCTTGCCCGGCCAGCGCCTGCACGGCGTCAAGGCAAGAAGCATGCGCCGTAGCGATGTATCCCCGCCGTTTGATGGCACCGCGAAACTGGCTGCGGGCCACCACCTCTTGCCCCGGGTAGCAGCCTTTTTTAAAACTCACGCCGCCTACGCTTTCAAAATTCAGCATCTGCGGCACAAACAGCTCGCTGCATGCATGTTCAATCGTGGCTACGCCACTGGCGGCTTCCGTCCATTCCCACTGTGCCAGGGGCAAGCATTCGGCTTGTGCAGATGCCTGCACAGGGGCGGGCAGGGCGGCCGATTGCAGGCACAGCAGGCGCGGCATAGCGCCCAAGGGCGCATCGGCGGGTGCGCCGGGCTGCATTGTGGCCGGGTACAGGCCGACCAGATGGCGGCTGCCGCCCGCTTCATGCACATGCAGGCATTGCCAAGGCTGCCAGGGCTGCTGAGGTGTGGTTGCGCCGCCATGCGCCTGCCACAGGTGCAGGGCGCTATCGCCCAGCAAACCGTAAACGGCGACTTGCTGGCTGGCATCTTCAATCAGCACTTTGCTGCGCAAAACGTACATGCGCAGTTTTTTGATAACAGGCTCCAGCACATCGCGCCTGCACAGCAGCCAATAGGCGCTGTTGCCGTCCACCGGCTGGGTGCGCACCACGATAAAGCTGGCAAGCATGCGGCCCTTGGCATTGCACCAGGCCGCCAGCCGGGCGGCGTTTTCGGGCATGTGGGCCACATCGTTGCTGAGCTGGGCGTGCAAAAAGGCGGTGGCATCGGCCCCGTGCACACGCAGCACGCCCCAGTTGCTGTCGGGGCTGGCGTGCTCGCCCAGTAAAGCAACCATGCCGTGCCGTGCGAATGGGGCGGGGGCGGCGTGAGGGGCGTTAGGTGCAGCAGGGCTGCAAGAAGAAGCGTTCATGAGCGGAAAAGTAAAAAAACAGGTAAGGGCATGAGTCTGAATTATGATTCCTAGTTCCCTGGCTGTGACGGCTGTTGCTCTTCTTTTGCCCGCATGGGCATGCTTTTTCGTACGGGATTTTTCGGGTGCGCACTGTGTGGAAAAAATCGTTTCTGGCCCTTTTGGTCTTGCTGGTGTTTGCGGCAGCAGGGGTTTTCTGGTGGTCCAGGCAGCCCTTGAAGTTGCAGCGCAGCGTGGCGGAGTTTTCGGTCAAGCCGGGCGACGGCACGCATGCCATTACACGCAGTCTTGCCCAGGCGGGCGTCCAGTCGTCCCCCGCTTTGCTGCAAGCGTGGCTCACGGTTACGGGGCAATCCAGCCGCTTTAAAGCAGGGGATTACGAGTTGCGCAAAAGCGATACGCCCCGCAGCCTGCTGCGCAAGTTGGTGCGCGGCGAGTTTGCGCTGAAAAAATTCCGCATCGCCGAAGGCTGGAATATGCGCCAACTGCGCGCCGCTCTGCGCAAGGCAGAAGGCTTGAAGAACGACAGCGCCCACATGGATGATGCCGCCTTGCTCAAGGCCGTTGGCGGCGAAGCGGCAGCTTCTGCCGAGGGCATGTTCTTTCCCGACACGTACAAATACGCTCCCAACACGTCCGACTTGCAGATTCTGCGCCAGTCTTACCAAACCATGCAGCGCAAGCTCGAGGCGGCCTGGGCCAGCCGTGCGGATGACTTACCGCTGCAAAGCCCTTACGATTTGCTCAAGCTAGCCAGCATTGTCGAAAAAGAAACCGGCTACGGGCCTGACCGGGCCATGGTCTCTGGCGTCATGGTCAATCGCCTGCGCATCAATATGCGCCTGCAAACCGATCCCACCGTGATCTACGGCTTGGGTAGCGCGTATGACGGCTCGCTCAGCCGCGCCGACCTGATGCGCGACACCCCCTTCAACACCTACACCCGCCAGGGCTTGCCGCCCACGCCTATCGCCATGCCCGGCGAAGCCGCCTTGGCCGCAGCCGCCAGCCCGGCAGATACCAAGGCGCTGTATTTTGTGGCCCGTAACGATGGCACGGGCGCCAGCGAATTCAGCGAAACCTTGCAACAACACAACCGCGCCGTGCAACGCTTTATCCTGAAAAAACCATGAACACACCCGCCACACACCAAGCCCCGCAACGCGGTTTGTTCATCAGCCTCGAAGGCATAGACGGCGCAGGCAAAAGCACGCACATTGCCGCCTTGGCGCAAACCTTTGCCGAACGTGGCCGCAAAGTCCTCTGTAGCCGCGAGCCTGGCGGCACCCCTCTGGCCGAAAGCCTGCGCCAGCTGGTGCTGCACGAAAAAATGGACGCCTTGACCGAAGCCTTGCTCGTATTTGCAGCCCGCCGCGACCACGTCTGCCAAGTTATCTCCCCCGCGCTGGAGCGGGGAGAAGTCGTGCTGTGCGACCGCTTTGCCGACGCCACCTTTGCCTACCAAGGCGGCGGGCGCGGGTTTGACTGGCACACCTTGCAAACGCTTGAGCAAATGGTACTGGCACGCCCGACGGTAGATGATGCAGCCCATGCCCAAGCAGGGCAGTTGCACGAGCCTGATCTGACACTTTGGTTTGACCTGCCGGCCGCTACTGCGGCTATGCGCCTGGCAGGTGCCCGCGAACCAGATAAATTCGAGGCCGAATCCGCCCAGTTCTTTGAAAACGTCAATCGTGGCTATGCCCGTCGCGCGGCAGAACATCCCCGGCGCTTTGTGCGCATTGACGCTACGCAAACGATCGAAGCTGTGCGGCAGCAGGTGATAGCCGCCGTGCGCTCCAGGGGCTGGTTGTGACGCATCCTGCCGAAACATCACAGGCCCCTTTGCCGCCTTGGATTGAGCAG
Organism: uncultured Allobrachymonas sp.; assembly: GCA_964442555.1. Taxonomy (GTDB): domain Bacteria; phylum Pseudomonadota; class Gammaproteobacteria; order Burkholderiales; family Burkholderiaceae_C; genus Brachymonas. The sequence goes on from CAYUAF010000039.1 coordinate 7,631, forward strand.
CAAGCCATCGCCCTGTTGCAACAGCGCGGCCATGCCTGGCTGCTGCAAGGCCCGTCTGGCCTGGGTCAGCAGGCCCTGGCCATGGCGCTGGTGCAAGCATGGCTGTGCGAGCAGGCGCAAGCCAACGGGCTGGCCTGCGGCAGTTGCCCCAGTTGCCATGCCATCAGCGCACGCACCCATGCCGATTTGTACGTTTTAATGCCCGAAGTGCAGGCGCTGGAGCAGGGCTGGCCGCTGGATGAAAAAGCGCAGAAAGAAATCAACGACAAAAAACGCAAGCCCAGCAAAGAAATCCGCATCGAAGCCATGCGCGCCGCCATTGAATTTGCCCAGCGCACCAGCAGCCGCAACCATGGCAAGGCCGTGCTGATCTACCCGGCAGAACGCATGAATGCGGTAACTGCCAACGCCTTGCTCAAAACACTGGAAGAGCCTGCGGGCGACACCCGCTTTGTACTGGCCAGCGAAGCAGCGCACCTGCTGTTGCCCACCATTCGCAGCCGTTGCTTGCTGCACACCATGCACTGGCCTGCGCAAGAGCCTGCATTGCACTGGCTGCAAACACAGGGCCTGAAGCCGGAAGATGCCCACATTCTGCTCACCGCCGCCGGTGGCAGGCCGCAAGACGCGCTGGATCTGCACCAGCAAGGCATGGATGGCGCATTGTGGAAAAAACTGCCCCGCGCAGCCTTGTCAGAGCAAAGCACGGCGTTTTCCGCTTTTTCGCCCATGCAGGTCATCGTCATCCTGCAAAAAATCTGCCACGATTTGCTGGCGATCAAGGCCGGCGGGCAACCGCGCTTTTTTGCCGCAAACGACTTGCCCCGCCCCCAAGCCCTGCAAGATTGGGGCAGCCTCACCAGCTGGGCCAAAAACCTGGCGCAAGCCGCCCGCACGGCAGAACATCCTTACATCCCTGGTCTGTTTCTTGAAGATTTGCTCAGCCAAGCCGCTCGCATGTGGCGCAACACGGCCAGTTAGCACTACTAGCTAGCGCGGCAACTTGGCCGCTTGGCGGAGTAATATGTGCCGCCCATGCGTTGTGATGCGGCGCTTGCAGCTACGCGGTTTCGGTCGTGGTGAATTTCCGCAGCAAGGCATGTGACAAAATCCAGCAAACCGGTAACTATTTTTTGCATACTGCATGCGGTGCTGCTACCATACACTGCACATTCCATCTAGAGCCTGACTCCAATGCCTGACAAAACCCAAGCTCCCGGCGCCGCCTCTGCGCTATCACCCACCGATCGGGTGGTAGTGCTGCCATTCAACATCAAAGAAAAAGGGCTTTTGTACGCCACGTACATGTCCATGATTCAGGATGGCGCGATTTTTGTTCCTACGAACAAAGAGCTGCGGCTGGGTGATTCTGTTTTCGTCATGCTCACTCTGCCCGAAAAACTCACGGGCGACGAGCGTTTTCCCATTCGCGGCAAAGTCATCTGGTGGACGCCGCCCCGCGCCATGTACCAGCGCGTGCAAGGCGTTGGCGTGCAGTTTCCCAAGACGCCGGAATCAGAAAACCTGCGCGCCAAGATCGAATCCATTTTGGGCGCGCATATCGGCTCCGAGCGCGAAACACAAACTTTCTAATCAAACTGCCAAGCGACGCATGCACATTTGCCTGTAACCGCTTGGGTTTTTCTTTGCGTTTTAATAGCCTGCCGTTGCAGGCTATTCGCGTTATATTCCGCCCATGCCTGCGGCAAACTGTTGCGCCGTGACTGTGTGCCACGTATCGCGGCGGCATTTGCCCTTGTCTTTTGAAAACCAGGCCGCCAAAGCCATGCGGCTGCAACAAAATATCCAATCCTGCTGCTATTTTCACCATGTTTATCGACTCGCATTGCCACCTGAATTTTCCCGAACTGCGCCCGAATATAGACGCCATCCGGCAAGCCATGCAGCAAGCGCAGGTAAGTGGTGCACTCGTCATCAGCATCAGCCTTGAAGAATTTGATGCAGTACACCAACTGGCGCTGGATTACCCCGATTTTTGGGCCACCGTAGGGGTGCACCCCGATGACGAAACCAGTCGTGAAGCCACACTAGACGATCTTGTACAACGCGGCAGCCTGCCCAAAGTGCTGGCCATTGGCGAAACCGGGCTGGATTACTACCGCTTGAACGGTCGCAGCGTGGCCGACATGCACTGGCAGCGCGAACGTTTTCGCACCCATATTCGTGCTGCACGGCAATTAGGCAAGCCCTTGGTCATCCATACCCGCAGCGCCGCTGACGATACCTTGGCGATCTTGCGCGAAGAAGGCGAAACCGGGCAGGGCACCCATTGCTGCGGCGGTGTATTTCATTGCTTTACCGAAACATTGGATGTGGCCCGCGCCGCACTGGATATAGGGTACTACATATCCTTCTCGGGCATCATCACATTCCGCAATGCGCAGGATCTGCGCGACATTGCAGCCTATGTGCCCTTGGAACGCATGCTAATAGAAACCGACAGCCCCTACCTGGCCCCCGTGCCTTATCGCGGAAAAACCAACACACCGGCCTATGTGCCCTATGTTGCCGAACAAATTGCCGCCATCAAGAACCTGCCCGTAGCCGAAATTGCGCAAAAAACCACGCAGAACTTCAAGCAACTGTTTCGACCCGAACACATTGCATAACATCAAGTAAAAGATAAAATATTCAATATAGGATGTTGATTTAATTGGATTTATCTACTAAAGCATTGTGCATCTTCAGCTTTTTATACTCCTTACTGGAAAAGGTTATGAGAAACATCAAGTTTGTGAAATATCTATCTGTTTTTTCAGGAATATTTTTGTCTTCAATTGTATCTGCTGCCTCTGTGGATGAGTTGATCGCCGCTGTTCTGCGCAATAACGCTTCTGGCGTGCGCACGCAGATCGAAGAAGGCGTCAATCCCAACGCGCAAGATGGCAAAGGACGCACAGCGCTCACACTAGCCATTCATCAACAGTCCGAAAAAGTCATTCCCATCTTGCTGCAAACGCGCAAAATCGATCTTGATACAACCAATCGGGCAGGGGAGTCGCCATTGATGCTGGCAATCATCACCGGGCAAGATGATCTGGCGCGGCAGTTAATGGCGCGCGGTGCCGCCATCAACAAACACGGCTGGGCGCCTTTGCATTACGCTGCCACAAAAGGCAACATCGGCATCATGCAACTGCTATTGAATAAAGATGCATTCATCGACACCGAATCGCCCAACCGCACAACACCGCTGATGATGGCCGCCCAGTACAGCGGCAGCGAACAAGCCGTCAAATTCCTGTTGCAACAAGGAGCCGACCCTTGGGCCAAAAACCAGCTTGGCCTCACCGCGCTGGACTTTGCCCGCCAAGGCGGCAATCCGGGCATCATCCAAACCATACAAACGGCGCAGCGTTACAGTAAGCCGGCCTATAACGTACAACCCGCAGCGCCGCTTTCTCCAGCCTCCGCCGCGGAATTGAAAGGATTGCCAATCCCCGAAAATCCCGAAGCAGTCGAAATGATCTACCCAGAAGGCATGGAGTCACCAATGCAGTGATATCGCCATCTCCTAGTTAGATAACACGATGTGCATTATGTCAATTTTACTGTTTTATTTTCATGCATATTGGCATCTGGCTTTTCAACCGGATTGCGGATATTCAGGAAGGCCGCAATCACATTGTCGCCATACCCCTCTGCTTCCTCTTTCTGTGTCGAGAAGAAGAAAGACGGAATATCAGCATTCTGACGCGCCTGCATCAGATCAAAAATACTCAAGTCCTCTTGGGCAGTCCCGTGATACACCACCAGCGGCTCGCCGTTCTCGTCCACCACCTTGCTGGCGTTTTCCGGGTCATGCTCCCAGTCCCCAAACCACGCCTTGAACTGCGGGCTGCGCACTTGGTGCCACTGGCGCTCATCCAGATTCGACACTGCGCCGTTAGGGGCCAGCAGTTCACCTTGCTCGTTACGCACCTCAGGGGCGCGGAATGTGGTTCCTTCGTCCTGTTCCTTGCGGCTGAACACTGGATCCTGTGCAGAATGAGTCTTGCGCCAGCCAGCAAGGTTCTTTTCGGTTAGAATCTTCCGCATTCCCTGTTTGTTCTGAAGCGCCGTATTGGGCAATTGCCGCCCAACCGATTGCGCAAAGAACGCAGGGAATTTCTTTTTGTCTACATACTGCAGCAAGCCGTCATTGATCCAACGCATGAACGGCGTGTTGCTGGAACGGTCATAGGCATTTACCAACAAATGCGCTGACATACGCGTGCCACCGCTTGCCGTCGGCTCCGGCTCCATGATGATGGAAACAGGGGATCCACCAATGGTTTCTGGCGCAATAACCACCAAGCGCCCAGATTCCGTGTCTGATTTGAAGACGGCAACAGGATTATCCAGCCACTCTGGGATCTTTTTCCAGTGTTCGGCAGTCATGCGAGGGTGGCTGTCCCGCCCGGCAATAACTTTGCTTTCCTGCAAAACAACAGGCTTGTCTGCATGCCCCAACAGACCAAGCACATCCGAACGATCCAGCACACGCGCGCCAACGCGATTGGCCTTGCCCCCCGCAAACAATTCATCAATCCGCGCCTCATAGGCCGCCTTAGTATGCTGGCTGCGCTGGTAATACGCCCGTATCTGCGCCGCCTCTGGCGTCAGCAGCGCCTCATCCCAGATCACGTAGTTGTGGCTACCCTCGCCTGCATTGCGGCTCATGCCATCCAGATAGCGCAGGCCGGGGATGCCGTGCTCCAGCAGCAATTCGGATGCGGCCTGCTGGATGTTGTCCACTCCATCCGGGTTCAACTCTGCCGCAACCTCGCCCATCAAGCCGTAGAGCTGCTTGCCTTGCACGCTGCCATCCACACCGTCAAACATCCAGCCCATCTCGCGCGGCAACCCACGGCGGATGGCTTCAATCGCATCCCGCACTTTCTGCGGCTGCTCGCTCAACGGTTTATCGTAATCCAGCAGGTCGTCGTCTTCGGGGATTTCTACCTGGTAGAGCTGGCCTATCAATGACGACACCTCCGCCAACCGCTCCTCGACTTGTGCAAGTTCCGCCTCGAGTTTTTTCAGCTTGCTGCGGGCATAGCGTTTCTGGCTGGCGCTGTCTTCCTTGAATACCCAACCGTCTTCAACCGGTTTTTGCGTTATCGATACACCCCACAAAGTTCCGTCAGCAAGGCGGCGCTCCCACTGTCCGCCTCTTTCAATCTTGCGTCGCTGGGCATCCACATCACCCCTAATGGCGTTGCGCCGCAAAACAAGGTCACTAACCTCAGGCGGCGCGTTGCGCGCTCCCAATGTTTCTCTATAACTCTCTGCCACCTCTCTGCGGCTCGCAAAGTACATCCCCCAGCCATACGCCTGCGCGCCTTCGCCCGTACCGATCTTGTTGAGTTTGAAGCCTGTTTGCTCGATGCCACGGTGCGGTGTGCCGTGCCAGGCAGACTGATAAAGAATGTTGGGGTTTTCGCTATCAAATGCCCCGCTGTTGCCGGTGGCGGATTTGATTTGGTTGGCATTGAAAGCGACGAAGGACTGATATTCGGGCACATCCCTCATCGAGTCGGACATGAACACGCCGTCGTAAGACGATTCGTTAATCCAATTCAGAACCCCGTTCATCACATCGTTATGAGCCAAGCGGTGCGTGTTATCAACAATCGTGTTCCAAACATTCTCGCCAGCATTAAATGCTGGCGGTTTTTCTCCGTAAACGGGGCTGTTCACATCGCCATTTTCAATAGCATCATTCAAGCTGTCGATCTGACCCCTGTCCTTGAAATCAAATGGGTCCTTGATGTTAAGAAAGACATCAACAACGCGACCACCATTAGCACCATATTCTTCTGCGGCTTCCAGATGGTTCCTCGTCGTTTCGTGTGGAATTTGACAGCGAGAATCCATCGTAGTG
>CAYUAF010000040.1:0-13136 GCA_964442555.1 uncultured Allobrachymonas sp.
GGTGCATCGGTGTCTTTGAGGTTGTCAAGTTCCACACAAAACGGCATAGAGCCGCCAACAAGGGCCGTTTGGGCTGTTTAGGCCGTTATGCAACAGTGGGCTAGCGCCTGCACATCTGCTTTTCTTTCAATATGCTTTTTTCTGCCTCTGGCGCTGCGCAGCACGAAGACGGGGGCTGCTGGCACGCTATGGCGGATAACGCAAACCGCGCCGTAAATGCGGCCAAGCTTGCAACGCCGCACGGCTTGCCGCTTTGCCCACAATCTTGATCGCTACACGCATCAGTTTCACAGCTTGCCACAGCACGGCCAACACAGAACCCAGCGCGGCGTTACAATGTTGCCCTGCTCGCGGGCGTCGTTCAATGGTAGGACCTGAGCTTCCCAAGCTCAAGACGTGGGTTCGATTCCCATCGCCCGCTCCATCGCAGCAGCGCACATGGCTTCTTGACGTAGCCCTTGCTTACCGGGCAGTTGGCAGTTTTATTAGGCAACTACTAGGCAGGCACTACTGGGCACTTTGGCCGCATCTTTCCGGCTGCTTCTATTCCACACGTTTCCATCCATCACACCCAAGCCCGGCCAATGCAGGCATGGGCGCAAGCGTTGTTATGTGGTGCGTGGCAGATGCAGGCCAGTCGCCATCACCGATCACCAACCCACAGGTTCACAGCCCCAGCACGGCCGGGTCGCCCGCGCCACGACGCAACAGCACGGCATCGCCGCCGCTGCCCATTTCCGTCAAATCCACCACGGTGGTGGGCATGTGCGGGCACGGGCCGGCATCCACAATGGCGGCGAGTTGCTTGTGCAAGGCGGCGTCAATCTCGCTGGCCTCGTACAAAGGCGCATCGTCGCCGGGCAGGATCAGCGTAGTGCCCAGCACGGGCTGGCCGTGCGCTTCCAGCAGGCTTTGCAGCACCGTGTGCTGCGGCACGCGCAGGCCAATGGTTTTACGCGACGGGTGGCTCAAGCGGCGTGGCACTTCCTTGGTGGCCTCAAGAATGAAGGTGAAGGCGCCAGGCGTGCCTTGCTTGAGCAGGCGGTATTGGCGGTTGTCCACCCGCGCGTAGCTCGACAGTTCGCTCAAATCGCGGCACAGCAGGGTCAAATGGTGTTTGGCATCTACCCCGCGCAGTTGGCGCAGGCGGTCGCTGGCGGCTTTGTCATCAATGTGGCACACCAGCGCGTAGCCCGAATCGGTTGGCACGGCCAATACTTCGCCCCGCGCCAGCACATCTACCGCCTGTTTGATGGCGCGCGGCTGCGGATTGACGGGATGAACCTGAATGATTTGCGACATAAAGCCCCCTAAGCTGCCCCTCAAGCGCACTGATTGTAGAAGGCCGCACGGCCTTTCGCCCATGCGCGCGCCACAGCCGCACAGTGCACATGCCTGGCCTGCGTGCATGGCTGCAACGCCCGCTGCATGCGGTGCGCCGGCCTTGTTAGGCTGGGCCGAACAGGCGCTTGCCATTGAAATTTTTGCGCACAAAACACGGCATTTCGCAGCATTTTTTGTGTCTATAATGCCGCCAATTTTGCAGAGTGCCGTTGCCGGCGGCTTTCTTGTACAGCATATGCGGGCGTTTTTCTTGCATGCCCGAATCCCGGCCATCTTGCATCCCTTTCTGGCGTTCTTCTTCCATTCTTTGCCGACACACCAAGGTGCCTGACAAGCCCCTGCGAAGAACGCTACGCATTTCAACCATTTCCCTTTTTCTTTTTCGCGGAATTTTTCCACCATGCATCTGAACGAACTCAAGGTTCTGCACGTTTCCGAAGTGCTCAAACAGGCTGAAGAGCTGGAGATTGAAAACACTGGCCGCATGCGCAAGCAGGAGCTGATGAGCGCCATCATCAAAAAACGCGCCAAGATGGGCGAGCAGGTGTTTGCCGACGGCGTGCTCGAAATCCTGCCCGACGGCTTTGGCTTTTTGCGCAACCCCGACAGCAGCTACACCGCCAGCACGGACGACATCTACATCAGCCCCAGCCAGGTGCGCCGCTTCAACCTGCACACCGGCGACATGATCGAAGGCGAAGTGCGCACGCCCAAAGACGGCGAGCGCTACTTTGCCCTGAACAAGCTCGACAAAATCAACGGGCTGCCGCCCGAAGTCAACAAGCACAAGGTGATGTTCGAAAACCTCACGCCGCTGTTTCCCAAAGAGCAGATGCGGCTGGAGCGCGACATCAAATCGGATGAAAACATCACTGGCCGCATCATCGACATCATCGCCCCCATTGGCAAGGGCCAGCGCGCCCTGCTGGTAGCCCCGCCCAAAAGCGGCAAAACGGTGATGATGCAGCACATTGCGCACAGCATTACCGCCAACTACCCCGATGTGCACCTGATGGTGCTGCTGGTAGACGAGCGCCCCGAAGAAGTGACCGAAATGGTGCGCAGCGTGCGCGGCGAAGTCATCAGCTCCACGTTTGACGAGCCGGCCACCCGCCACGTGCACGTGGCCGAGATGGTGATCGAGCGCGCCAAGCGCCTGGTGGAGCTGAAAAAAGACGTGGTGATTCTGCTGGACTCCATCACCCGCCTGGCACGCGCCTACAACAACGTGGTGCCCAGCAGCGGCAAGGTGCTCTCGGGCGGCGTGGACGCCAATGCCCTGCACCGGCCCAAACGCTTTTTCGGCGCGGCGCGCAATATCGAAGAAGGCGGCTCGCTCACCATCATTGCCACGGCCTTGATCGATACTGGCAGCCGCATGGACGAAGTGATTTTTGAAGAATTCAAAGGCACGGGCAACAGCGAGATCCATCTGGATCGCCGCCTGTACGAAAAGCGCGTGTTTCCGGCCATTCAGCTCAACCGCAGCGGTACCCGCCGCGAAGAGCTGCTGCTGCCGCCCGACATTCTGCAAAAGTCGCGCATCCTGCGCCAGTTCATGTACAACATGGACGAAATCGAGGCAATGGAACTGGTCTTGAAGAGCATGAAAGCCACCAAAAACAACCTCGAATTTTTCGACATGATGCGCAAGGGCGGCTAACTTTTTTATCCGCCACCCGGGCAGCACCGCCTGTGCCTTGCCCGATTGCACGACTGGCCCGACACCCGCTTGCAGCCTCTGGCTGGCGGGTGTTTTGTTATGGATGCGGCACGTCGGGCTTGTGTTTTTTGCCTGTGATTTTTATACGCGCTGATACGCGCCTTGCCTGCACTGCACGGGTGTCGCTACGCCTTGGCGGGGGCGGGGTATTGCACATCCAGCACTTCAATTTCTTGCGGGCCGCCGGGGGTTTGCAGCGTCACCACATCGCCCACGCGGCTGCGCAGCAGCGCCCGGCTGATAGGGGCCACCCAGCTGACCTGGCCTTGCAGGCTATCCACCTCGTCAATGCCCAAAATGGTCAGGGTGTTTTCATCGCCATCTTCGTTGGCATAGGTTACCGTTGCGCCGAAAAAGACCTGGTCGCTGCCGTGGTGCACGCTGGGGTCGGCCACTTCGGCGCGCTCCAGCCGCTGCGTCAAGAAGCGGATGCGCCGGTCAATCTCGCGCAGCCGTTTTTTGCCGTAGAGGTAGTCGCCGTTTTCCGAGCGGTCGCCATTGCTGGCTGCCCAGTGCACGGTATCCACCACTTTGGGGCGTTCTTCGTCGATCAGCTGCATCAACTCTGCCCGCAGCCGTGCATAGCCCTGCGGCGTGATGTAGTTTTTGCCACCACCGAGCAAGGCAGGCGCGGCGTCCTGCATGCCCTCGTCGTCGTGATCGGTTTCTTTGTTAAATGCTTTGCTCATTTTTAATCGCGATTGTCAAATGCACACGTCGCCCTCATCCACCCACGGGGCACAGATTTCAACCAGCACGCCGTCAGGGCAGCGCACATAAGAAACCATCTGCCCCCGCGGCTTTACTTCCGGCGATTTGATTGCTTCGGCGCCTGCCGCAATGGCTTGCGCATGCGCTTGCTCCACCGCTGGCGTGACCAGCGCCACTTCAAACCCCAGCGGCTGATGCGATTCACTCGCCGCCACATAACCAACCTGCCGGCAAATTCATCCGCCCCAGTGCCAGCGAAGCAAATGCCAAAGTGGTCGCGCCTGTTTCCAGCTCGCCGCAGTCGCCCGATTCATGCAGAAAACGCCACTTCAAGCCAAAAGATTTTTCAAAAAAAGCCAAAGAATCGGCAACATGCGGCACATCAATCATGGTGTAAGCAAACTGCATGCGCACTCCTTTGCCCATGGCGAACAATGCGCGCACAGTGTATGCACAAAGCCCTGCGCCATGCAATGACGCCATGCGGCTTCAGCCGGTCTTTCGGACCGCGCGGCGCGCAAAAGGCAGCCGCAGCCCCTAGAATGCTGCCCATGTCTTATTTGGTATTGGCCCGCAAATATCGCCCCCGCCATTTTGGAGAAATGGTGGGGCAGGAGCACGTGGTGCAGGCGCTTTCCAACGCGCTGGAGCAGCAAAGGCTGCACCACGCCTATCTATTTACCGGCACGCGCGGCGTGGGCAAAACCACCATTTCGCGCATTCTGGCCAAATCGCTCAACTGCACGGGCGCAGACGGCACAGGCGGCATTACCGCCACGCCCTGCGGCCAGTGCCCGGCCTGCACCGCGATTGATGCAGGCCGCTTTGTGGATTACACCGAGCTGGACGCCGCCAGCAACCGCGGCGTGGACGAGGTGCAGGGCCTGCTGGAACAGGCCGTTTACAAGCCGGTGCAGGGGCGCTTCAAGGTCTTCATGATCGACGAGGTGCACATGCTCACCAACACGGCGTTTAACGCCATGTTGAAGACGCTGGAAGAGCCGCCCGAATACCTCAAATTCGTGCTCGCCACAACCGACCCGCAAAAAGTCCCCGTCACCGTTCTGAGCCGCTGCCTGCAATTCAATCTGCGCCCCATGGTGCCCGAAACCATTGCCGCGCACTTGCAGCAAGTGCTGCAAGCCGAGCAGATTGCCGCCGAGCCTGGCGCGCTGTATCTGCTGGCACGTGGCGCGCGCGGCTCCATGCGCGATGCCTTGTCGCTCACCGACCAGGCCATCGCCTTTGGCGGCGGGCAAGGCGTGCAAGAAGCTGCCGTGCGGCAAATGCTGGGCAGCGTCGGCAGCAGCCACGTACTGGGGCTGATTGCCGCCCTGGCCGCAGGCGATGCCGCGCAGCTCATGGTCGGCGTGCGCAGCTTGCAGGAACAAGGCCTTTCTGCCGCCAGCACGCTGGAAGACATGGCCCGCATCCTGCAACGCATGGCCGTACAACAGGCCGTGCCCGGCATGCCCATAGACGAAACCGACCCCGACGCAGCCGAAATTGCCCGCCTGGCCGGCCTGCTGCCGGCAGACGAAACCCAGCTGCTGTACAGTATTTGCATCCATGGCCGCGAAGAGCTGGGGCTGGCGCCCGACGAATATGCGGGCTTGAGCATGGTGCTGCTGCGCTTGCTGGCCTTCAAACCCGCGGCTGAAAAAAAAACACTGAAAACAGCGGCTAGCGCCACCGCATCCGTTGTTACGCCCGCTGCAACGCCCGTTGCCACACCGGTTGCGGCCAACGCATCAAGCCCCGCACCTGACGCAACACCACAGGCCGAAACAAGCAGCAACCGCCCGGCAACACTGGCGCAACCGCCCGGCAACACAGCCACGGCACCACAGCACAAGCCGCCTGTTACACAGCCGCCATCCGTGCCAACAGCAGCCGTAGCGCCTGCCCCAGCAGACACCCCGCCTTGGGAAGATGCGCCCGCACCCATGCCCGCGCACGCCCCAACAGCACAAACACGAGAGCAAGCCGCTGCGCCACACCCCCAGCCCGCGCCAACCAGCCATGCGGCTACTTCGCAAGCCAGCATTGCGGCCGACCTGGTACTGCCCGTGCGCGAGCAAACCGAGCCACAGCCCCCCCTGCCGCCCCGCTCTGCATCCCCAGCGGAGGGCAACACGCAAGCCAGCGCCAACCGCCGCCTGGTCCCCACCGAGCTGGGCGAGGCCTGGCACGCCCTGGCGCAAACCCTGCGCGAGCAAGGCAGCATCACCGCCTTGGCGCGCGAGCTGTTGCTGCAAAGCCAGTTGATGCAACAGCCCGCGCCACCGGCAGACGGCAGCCCCGTGCAATGGGTGCTGCGCGTGGAGCAAGAATCCCTCAACCACGAACCCAGCCGCAAAAAGCTGGAGCAGGCACTGGCTGCGCACGTCGGCCACGCCGTGCAGCTGCAAATCGAATATGGCCGCGTGGTGGACTGCCCCGCCCTGCGGTTGGCCGCCCTGCGCGCGCAAAAACAGCAGCAGGCAGAACAAACCTTTGCCGCCCACCCCTTTGTGCAGGCTATGATTCGGCAGTTTGACGCCCGGGTTCTGCCCGGCAGCGTCGGCCTGGCCGAAGCACCGCCCCCTGCCAAGCCCGCAGAGTCCTGACGCTCTGCCCATGCCGTGCCAAGGCGCGCGGCACGAATCCGTTCACCACACCCGATTGATACTTTTGGAGCCGAACACCATGTTCAACAAAAACCAACTCGCCGGCCTCATGAAACAAGCGCAGGCCATGCAAGACAATCTGAAAAAAGCCCAGGACGAACTCGCCCATATGGAAGTCAGCGGCGAATCGGGCGCGGGCCTGGTCAAAGTCACCATGACCTGCAAGCACGACGTGAAACGGGTGGAAATCGACCCCAGCCTGCTGGCCGACGACAAAGACATGCTCGAAGACCTGGTGGCCGCCGCCTTTAACGCCGCCGTGCGCAAAGTGGAAGAAACCAGCGAAGCGCACATGTCCAAATTCATGCCCGCAGGCATGCCTGGCCTGCCCGGCGGCATGAAGTTTCCGTTCTAAGCGCCCTGACTGCTTGCCGCATCTTTGCCAGCCCCAAGGCCGCAACCCGTCATGAGCGACACCAACAGCCTTGACACCCTGGTTCAAGCCCTGCGGCGCCTGCCCGGCGTAGGCGCCAAATCGGCTGCGCGCATGGCCTACCACCTGCTGCAACACGACCGCGAAGGCGCGCGCCTGCTGGCCCAATCGCTGGTGCACGCCGTAGACCATGTGCGCCATTGCAGCCTGTGCCACACGTTTACCGAGCACGACATTTGCGACACCTGCCGCAACGCCGCCCGCGACCGCAGCAAGCTGTGCGTGGTAGAAACCCCGGCCGACCAATCTGCCGTGGAACGCACCCTGGCCTACAACGGGCTGTACTTTGTGTTGATGGGCAAGCTCAACCCGCTGGATGGCGTGGGCCTGCGCGACATCGGCATGCAGCAGTTGCTGCAACGCGCAGGCGACGGCGTGGTGCAGGAAGTGATTTTGGCCACCAACTTCACCGCCACCGGCGAAATGACGGCGCAGGTGCTGGCCGAACAGCTCAAGGCGCGCGGTCTGGCCGTTACCCGCCTGGCGCGCGGCGTGCCCATTGGCAGCGAGCTGGAATATGTGGACCTGGGCACCATCGCCCACGCCCTGCATGACCGGCGCTAGCCGCCCGGCACGCCCCAAAGCCCGCCTTTTACCCCCGCCAGCGCTGCCGCCGGGCAAAATCATGCGCCGCCTGCGGCATTCTTCGCGCCGCTATCAGCGACAATAAGCGCACTCCCCATCAGCGCAAAAGGTACTGTGAACATGCCCCAAACCCATTTTGGTTACGAAACCGTGGAGGAAAGCGAAAAGGCCAGCCGCGTGCGCGGCGTGTTCGATTCGGTGGCGCCCAAGTACGATTTGATGAACGACCTCATGTCCGGCGGCCTGCATCGGGCATGGAAGGCTTACGCCGTGCTGGTAGCCGATTTGCAGGCGGGCAACCGCGTGCTCGACATTGCCAGCGGCACGGGCGACCTGGCGCGCGCCTTTGCCCGCAAAGTAGGCCCCACGGGCCAGGTGGTGCATAGCGACATTAACCTTTCCATGTTGAGCGAAGGACGCGACCGCCTGCTTGACCAAGGCGTGATCTTGCCCAGCGTGGCCTGCGATGCCGAAAAACTGCCGTTTGCCAGCGACAGCTTCGACCTGGTCAGCGTGGCGTTTGGCCTGCGCAACATGACGCACAAAGACCGCGCCTTGCAGGAAATGTGCCGCGTGCTCAAGCCGGGCGGCAAGCTGCTGGTGCTGGAGTTTTCGCGCGTGGCCGCACCCCTGCAAAAGGCGTACGACTGGTACAGCTTCCGCATCCTGCCCAAGCTAGGGCAATGGGTGGCGGGCGATGCCGACAGTTACCGCTACCTGGCTGAATCCATTCGCATGCACCCCGATCAGGAATCATTACGCGGCATGATGCGCGAAGCGGGCTTTGGGCATGTGGACTATCACAACCTCACCGCAGGCGTAGTGGCTTTGCATGTGGGCATCAAATGCTGAACACCCCTTTCCACAACCATTCGGCCCCTATTTGTCTTGTGCTGGCACCTGCCACGCACAACCCCTGCCCGCAACGCCCGTACCGGCATCCGTACCTGTAACGCAAGCACAACCTGCACCATACATATAGATAGAGAAACAAAACAGCGGAGATGACCATGAGCAAACCGGAAACAGCCACACCGCCCAGCTACAACCCCAGCACAGTCGGCAACGATGCCGCCGCCCGCCCGTGGGAATCGGTGCCCGCCAGCGTGGTGGAAGAAGTGGTGGAAGGAATCGACCACTCCATCCAGCGGCACAACGAGGAAGACGCCCTTCTCGCCCAAATGCGCGACTGTTTCGTCGAAATGCAGCAAGCCTGGGACAGAGCGGACATCGCCCATCTGCGCACCATGATGACGCAGGACATGCGCGATCTGCTGGACGCGCGCCTGCTGGAGCGCGAGCAACAAGGCCCCAGCCCCCACTCCACCGAAATCATCGTGCTCGAAGCCCACCTGCTCAGCCGCGAGCAAGGCGAAGGCCGGCGGCTGGTCAGCGTGGAGTTTTCGGGCATGGTGCGCGAATCGCCCACGCAGGCCCCCACCCCTTTTCGCGAGATGTGGGACATGATCAAGCCGCTGCACGACCACGCAGCGCGCTGGCTGGTAGCCAGCGTGCAATCCCTGCAATAAGTCCCCCAAGCACGGCACCCGCCCCGTCTGGCAACAGCCTTAGGTCGGGTTGCCAGCATCGAAACAACCAGCGAGAATGGCTGCAATGAATCCAGCAGATCCTTTTCAATTCCTGTCTGATTTACTGGGCGCGGCGCGCGACAAAATCGGCACGCCCCAGCTGCCGGACTGGCTCGGCCACGAGCTGCGCAACCGGCTGCTTTTAACCATCAACCACGTGCTGCAACAACACCCGGACGCCCGCCAGCGCCTGCTGGCACACCAAGACCAGGTGTTGCACATCCAGTGGAACATTTGGCAAAGCAACTGGAAAAATAACTGGCAATTGCGCCTGCAAGTCACGCCGGCCGGCCTGTTTGCCTTGGCCGACAACACCCAGCTCGAGCTCCTGCGCCTGCAGGTAGAAGAGCCTAGCGCCGCGCAACTGGCGCGCCAGGCTGTGCTGGGGCAGCGTCCGCAAATACACATCAGCGGCGATACGGCGTTTGCCGACACCGTCAACTGGCTGGCAGACCATGTGCGCTGGAACGGCGAAGCAGACCTGGCCCGCATCGTAGGGGCTGGCGCGGCACAAGCCATTGCCCGCGTGCTGCGCCACATGCGCACGGCGCTGCAAGGTTTTATCCGCCCTGTCATGCCTACGCCCCCACACACCACGCCGGCCTACACGCCCGCCCACCCGCCGGCGCATACCCCGCCGGCTGACAACAGCGCAAGCACCGCCCACAACGCGCCGCCCCCGGCAGGCGGCCAGCCGGAGTAACACCGGCATGAAACTGCTGCGGGGCATCTACATCTTCTGGACCTTTTTCCGCTACGGGCTGGACGAGCTGGCGCTGTCATCCGCGCCCTACTCCAGCCTGCGCGCCATTGGCCGCCTGATAACGCTGGGGCGCAATCTGGATGCGCCTCGCGGCCAGCGGCTGCGCATGGCGCTGGAGCAACTGGGGCCGCTCTTTGTCAAATTCGGCCAGGTGCTTTCCACGCGGCGCGACCTGCTGCCGCCCGACATTGCCGCCGAACTCACCAAGCTGCAAGACCGCGTGCCGCCGTTTCCGGCCGACGTAGCCATTGCCACCATCGAGCGCACCTTCGGCAAGCCGCTGGGCGAGCTGTTTGCGCACTTCGAACGCGAGCCTGTAGCCAGCGCATCGGTGGCGCAAGTGCATTTCGCCACATTGATCGACCGCCAGGGCGTGCGCCGCGAAGTGGCCGTGAAAGTGCTGCGCCCCGATTTGCAGCCCGTCATGGAAAAAGACATCAGCCTCATGCGCTGGATGGCAGGCTGGATCGAGCGCGTGGGCGGCGTAGATGCGCGGCGCCTCAAACCCTGTGCCGTGGTAGGCGAATTCAACAAATACCTGCATGACGAACTCGACCTGATGCGCGAAGCGGGCAATGCCGCCCAGCTGCGCCGCAATGCGGCCAACAACCCACTGGTGTTGATTCCCGAAATGTATTGGGACTTGTGCGCCAAAGACGTGATCGTGATGCAGCGCATGCAGGGCATTCCCATCAACCAGATGGAGCGCCTGCACGCCCTGGGGCTGGACGCCAAAGTGCTGGCCGCCAACGGCGTGAAGGTGTTTTTCACCCAGGTTTTTCACGACGGCTTTTTCCACGCCGACATGCACCCGGGCAATATCCAGGTCAGCACCGACCCCGCTACCTTTGGCCGCCTCATCCTGCTGGACTTTGGCATTGTGGGTTCGCTCACCGAGTTCGACAAGGAATATCTGGTGCAAAACTTCATGGCCTTTTTCAAGCGCGACTACCGCCGCATTGCCGAGCTGCACCTCGAATCCGGCTGGGTGCCTGCCCAAGCGCGCGTGGAAGAGCTGGAGGCCGCCATCCGCACCGTGTGCGAGCCGTACTTCGAGCGCCCGCTGCAAGAAATCTCTCTCGGCCTGGTGCTGATGCGGCTGTTTCAGACATCGCGCCGCTTTCATGTCGAAATCCAGCCGCAACTGGTGCTGCTGCAAAAAACCCTGCTCAATGTCGAAGGGCTGGGGCGCGAGCTGGACCCGAACATGGATTTGTGGTCTACCGCACGCCCCTTTGTCGAAAAGTGGATGCTGGAGCAAGTCGGCCCGCGCCGCCTCATCAGGGAATGGCAAAAACAATCGCCCCGCCTATTCAAAATACTGCCGCAACTGCCCTTGCTGCTGCACGACTATCTGGAACAAGGCGGGCAGGTACCCGCGCACACGCACGAGCTGCGCAAGCTGATTGAAGAACAACGCCAAACCAACAAGCTGCTGCAACGCCTGCTTTACGGCGCAGCGGGGTTTGTGGCGGGCATGGCAGCCGTCATCCTGTTGCAGCGCCTGCTGCACGGCTTTGCGTTTTTCTAAGCCGCCCCGGTCGGCACAGCTACAGCGCCCGCCGGGCAGCACCGCGCCGTTCGGCACACACGGCATGGGCATGCCGCAAGCGCCCGCTGCTTCCTTCCCACTCTTTCGCCGTTTTCTGCATCTCCGCGCGTTCTGCGTTTTTGCACGTTTTGTATTTCTGCGCGTTCCGCGCATCCTGCGCAGCCAGATCCTGTTCCCCTCGGGTTGTAATCAAAAAAGCTATCGCCGTCGCTGCCAGACCTGCCAAGAGATCGCACCCCGGCGAGCAAGCTGTTTGATCGCAACGCATCCTTCAAAAATAGGGGGAACAGGCCCCAGCGATACACACACGCCACATATGCCCACGCTGGCCGCTCCTGCCCTTACAATGCGCTGCGCGCGGGGCAAGGTTCTTGTTCCTCTTGCGCAGCTTCGCTCGCGGACCTGCCGGGTAGGCCGTTGTGTTTGTCATCTTCTTTTCACGTTTAGGGTGTGGCAATGAACAAAAAACATCTCTTGGCTATCGCAGCCAGTGCGCTGCTGCTGGCAGCATGTGGCAAACAAGGCGGCAGCACGCCGCAAGCGGGCGGCGCCGCCTCACAAGCAGGCGGCGGCTCGCAAGAACCCAAAGTGCTGAACTTCTACAACTGGCCCGATTACATGCCCGAAAACCTGCTGGCCGATTTCGAGAAAGAAACCGGCATCAAGGTGAATTACCAGACATTTGAAAACAACGAAATGCTCAATGCCAAGCTGGTGGCGGGCAATTCGGGCTACGACCTGGTCGTGCCCGGCTCGGTATTTGCCAAAACGCAGATCGAAGCCGGCCTGCTGCGCAAGCTGGACAAGGATCAAATCCCCAACCTCGCCAATCTGGACCCGGCCATCATGTCCAAGCTGGACAAGGTAGACCCCGGCAACAACTACCTCGTGCCCTGGGGCTGGAGCTACGTCACCGTCGGCATCAACAAAAAAGCCGTTGACAAGGCCCTGGCCGGCACGCCCATGCCCGCCAACGCCTGGGATCTGGTCTTTAACCCCACCTACACCAGCAAGCTCAAATCCTGCGGCATTGCCTATCTGGATGCGCCTTCCGAAATTCTGCCTTCGGCGCTGCGCTACATCGGCAAGCCCGCCTACTCCACCGACGCCGCCGACTACAAGGCGGCAGGCGAAATGCTGGCCAAAGTGCGGCCAGACGTGCGCATCTTCTCCAGCACCATGATTGACGACCTCTCCAGCGGCAAAGCCTGTGTGGCTATTGGCTGGGCGGGCGACATCAATATCGCGCGCAACCGCGCGGTGGAGAACCAGTCTGACGTGCAGATCGAAGCACTGATTCCGGCCACCGGCGCGATTCTGTTCTTTGATAACCTGGCCATCCCCAAAGACGCCAAGCACCCGGGCAATGCGCAGAAATTCATCGACTACTTCCTGCGCCCCGAAGTATCTGCATCGCTCACCAACGAAATCGCCTACCCGGTTGCCAACAAGGCGGCCAAAGAGTTCATCAAACCCGAAATCGCGGGCGACAAATCCACCTTCCTGAGCGAAGAAGATCTGGGCAAAATGGCCGCACCCGAGAGCTTCACCAACGAAGCGCGCAGCGCCATGAACAGCGTGTTTACCGAGTTCAAAAAAGGCGGTAAATAAATCTGTGCGCTGACCAAAATCTGCCTGCGTTCTCTTGCAGTAAGAACGCAGGCAGTTTTGTTTTATCGGGCCGTATGATTTGCCTATGACACAATCCAAAATGGTTCCTCGTCATTTCGTGTGGAATTTGACAGCGAGAATCCATCGTAGTGGAGC